>NZ_JBITDT010000006.1:0-174449 GCF_044454415.1 Micromonospora sp. NPDC051543
TGGCTGACCCGTTCGGCGATGAGCCGCTCGGCCACCCCGACCGCCACCCGGTCGGGGGGCCCCCCCCCGCCCCCCCCCCCCCCGCCCCCGCCCCCCCCCCCCCGGCCCCCCGGGCGGCCCCGCCGGCCGGGGCGGGGCGGGGGGGGGCCCCACCGGCGGGGGCCCCGCCGGCGGCGGGGTCCGCGGCGGCCCGCGCACCCCCCGTCTAGCGGGGGCGGGGGGGGGGGGCCGGAAACCCGGCCCGCCCGACCAGACCCGCTGCCTAGTGCACGGCGACGGCCAGGTCCGGGTCGACCGCGCCGAGGGTGGCGCGGGGCACGACCAGGACCATGACCGCCAGCGCCGCGGCCATGCCGCCCGCGATGACGATCGCCATCGGTACGCTCCCCGTCCCGAACAGGCCGGCAAGGGGCGCGGACAGCGCGCCGACGCCGAACTGGACGGCACCGAGCAGCGCCGCTGCCGTACCCGCCGCCTCGCTGTGTCGGCTCATCGCCAGCGCGGGCGCGTTCGGCAGGGCCAGACCGGCCGCGGCCAGCACCAGCCACAGCGACGCGAGCAGGGTGCCGAGGCCCCCGATGCCGGTGGCGGCGAACAGCACCAGCAGCAGACCGGCCGCCGTCCCCGCGATCAGGGCCATGACGAGAATCTGCTGGGGCGTGTAGCGCCGCAGCAGCCGGACGTTGAACTGGGTGGCCCCGATCAGGCCCACCGCGCCGGCGCCGAAGGCCAGGCCGAACTGCTGCTCGTCGAGGCCGTACTCCCGCTGGAGGACGAAGGACGACCCGGAGACGTACGCGAACAGCGACGCCATGGCCAGCCCGGCGACCAGCACCAGACCGACGAAGGCCCGATCGTTCACCAGTCCTCGGTAGTCCCGCAGGGTCGCCGCGACACCACCGCGCCGGCGGCGCGACACGTCGAGGGTCTCCGGCAGCTTCGTGGCCGCGACGACGATCAGCAACGCGCCCAGTACGGCCAACGCCGCGAACACGCCGCGCCACTCGGTCCAGCGCAGCAGCCCGCTGCCCAGCGTCGGTGCGAGAACCGGCGCGAGACCCATGACCAGCATCAACCGGGAGAAGATCCGCGCGAACGACGCGCCGCTGAACAGGTCGCGGACGACGGCCGTGGCGACCACGGTGGCGGCGGCGACGCCGAGGCCCTGCAGGACGCGTAGTGCGCCGAGCACGGCGATGTTGGGCGCGACGACGCACAGTACGGACGCCACGATGTGCGCGGCGAGGCCGGCGAGCAGCGGCAGGCGTCGGCCGACCACGTCGGAGACCGGCCCGATCAGCAACTGGCCCAGCGCGAGGCCGACCAACGTGCCGGTGAGCGTCAACTGCACGGCGGTCTCGGTGGTCTGCAGGCCGGTGGTGATGGCCGGCAGCGCCGGCAGGTACATGTCGATGGTCAGGGGGCCGATGGCGATCAACGCACCGAGCACGAGCACGAGTTGGGTGCGTTGGCGGTTGGTCATCAGGTCGCCAGGCAGCGCGTCCGGCCCCGGCGAGGCGTCGTGGCCGATCTTCTCCGACAGCTGCTTCATCATCTCGATCTCTGTGCGCGGGCGGACGCGCCGTCGACGGTGGTGACCGGACGGCGCGGGGAGAATGATCCTCTCGCCCTGCAACGCCATCCGGGCCGGGCACGATTCCCACCGGGCGGAGTCGCCACGAGCGACGAATGAACCCAGTCCAACTGGGTCGCGATTTTCGCTCAATGCAAATCCCATTTTTGGTCGAGCACCATCAGCCGCAGTTCGACTACGGAGCGCGATATTCGCGTTTCCGCCGCCGCCTGCCCGAACGAACCGTCTATTGTGGCCGAACGGTGGAATAGATACAGCTAAGAGCCGTCAGTTGATCATGTTCACAGATTCCACGAGCATCCCCATCTACATTCCGCCCCTCCACAGAGAGTTATATGCGGAATGGCCACTACGGATGCGTGAGGCGAGAATGATCGATCAATTGCGAGGGCTTGTTCCCGACAGCTCGACCGCAGTGGTTCTGGGACTGGTGGCCGGGGCGGTGATCGGGCTGGTCCGCGCCTACCTCCGGCACCGCACCCGGCTCCACGCGGAGCGGGAGCTGTCTACACGGACGGCGGCCCGGGCGGCCGGCTTGATCACCCTGGTCAGTGGTCGCCACGAGAACATCACGGTCGACGAGCGGGACCGTGACGGGCACCGCGTCGTGGAGCTACGTGGACCTCGACAGACCAGCGACGAGGAGGCGGCGTGAACCGGAACAGTTCTGCCGCGGCCCGCGCCGCGACCCGCTCGCCCGAACCCACCCCGGCCGAGTTGGAGGCGTCCTTCACGGCCTTCTGCGACGACAACTTCCTGCGGGTCGAGCGCTTCCTGCGGGCCCGCTGCGCCAATCGGGACCTCGTCGACGAGGCGGTCCAGGAGACATTCATCACCACTCGGGCCAAGTGGGCGCAGATCCGCACCTTCGAGAAGCCCCTGGCCTGGGTGCTCAAGACGGCGCGGCACAAGCTCCAGGGGCAGCAGAGCCGGCGAACCCGGACCAGCACGACCACGACGAACCTGGACGAGGTGCCCCCCGAGTTCCTCACCCAGCCGACCGATCCTCGGGAGGCGGACGAGTTGCTCGTCGCGTGGCTGCAGCAACTGCCGCCCCGGCAGGCGGAGGTGTTCGTCCTCTTCTTCGACGGCTGGCGCGACCTCGACATCGCCAGGATGCTGGGTCTCGCCCACACCACCGTTCGCGCCTACAAGCAGCAGGCGCGTCAGCATCTGCAGCGCCTCGCGGAACAGGCCGGTTTCAACAAGCCCACGGGGAGGTCATCGTGAACCTCGACGACGTCCTGGCACTCGCGGCCGAACGTGCTCCCACCCCCCTCGAACGCGCGCGCGCCCGACGCGCCAGCCGGCAGATCCAGCAGGCCTACGCCCACGCCGTGACGGCCGGGCGGGATCTCGTCGTGGACGTCGACCCGCACGACCCGCTGAACGCCGACGCCGACGCCGACGAAGCCGCCCGGATCGCCCGTGCGGCCCAGCTGGCGAAGTTGGGCACCATCACCTGGATCTCCGCCACCGGAGAGATCTCCTGGTCCGACGAGATGTCGCTGATCCTCGGCTGTGCCCCCGGCACGATCCGGCCCTCCGCCGATCTGCTCTTCGAGCTGGTCCATCCCGAGGACGCACAGGCCGTTCGTCGGACCATTCACCTGGCGTGGCGTGCGCAGACGGTCAAGGAGACGACGTACCGGGTGGTCCGACCGGACGGAGCGACCAGGTACGTGCACTGCTACATCGAGGTCCTGATCGACCGGTTCGACCGGCCGCACGGCATCATCGGCACCGGTCAGGACGTCACCGACCTGGAGCTGGCCCGCCAGGAGCGGGACCGGCTCGCCCGCCGGTGCGAGACCGCACGCACCGAACTGATCAGCCGCGACCCGGCCACCGGCCTGCTGACCCGCCCGCGCTTCGCCGACGAGGTCGACCGGACCCAGCGCGGCGGGTCGGGCGCCCTGCTCGTGGTGGCCGCCGAGCCGCTGAACCTACCGACCTCCGGGCACGACCACGCGACCCAGGATCGGCTCGCCGCCGCGATCGCCGGTGTGGTGAAGAACGTGGCCCGCCGGACCGCCGTGTGCGGGCTCGTCGGCCCGGGCGAGTTCGGCGTGCTGCTGCAGAACACCACGATGAGGTCGGCGACGACCATCGCGGAGAGCATCAT
This sequence comes from Micromonospora sp. NPDC051543, assembly GCF_044454415.1. Taxonomy (NCBI): domain Bacteria; kingdom Bacillati; phylum Actinomycetota; class Actinomycetes; order Micromonosporales; family Micromonosporaceae; genus Micromonospora; species Micromonospora sp. NPDC051543. Next base: position 3,720 of record NZ_JBITDT010000006.1, read on the forward strand.
CGACAGCCTGCGCGGTCACTCGTTCGTCGTCGGCCAGGACCGGGACCGGGTACGCCTCGACGCCTGGGGCGGTCTCGTCCGGTACCAGGACGGCGACGACAGCAGCGGCTTCGACCTGCTGGTGGACGCGGAGAGCGCGTGGCGACAGGCCAAGCGGGAGCAGGTGCCGCTGACCGTGCTGCGACAGCCGGCCCGGCCCGAGGACCGGCAGGAGACCTGCCGGAGCCGAATCCGGGCGGCGGTCGCCGGCAACAGCTTCACGCTCTATGCCCAGCCGATTCTCGACCTGAGCCTCAACCAGATCACCCGCCAGGAGATCCTGCTGCGCGTCCTCGACGGCACCGGCCAGCCGGTACCGCCGTCGGCGTTCCTGAACGTCGCCGAACGGGTCGACGAGATCTGGCCGATAGACCGCTGGGTCATCGACCACACCATGGAACTGATCGCCCACGGACCACGAACCTCGCACTACCAGGTGAACGTCTCGGGCCGGTCGCTCGGCGATCCGCACCTGTTGGAGCATGTCCACGAGGTCATGAAGCGGCACGCCATCGACCCCTCCCAGGTCACCTTCGAGATCACCGAGACGGCGTTGATCGGCAACCTGACGCAGGCGATCGACTTCGCCTGCGGGATCCGGGACATCGGCTGTCGGCTGGCCCTGGACGACTTCGGCTCCGGATACGGCACGTTCACCCACCTGAAGTACTTCCCGATCGACCTGGTGAAGATCGACGGCGACTTCATCAGCAAGATCGAAGAGTCCCGTCCCGACCAGGTGATCGTCCAGTCGTTCGTCGACATGTGCCGGGGGTTGGGGATCCGGACCGCCGCCGAGTTCGTCCAGAGCGAGGCCACCCTGCGCCTGCTGCGCGACTACGGGGTGGACTTCGCCCAGGGCTACGCCGTCGGCAAACCGACCCCGGTCGGCAACCCGCACCGGGCCCTGCTGGACTCCGCCGAGATCGAGACGGCCGGGCTGGGCGCCGCGTTGCGAACGGCGATCGGATGACCGACCGCACCGGCGACCGTCGTGGGGACGGATCGGCAGCGCCACCGACCGCCGCGTGGGGTTGCGGCGGCCGGGGCGTTGCCGGTCGGTTCGTGGGCGGGCCGGCGGGGACGTCTGTGGCAGGTCCTAGACGACGTTGGCGAGGAGCTGCCGGGCCATGACGATCCGCTGGACCTGGTTGGTGCCCTCGTAGATCTGGGTGATCTTGGCGTCCCGCATCATCCGCTCGACCGGGTAGTCCCGCGTGTAGCCGTAGCCGCCGAGCAACTGCACCGCGTCGGTGGTGATCTCCATGGCGGCGTCGGAGGCGAAGCACTTCGCGGCCGCGCCGAAGTAGGTCAGGTCGGCGTCGCCCCGCTCGGACTTGCCGGCGGCGGCGTACGTGAGCTGCCGGGCCGCCTCCAGCTTCATGCCCATGTCGGCGAGCATGAACTGGATGCCCTGGAACTCGGCGACCGCCTTGCCGAACTGCCGGCGCTCGGCGACGTACCCCTTGGCGTAGTCAAGCGCGCCCTGGGCGATCCCGACGGCCTGCGCGGCGATGGTGACCCGGGTGTGGTCCAGGGTCTTCATGGCGGTGGCGAAGCCGGTGCCCTCCGCGCCGATCATCCGGTCGGCGGGGATCCGCACGTTGTCGAGGTAGACCTCGCGCGTCGGCGAGCCCTTGATGCCGAGCTTCTTCTCCGGCGCGCCGAAGCTCACGCCCGGATCGGACTTCTCGACCACGAACGCCGAAATGCCCCGGGAACGCGCAGCGGGGTCCGTCACGGCGAAGACGGTGTAGAACTCGGAGACGCCGGCGTTGGTGATCCACCGCTTCACGCCGTTGAGCACCCAGTGATCCCCGTCACGCACCGCGCGGGTGGTCATCGACGCCGCGTCGCTGCCGGCCTCCGGCTCGGAGAGGCAGTACGAGAACATGGCATCGCCCGCCGCGACCGGCGTCAGGTAGCGGCGCTTGATCTCGTCGGAGCCGGCCAGCAGCAGCGGCATCGTGCCGAGCTTGTTCACCGCCGGGATCAGTGAGGAGGACGCGCAGGCGCGCGCCACCTCCTCGATCACGATGGCGGTGGCCAGGGCGTCCGCGCCCGCGCCGCCGTACTCCTCAGGGACGTGCGGGGCGTGGAAGTCGGCGGCCCGCAGCGCGTCGTAGGACGCCTTCGGGAACTCCCCGGTCTCGTCGGCCTCGGCGGCGTGCGGCGCCACCTTGGCGGCGCAGACCTCCCGGACCGCCTCCCGGATCGCCTCGTGCTCCTCCGGCAACCGGTAGACGTCGAACGACTCCCCTGCGGCCATGTCGGCCCCTCCCCTTCACCGCTATCATGCGCAGTCTGTGGCCTCCCCTGACCGCCGACCGCGCAGACTGAAGGATAGCGACTGCAGTTCAGGTGATGTTACCGGCGCGTAGGTATGGGCATGACGGAGCACCCGCGCCGCTGGGCGATGATGGAAGGCAGACAGTGAGCCACCCCTCCGGTGCCCGCCCAGGCGCCGCAGCAGAATGCGACGCGACGACGCGCCGCCAGTGCGAGCGGAGAAGACAGGCGTGACGATCCCCTACCCCACCATCCAGCCGACCCCCGCCATCGCCGCGGTGACGCCGCCTTCGGGCGCGTCTCGGCCGCGGGTGACGTTCCTGGGGACCGGTTACCTCGGTGCGACGTACGCCATCTGCTACGCCGAGCTGGGCTACGAGGTGCTCGGCTTCGACGTCGACGCGGACAAGATCGCGATGCTGAACGCCGGCGAGGTGCCGATCCACGAGCCCGGCCTGGACGAGCTGCTCAAGCGCAACCTCGCCGCCGGCCGGCTGCGGTTCTCGACCGACATCGCCGAGACCGCCGACTTCGGTGACGTGCACTTCATCTGCGTCGGCACCCCGCAGCGGGCCGACGGAATGGGCGCCGACCTGTCGTACGTCGAGGCGTCGGTGACCGGCCTCGCCCAGCACCTGACCCGCAAGGCGCTGATCGTGGGCAAGTCGACCGTGCCGGTGGGCACCGCCGAGTGGGTCGAGCAGCTCGTCGGCAAGCACACCCCGGACGACCTGGGCGTCGAGGTGGCGTGGAGCCCCGAGTTCCTCCAGGAGGGCTTCGCCGTCGACGACGTGCTGCGACCCAACCGGATCGTGGTCGGCGTCAAGAGCGAGTGGGCCAACGGCATGCTCTACGCCGCGCACAAGGGCGTCTTCGACCTGGCCGCCACCGAGGACCGCGAGGTGCCCCTGGTGGTCACCGACTTCGCCACGGCCGAGCTGGTCAAGGTCGCGGCGAACGCCTTCCTGGCCACCAAGATCTCGTTCATCAACGCCATGGCCGAGGTCTGCGAGGCCAGCGGCGGCGACGTCACCCAACTGGCCCGCGCGATCGGCTACGACCCGCGCATCGGCAACCGATTCCTCCAGGCCGGCCTCGGCTTCGGCGGCGCCTGCCTGCCCAAGGACATCCGCGCCTTCCAGGCCCGCGCGCAGGAGCTGGGCGCGGGCGAGGCGCTGCGCTTCCTGCACGAGGTCGACCTGATCAACCTGCGTCGCCGGACCCGCGTGCTCCAGCTCGCGGCGGACCTGCTCGGCCGCCGCTCCGGGCCGGCCGGTCCGGACTTCTCCGGCACCCGGATCGCCGTGCTGGGCGCGACCTTCAAGCCCAACACCGACGACGTCCGCGACGCCCCGGCGCTCGCCGTCGCCGCGCTGCTGCAGAAGGCCGGGGCCGACGTCCACGTGTACGACCCGCAGGGCACCGAGAACGCCCGCCGCGCGGTGCCCGAGCTGACCTACGAGCCCGGCATCAACGAGGCGGTCGCCGACGCCGACCTGGTCTGCGTCCTCACCGAGTGGGCGGACTTCCGAAACGCCGACCCGGTCGCCCTGGGCGAACTGGTCCGCGGCCGCAAGGTCGTCGACGGGCGAAACTGCCTCGACTCGGCACTGTGGACGCAGGCCGGCTGGGAGTACCGGGGCATGGGCCGACCCTGACGATTCACGACTCACCGGCCGGCCGCGAAGCGCTCCACGCGGCCGGCCGGTGATGTTGTTTGCCCCGGACCCGCCGTCAAGTGTCGAAATCCGCGCCAGCTTTGGGCATGCTGCGACAGTGGGAGTCCACAGTGCGGCGGGTGGAGGGGTGTCGTGGCGACCTTTCAATGCTCCTCGTGCGGCCGGGAGATCAAGCCGGCCGTGCACTGCCCCCACTGCGGGGCCGACCAGCCGCAGTGGGTCGAGCATCTGGCGGACATCGAGCGCTCGATCGCGGAGATGAAGAGGCGCGACGCCGCCATCGCCAGCGAGCAGCGGCAGATCGCTGCCAAGATGCAGGCCGCGCTCTTCCAGCGGGACATCCTCTCCCACGCCGGTGAGGAGCGGATCAAGCAGGCCACCCGGCCCCGCCGGGTGCTGCGCCGGCGCCCCGGTCGGCGGCCGCCGACGGCCAGCCCCGGCACCGGCGCGCCGCCGCCCCGGGTTCCGCGCCAGGGCACGCCGCCCGTTCCGGAGGACCCGCCGCCGCCCCCGCCCCGGCCGTCCTGGCTGGACGCCGACGATCCCGAACACCCGCCGGAGGCGTCCAGCCGGGAGGTGCAGAACATCCCGCTCGGGCTGGGCGCGCTGCTGCTCGCCGTGGCCGCGGTGGTCTTCGCCGCGGTGGCGACCAGCTCGATGGACGCGCTGGCCCGCCTCGGCGTACTGCTGCTCGCCACCGCGCTGATGCTGCTCGCCCCGCCGGCGCTGGCGCGACGCGGGCTCACCTCCACCGCGGAGACGATCTCGGCGGTGGGTCTGCTGCTCGTGCCGCTGGCCGGCTACGCGCTCTGGGCGGTGGACCGGATCGGCAGCGGCACCTCCGGCGCCGTCTTCGCCGGGTTGATCTTCGCGGCCACCGCCGCCGTGTCCGTCGGGTACGCGGCCTGGACAGGTCTGCGGGCACCCCGCTTCGCGACCGTGGTCGCCGCGCAGCCGGTCCTGCCGCTGCTCGCGTACGACCGGATCACCGGGCCGGGTGGTTGGGCGCTGGTGCTGACCCTGGTGGCCCTGCTCGACCTCTGGTTGGCCCGCTCGCCGATCGTGGTGGAGCGCGCCGTCGGGCAGGACCTGCCGGAGCCGGCCCCGCCGTCGACGACGCCCCGGCAACGCGACGCCGAGGCCCGACCGGAGGGCGACCCGGAGGAGGCCGGCGAGGTGGTCGACGTTGGCGCGGGCGCCGCCGACACCCCGTCCGCCCGCCCGGTGCCCGGACTGCGCGAGCTGACCTGGTCGCTGCACGCGGTGGCCGTCGCGGTCGCCCTGGCGTACGCGGTCACCGCGCTGCTACGGGCACAGGCCGTGCCGACGGCCACCGGCGCGGGGCTGGTGCTGCTACTGGCCGCCGCCGTCGGGCTGGCCGGCGCGCTGGTGCTGCGCCGCCCACCGCTGCCCGACGTGGCGGCCGGCATCGTCACCCTGGCCGTGATCGGCGCGTTCGGCCGGGTCGCCTCCGTAGCCCTGCCCGGTCAGGCGTTGCTGCTGATCGCGGCGGTGATCACGGCGACCGGTCTCGCGGTACGCGCGATCCCCGAGGCCGCCCGCCGCGGTCCACAGATCGCCTCGGCGGTAGCGCTCACCGTCAGCGGGCTGGTGGTCGCCGGAGGAGCCCTGCGGGCCGGCGTCGCCCCCGTGCGGGCGGCACTGCCCGCCTGGGACGCCGACCTGGACCGGCACGCCGCCGAGCTGGCCGCCGCCGTCGGCCCGACCACGTGGCAGCTCGCCGCCGCCGCGTTCCTGCTCACCATCGCCGCGATGCTGGCCCTGCCACCGGAGATCCGCCGCGAGTTCGCGGTCGCCGGAGCCGCGCTGACGGCGCTCGCCGTGCCGGCGTCGTTCGGCCTCGGTTGGGCGGCCGCCCCCTGGCCGATGGTGGTCACCGCGATCGGCATCGGAGTCGTCGGCCTCTCCGCGCGTACCCCCCGGGCCGCCCTGGCCCACGGAGTCGGCGCCGCCGTGGTCGGCCTGTTCGGCGCGGGCGCCGGCCTGTCCCGGCCCGCGCTCACGGCTGCGGTCCTGCTCGCCCTCTTCGCGGCCGGCGCGCTGGTCGCGTTGGCGCCCCGGGTCCGGATCGCCTCGGCCGCCGCCGAGACGGTCACCGACTGGGCCGCCGGAGGCGCGGCCTTCGCGCTGCCCGGCGCGGTGGCCGCGTTCGTGGCCGCCACCGTCCCCGTCGACGAGACTCCCACCCCGGCCAGCCTGCGCGAGGCGACCGTACCGGTGCTCGCCGCGAGCTTCCTGGCCGTCTGCGTGACCCTCGGGTACGCCGCGATGGTGCAGGTCTCCCAGCGGCGCATCCCGGTACCCCTGTCGGTCGGCACCGGGATGGGCGCGCTCGTCGTCACCGCCGCCGCCTTCGGCGCGCCCGGCGCCACCGTCGCCGACGCGTGGGTCGGGGCGCTCCTGCTGATCGCCGCGGTGCTGCTCTTCCTGGCCCCCTCGATCGACGCCGGCCGCCGCTCCGACCTCACCATGGACGGCTCGGACCTGGCCGCCGCGGCGGTGACCACCGCACTGATCGCCACCATGGTGCGGATCGCTGCGGTTCTCGCCCCGGGTGGGCAGTTGGCGGTGGCCGCCGGCCTGGTCCTGGTCGTCGCCGTGGCCGCCCGCGCCATGCCCGAGGAGTGGCGACGCGGCCCGATCCTCGGCATCGCCGTCGGCGGCCTCCTCATCGGGGTGCTCGCCGGTTGGACGGCGCTGCGCGGCGGGGTGGGCGTGCTGGCCACGCCCGGGCCGATCTGGAACGGCGACCTGAGCAACTGGCCGGCGGCGCCGACCGGCGGCTCGACCTGGCAGGCGCCGATCGCGCTGCTGCTGCTGGCCGTCGCCGCCGGCGTCCTGCTGCCACCGCCGTGGCGCTGGGACGCGTCCGGCGTGGCCGTGGTGCTCGCCACCATCGGCGCGCCGGCCGCGTTCGACCTGCCCTGGTGGTCGCCGGTGCTGGTCGGAGCCATGGTCGCCACCGTCTTCGGGATGGCGGCGGTGGCCACCGAGGAGGCTCGGGCCGGGCTGTCCCGGGCCACCGTGGCCGGGGTGGTCGCGTTGCACGGGGCCGGCGCCGGCCTGGTCCGCCCGTGGACCACCGCGCTGGCGCTGGGCAGCATCGCGCTCATCGGTGTCGTCGTCGCGACGCTGGCACGCGTCCTCGCCCGGCCCCAGGTGACCGACCTCGAGACGGAGGGCATGCCGCCGCACCTGGCGCAGATCGGCGGCGCGGCGGCCGGTGCCGCGCTGCTGGCGTTGCCCGGCGCGGTGGCGGCGCTGGCCGTCGAGTTCCAGCACTCGGCGCAGGTGGTGCTGACCGCCGCGCTGGCCGCGTCGAGCCTCGGTCTGGCCGGGGTGGCCGCCGTACGCCGGCACGTGCCGCAGTACCTGCCGTGGGTCAGTGTGGCCGTGGTCGGCGGTGCGAGCATCAGCGCGCTCGCCGCCATCCCGACCGGCCTGCCCGTCGGGGTCTACGCGGCCGCGGCCGCGCTGCTCGGTGTCCTCGCCGAGCTGATCCGCGCGGCGACCGTGCCGCCCACCGCCGCCGCGCAGCCGGTCCGCCGTTGGGCGGTGCTGCTCGACGGCGCGCTGCGCCGGCTGCCGGACGACCCGGATCGGCGGCGGTGGCGGGTCAGCCCCTCCGCCGGCGCGCTCGCGGCCGCCGCCCTGCCGACCGCCCTGGCCCTCGTCTCGATCGCGCCCGCGCTGGTCTTCGCCCTGGTCGAGCCGCAGCGCACGTTGAACCGGATCTGGCAGGGTCCGCCGCCGGAACTGCGCACCCCGCCGCCGGAACTGGTCAATCCGACCCACGTGCTGACCGCGCTGCTGCTCACGGCGACGGCGGCCCTGGCCGCCACCGGTTTCAGCGGCGGACGGCGGTCCCGTGCCGTACCGGTGGTGCTCCCCGGCGCGGCCGTCACGCTGCTGATCGCGCCCATCGCGCTGGGCAGCAGGTGGCCGGCGAGCACCCTGGCGGCGCTGTCCGTGTTCACCATCTCCATGCTCGGTCTCGCCCTCACCCCGCCACCGCCGCTCGTCGAGCCGGCCCGTTCGCTGCGGCTGGCCCGGGTGCTCGTGTTCGTCATCGGTCTGGCCGCCGGGGGCGCCGGCCTGGCCGGCAGCCTGGCCGAGGAGCAACTCACCCTGTTCACCCTCGGCGGCGCGGTGGGCGTGGGCGCGGTGGCGGCCCTGTTCGGCGCCACCCAGCGCGCCCGGATCCTCGGCTGGCTGTTCGCCTCGGTCATGGCCCAGCTCTTCGTGCTCACCGCCGGCCTGATCGCCGGGCTGGCCCCGGTCTGGTCCGCGTTCGGGGTGCTCGCCGTCGGCGCGGTCCTCCAGGTGCTCGCGGCGACCCTGCCCCAGCTGCACCGCCCCGAGGCACAGCGCGAGGCATCCACCGTGCAGTGGACCGGCTACGCCGCGGCCCTGATCGCGCTGGCGCTCGCCTTCGACTCTCCACGGCACATCGCCGCCCTGCTGGCCGCCTGGGGCGCCGTGCTCGGTGTCGCGGCGACCCGGCCCGGCCGGCGGCCCGTGGAGCGCCGGATCCTCTTCTGGGCGGTCGTGTTCTGCGAGATCACCGCCTGGTGGATCCTGATGCGCGTCGCCGACGTGGCGCTGCCCGAGGCGTACACGCTGCCGTTCGCCGCGCTGGCCCTGCTGGTCGGCGTGCTGGAACTACGCCACCGACCGGACCTGAGCAGCTGGGTGGCGTACGGGCCGGCGCTGGTCGCCGCGTTCCTGCCGACCCTGGCGATCGTGCTCGCCACCGAGTCCAGCACGCTGCGGCAGATGCTGCTGCTGCTCGGTGCGGTGGCGGTGCTGATCTTCGGCTCGTCCAGCCGGCAGCAGGCACCGGTGATCGTCGGCGCGTCGGTCACCGCGATCGCCGCCATCCACGCGCTGTTCAGCCTCGGCCCGTGGCTGGTGCTGATCCCCGTGGGCATCCTGCTGCTCGTTCTCGGAGCCAGCAACGAACGCCGTCGTCGCGCCCAGGAACGCCTCCAGACCGCGCTACGCGGCATGAGATAAACCGGAGGGTCACGGCGGCGTGGGTGAGTGGGCGCGGTGAGCGTGCCGGGTTCGTCGGTGGGGCCTCCCGCGATCTTGCACTTTCTGTCGCCGCATAGGTGGACAAATGCCGCGCAACGACCACCGAAAGTGCAAGATCGCCGGGTGGGAGGGTGCGTGGGGGTGCGGGGTCTTCGGGGGTTAGGGCAAAGTGGCTTGGAGGGCCGCGTCCTTGGTCTTGATGAGCTTCTCCAGGTCCTGCTGGTAGGTGGCCATCCGGGTCCGTAGCGTCTCGTCGGACGCGCCCAGGATCCGGACGGCCAGCAGGCCGGCGTTGCGGGCGTTGCCGATCGACACGGTGGCCACCGGAATCCCCGCCGGCATCTGCACGATGGACAGCAGCGAGTCCATGCCGTCGAGGTGCTTCAGCGGCACCGGCACGCCGATCACCGGCAACGGGGTCACCGAGGCGACCATTCCCGGCAGCGCGGCGGCGCCACCGGCACCGGCGATGATCACCTTGAGCCCTCGGTCGACCGCGTCACGGCCGTAATCGATCATCGCGACCGGGGTCCGGTGTGCCGAGATGACCCGCACCTCGTACGACACCTCGAAGTCGTCGAGCACCTCGGCGGCGGCCCGCATGGTCGGCCAGTCCGAGTCGCTGCCCATGATCAGCCCAACCGTGGTCACCGGAGTCCTCCTTGGTTCGCGGCCACCCGGGTCACTCGTGCCCCACCTGGAGCCAGCGCACGGCCCGCGCCGCCCGTGCCCGTACGTCGTCCAGGTCGTCACCGAGCACGGTGACGTGCCCGATCTTGCGTCCGGGGCGTACCTGCTTGCCGTAGAGGTGCACCTTGGCCCCCGGCTCGGCGGCGAAGAGGTGGTGCAGCCGCTCGTCGATCGACATCCCGTCCGGCTCGCCGCCGAGGACGTTCGCCGACACGACGACGGGCGCGGTCAGCGCGGTGTCCCCCATCGGGTAGTCCAGCACCGCCCGCACGTGCTGCTCGAACTGCGAGGTCCGGGCACCCTCGATGGTCCAGTGCCCCGAGTTGTGCGGACGCATCGCCAGCTCGTTGACCACGATCGCGGGTCGGCCGGCGTCGTCGCGCACCTCGAAGAGCTCCACGGCGAGCAGCCCGACCACACCGAGCGCGGTGGCCAGGTCGATGGCGAGCTGTTGGGCGGAGACCGCCAACTCCTCGTCGAGACCGGGCGCCGGAGCCAGCACCTCGACGTTGATGCCGTCGCGCTGCACCGTCTCGACCACCGGGTACGCGGCCACCTGGCCGAACGGCGAGCGGGCCACCTGCACGGCGAGTTCGCGGCGCAGCGGCACCCGCTCCTCGACGATCAGCCGGGTGCCGCCCGCGAGCAGCGTCGCGGCCAGCTCGGCGGCCTGGGTGACGTCGTCCACCATCCAGACGCCCCGACCGTCGTAGCCGCCCCGGGCCGCCTTGAGCACCACCGGCCAGCCGACCTGCTCGCCGAACTCGACCAGCTCGGCGGGGTCGCCGACCGGCCGCCAGACCGGGTTGGGCGCACCCAGCTCGGTGAGGCGCTCCCGCATGACCTGCTTGTCCTGGGCGTGCAGCAGCGCGTCCGCCGGCGGGTACAGGGTCGCCCCTTCGGCCGCCAGCGTGCGAATGTGCTCGTTGGGCACGTGCTCATGGTCGAAGGTGACCACGTCACAGCCCTTGGCGAAGGTGCGCAGGGCGGCCAGGTCGGTGTGGTCCCCGTACTGGACGTCGGCGGCGACAAGCGCCGCGCCGTCGTCGGGGGCGCTCGCGAGCACACGCAGTGACTGGCCGAGGGCGATCGCGGCCTGGTGGGTCATCCGGGCCAACTGGCCGCCACCCACCATGCCGACAACAGGCAGACCGGTACGGGAATCCATAGCGCGGCCAGCCTACCGGTGCCCGACTCAGCCCAGCTCGGCGACCAGCTCGTCGACGGAGGTGACCGGCCGCTGGCAGACGAAACCCCGGCAGACGTACGCGGCGGACCGCCCGTCGACCAACGGCCGGTCGGCGAGCAACGGCACACCGGGCTGGTCCGGAACACCGGCGACCACCACCGCTCCGGGCGGGGCGTGCCGGTGGGCGGCGGCCACCAGCGGATCGCCGGCCGGATCGTGGGTCACCACCGCGATCTCGTACGGCCCGGACAGCAGCGCCTCGCCGACCGTGGCCGCGTACCCGGCGAAGCGGGCGTGCCGCCCGACGATCGGCGCCACGGTGGCGAGCGCCGCCTCGGCGGCCTCGCGGTAGCGGGCCTGGCCGGTCAGCGCGGAGTACGCGACCAGCCCGGCGACCAGCGCGGACCGCCCCGACGGGGTGGCGTTGTCGGTCGGATCGGCCGGCCGGGCGACCAACCGCTCCGCGTCGTCGGCCGTGTCGTAGTAGGCGCCGCCGGGCGCGGCGAAGCGCTCCAGGGCGGTGTCCAGCAGCTGACCGGCCAGGGTCAGCCAGCGCCCCTCGCCGGTGAGCTGGTGCAGCGCGCAGAACGCCTCGGCCACGCAGCCGTAGTCCTCCAGCACCCCGGCCGGCTCGCCGACCCTGCCGTCGCGGGAGACCCGGCGCAGCCGGCCGTCGACGATGTGCACGCTGGCCAGGTGCTCGGCGGCGTCCCGCATCGCGCCGTCGGCGACGATGGTGACGCCCTCCAACAGGTTGGCGCCCTCGTCCCGCTTCTCCAGGGTCAGCGCGGCGACCTGGAGGAACTCGACGATCGCGGTGATCGCCAGGCCGTTCCAGGCGGCCACCACCTTGTCGTCGCGGGCCGGCTGGGGCCGGGTGTCGCGGGACGCGAGCAGTTGCCCGACCACCCCCTGCCAGCGGGTACGAACTTCGGGCGCGGCGTCGTCGACGTCCCGCGCGAGCTTGAGCACGCTCGTGCCGTGTTCGAAGGTGCCTTCGTCGGTGACCGCGAACAGGTCGGCGGCGAAGCGGCCGTCGTCCTCGCCCAGCGCCTCGACGAGCTGTGCGGGTGTCCAGGCGTAGGTCAGGCCCTCCACGCCCTCGGTGTCGGCGTCCAGCGCCGACGCGAACCCCTCACCCGGCCGGTGCAGCTCGTCGGCGAGGAACCGGGCCGTGTCCCGGGCGACCCGCCGGGCCAACGGATCGCCGGTCAGCCGCCAGAGCTGCGTGTAGACGCGCAGCAGCAGCGCGTTGTCGTAGAGCATCTTCTCGAAGTGCGGCACCGTCCAGTGCGCGTCCACCGAGTATCGGGCGAAACCGCCGGCGAGCTGGTCGTAGATGCCGCCCCGGGCCATCGCCTCGGCGGTGTGCCGCACGATCTCCAGGCTGCGCGGGTCGCCGGTGCGCTGGTGGTGGCGCAGCAGGAAGAGCAGGTTCATGTGCGGCGGGAACTTCGGGGCGCCCCCGAAGCCGCCGTTCGTCTCGTCGTACTCACCGGCCAGGTTGCCGGCCGCGGCGTCGAGCAGTGGGCCGTCCAGCGGCGCGGTGGGGCCACCCACGGCCTGCGCGCCCCCGATGGCCTCGACCACGGCGGCGCCCTGGCGCAGCACCTCGTCCCGCTGGTCCCGCCAGGCGGTGGTGACCGACTGGAGCAGGCGGGTGAAGTTGGCGCGCGGGAAGTAGGTGCCGCAGAAGAACGGGGTGCCGTCTCCGGTGGCGAAGACCGTCATCGGCCAGCCGCCCTGACCGGTCATCGCCTGGGTGGCGGTCATGTAGACGGCGTCGACGTCGGGACGCTCCTCGCGGTCCACCTTGATCGACACGAAGTTGTCGTTGAGCAGGGCGGCGACCTGCTCGTTCTCGAACGACTCGTGCGCCATGACGTGGCACCAGTGGCAGGCCGCGTAGCCCACCGAGATGAGCACCGGTACGTCGCGTCGTTTCGCCTCGGCGAACGCCTCGTCGCACCAGGGCCACCAGTCGACCGGGTTGTCGGCGTGCTGGAGCAGGTACGGGGAGGTCGCGTCGGCGAGTCGATTCACCCGACGACCATAACCACCCGCGCCGGTACGTGCCGGGCGGTCAGGAAGCGCCGTCGGCGCGCAGGCGGAAGACGTTCGACTCGGCCGAGTCGCGCAGCGTGCCCAGCACCGCACCGATCTTGTCGGCCGGCATCGGCTTGAAGAAGTGGTAGCCCTGGGCGGACGTGCAGCCCAGCTCGGCCAGGGCCAGGCGCTGTTCGGCCGTCTCCACGCCCTCGGCGACCACCCGCAGCCCCAACTCGTGGGCGAGCCCGACGGTGGTCCGGACGATCGCCGCCGCCTCCGGCGAGTCGGCCATCCGGATCACGAAGGAGCGGTCCACCTTCAACTCGTCCACGGCGATCCGGGTCAGGAACGTCAACGAGGAGAAGCCGGTGCCGAAGTCGTCCACGGCGAGCTGCACGCCCATCGACCGGAGGTTGGCGAGCACCTCGTCGATGATCTCCAGCTCGCTCATCACCACCGTTTCGGTGATCTCCAGGACCAGCCGGCGGGGTGGCACCTGGTGGCGGCGCAGCGCGTCGCCGATCTCCGCCGGGAGGCGGGGGTCGAGCAGGCTACGCGCGGACAGGTTGACCGAGATCGGAACGTCCAGCCCCTCGCGGGCCCAGCCGGCGGCCACCCCGAGCGCCTTGTCGAGCACGTACCGGGTGAACGTGCCGAGCTGCTCGCTGTTCTCCACCGGGCGGATGAAGTCGGCCGGGCTCAGCCAACCGCGCCGGGGGTGCTGCCAGCGGATCAGCGCCTCCACCCCGGTGGGCGCGCCGGTCGCCAGGTCGACCGCCGGCTGCAACGCCAACACCAACTGGTCGTCGACCTTCAGCGCCTCGCGCAGTTCGGCGAGCAGGGCGAGCTGGTCGGTGCTGGCCGCGTCCCGGGTGCTGTCGTAGGCGGCGACGCTGCCGCCGCCCTCCTTCGCCTGGTACATGGCGATGTCCGCGCGGCGCAGCAGCTCGGTCAGGTCGGCGGTGCCGGCGTCGGCCACGACCACGCCCACCGAGACCTCGATGGACATCCGCACCCCGGCCACCTCGGTCGGCGCGGCCAGCCGCTCGGCGATCTCACGAGCCTGCCGCAGCGCGTGTGCCATGGGCGCGGTCCGGTCACCCAGCACGGGAACCGAGGTGAGCAGCAGCGCGAACTCGTCGCCGCCGAGCCGGCCGAGCAGGTCACCCGGGCGGGCCAACGCGCTGAGCCGATTGGCGGTCAGCCGCAGCAACTGGTCGCCGGCCGCGTGCCCGAGGGTGTCGTTGACCTCTTTGAACTGGTTGATGTCCAACAGCAGCAGGGCCACCGGATGGTCGTGTGCGAGCTGCCGCAACGACTGGTCGCCCTTGCCGAGCATGGCCGTACGGTTCGCCAGCCCGGTGAGCGCGTCGTGCACCGCCTCGTACGACGATCGGGCGGTGACCAGGCGCAGCTCGCGGTGGGTAGCGGCGTCGTGCAGTGCGGCGGCGAGCGCGTCGCCGAACGCGGCCACCGCGTCCCGTTCGCGGGTCGTGGGCGGGGCGGAGCGGGGGAACCGGACCCGGAGCCGCCCGACCGGAACGGCGCCCACGGACAGGGGGCGGACCAACTCGTACTCGTCGGGCTCGGACTTGTCGGGCGGGCCGACCTCCCGGTCGAGCAACTGGCCCCCGGCGTCGCCCCGGTAGCGACGCCACCTGCCGTCGGGCCGGGCCACCTCGACATCGACCAACTCGGCGTTGAACAGCGCCAGCGCGCCCGTCACCGCCGCGCTGGCCACGCCCCGCTCGTCGAGCTGGTTGAGAGCAGCGGTGGCCTCGGCGAAGGCGCGCCACGTCCGGCGTTCCTGGTCCGCCCGCAGGCGGTAACGGTAGGTCTGTTGCAGCAGCCAGAGCAGCGGCGGGAGCAGCAGCAACCAGCGCGGGTCCAGCTCCAGCAGCGCGATCACGACCAGGCCGACCGCCACGTTGCCGACGAACATCAGCAACTTGCCGCGCAGCGCGGCCAGCAGCGGCGGCCCGATCGGCAGCCCGTGCCGCAGGCTCAGGCTCACCGCGCCGAGCCAACCCGTCACCATCAGGTACGTCACCGACCCGGCGATCACGGCAAGCGCCAGCACCGGGGTGGGAGGGGTGAGCAGGGGGTGCCCCAACGCGGTGGTCACGGACACGGCCAGCGCCGACGCGGCGGCCAGCGACGCGGCGATCCGGACGATCTCCAGCGGCGGACGGCGGTCGCTGTGCAGGGACAACCCCGTCCAGGCCAGCCCGGCGCCGATCAGCGTGGCCGACGGAAGCCAGCCGGCCGGAGCGAGATAGAGGCAGACGATCAGGGCCGCTTCACCCCAGGTGATGCTGACCATGCCGGCGGCGCCGCGGAACCGGAGCCGGGCGAGTTGGGCCAGGGCCAGGACACCGACCGCGATGCCGAAGCGGGCCGGACCACCCAGCGGGTCGTCGGCCGGCAGCCCGGACGGAAGCGTCAACCCGACCGCGGCCGCGACCAAGGCGGTCAGCGTCACCGCGACCGTCAGCACGCGCAGCCGGACCGGCATGCCGTGTACCCCGAGCCGGTCGAACGGGTCGCCGGCCGGACCGGAGGTCATCGACCTTCCCCGTCAGCCGACCGACCGACGGTACGGCGGGCAGCCGGTGCTGTGCTGGCCATCGGCGCCCCCTCCCGCGCACGTCTCGGGGACTTTTGGTCCCCCGGCGGAAGGCTAAGCCAAACCGGGTGGTCGCAACAGGGGTCCACCACCCGGTTCGGCGTGAATCACGTGCGGACTACCCGTTCCGCTGCTGCTGGTGCCCATTGGGAGCGTGCGCGGAGGAATCATGCGCGTCGGTCCCGTCTGTCGGATCGACGACTGAAGCGTCGGCGCTGGTCGGATCGACAGCCCGCCCCGGCTGCGGGAACCGGTCGGGCAGACGCCGCAGTCGGGCGTTCATGTTGCGGATCAGCAGGATGGTGGCGGTGGCCAGCAGCAGGATGAGGAGGAGGCCCATCGGGCCGGCCAGACCACCCGTGCGGGTGTCCCCGAAGTTGTTCTCCGCGAGCACCTGGGCAGCGGTCAGCATGGTCGTCCTCCGATGTGCGATTGCCTACCAGGGTAGCCCCGGCCGGAATCAGCGCGCGTGCGCCGTCTCCCGCACTCCGGCGAAGAGGTCGGACTCCGGCAGCGGGCTCTCCACCATGGTGCGGACCAGCTGGAAATCCTCCGTCGGCCAGGCCCGCTGCTGCATCTCCATGGGCACGTGGAACCAGAAGCCGTCCGGGTCGACCTGGGTGGCGTGGGCGCGCAGCGCGTCGTCCCGCACGGGGAAGTATTCGGCGCAGTCGACCCGGGTGGTGATCCGTGGGCCCTTGTCCGGACGCTCGTCCCAGCGCTTGAGCCAGTCCTCGTACGGCGACTCGGCGCCCGTGGCGAGCATCGCCTCGTGCAGCGCCATGATCTTGGCCTTGGAGAAGCCGATGTCGTAGTAGAGCTTCAGCGGCTGCCAGGGGGCGCCCAGCTCGGGGTAGCGCTCCGCGTCACCGGCGGCCTCGAAGGCGGCCACGCTCACCTTGTGGCACATGATGTGGTCGGGGTGGGGGTAGCCACCCTCCTCGTCGTACGTGGTCACCACGTGCGGACGGAACTCCCGCATCAGCCGGACCAGCGGGCCGGCGGCCACCTCGACGTCCTGGAGGGCGAAGCAGCCCTCGGGGAGCGGCGGCAGCGGGTCGCCCTCGGGCAGGCCGCTGTCGACGAACCCGAGCCAGGCCTGGTCGACGCCGAGGATCGCCCGCGCGGCGTCCATCTCGGCCCGCCGGATGTCCGCGATGTTGGCCCAGACGTCGGGCCGATCGAGCTTGGGGTTGAGCACGCTGCCGCGCTCACCGCCGGTGCACGTCACCACCAGCACGTCGACCCCCTGGGCGACGTACTTCGCCATGGTCGCCGCACCCTTGCTCGACTCGTCGTCCGGGTGCGCGTGGACGGCCATGAGACGCAGCTGCTCTGCCAACTTTCGGCGCTCCTCGTCTGTGCCGGCCGGTGGACCCGACCGGGCTCGACCGGCTGACCTGCCAGGAACCTCCCTCGCCCCGCCGCCGGTCGGCACCTGCGGGACCCGACCTGCCGTTCCTGGCATTCGGCCGGGCTGGGAGGATGGACTCCTGCCATTCTTGCCGATGCCGCCGACAACAACGCCAGGAGATACCCGCCGGTGACCGAGACGCACGCCACAATTTCACCGGGCGCGCCGGTCTTCCCGGCCGGGCGCTACGGCCGACGCCGGGCACCCGGCGGAGGCCGGCGCCGTACGCTGCTGGCCGCCCTGGTGCTCCTGGTGCTGGTGGTGGGGCTGAGCCTGATCTCGCTGCGGCTCTACCGGCAGTACGGCGACCCGGTCTACGACGCCCAGGTGATCACCTACACCGACATCACGGACAACCAGGTGGTGGTCGACTTCCGGGTGCGTGTGCCGGAGGGCGGCTCGGCCGTCTGCGTCCTGCGCGCCCGGGACCGCGCCGGCGTCGAGGTGGCCCGCGACGAGGTCACGGTGACCGCCGCCCCGGGTGAGCGGCACGTCAGCGCCCGGCACCGGCTGAACACCAGCGCCCGACCGTTCATCGGCGAGGTGCTGCGCTGCCGCGCGCCGTCCTGAGCTGCGGAGACATAGCTGATAGCGGCCGTCGCCGGGCATCGACGGTAGGTGTCGGATCCGGACACCGCCGGTGATCGCCGACACGCTGTGTCGTACCGCACTGGTAACTTGGTAGTTCACCTGTCAGCCAGCCACGCACAACCGAGGAGAACGCCTGTGTCCACTGGCAACGAGGCGCCCGCCACCTGGCTGTCGCAGGACGCGTACGACCGCCTCCAGGCCGAGCTCGACGAGCACATCGCCAACCGTCCGGCTATCGCGGCCGAGATCAACGCCCGCCGCGAAGAGGGCGACCTGCGTGAGAACGGCGGCTACCACGCCGCCCGCGAGGAGCAGGGCAAGGCCGAGGGTCGCATCCGCTACCTGCAGGAGCTGCTGCGCACCGCCAAGGTCGGCGCCGCGCCGACGGCCGACGCGGTGTCACCCGGCATGGTGGTGACGATCTACTTCGACGACGACACCGACGACACCGAGACCTTCCTGCTCGGCTCACGGGAGATCGCCGCCACCACCGACCTGACGGTCTACAGCCCCGAGTCGGCCCTGGGCAAGGCGATCCTGGGTGGTCGCGCCGGGCAGACCTGCACCTACACGGCACCGAGTGGCGCCGACATCAAGGTGACCGTGGTCAGCTTCGAGCCGTTCTCCGGCTGAGCGGCAACTCCCCTACGGCGTAACGCCGTCGGGGCGTGGCACCCGCCTGTCACGCCTCGGCGGCGAACACCACCTGGTAGCCACTGGCCCGCAGCGCGCTGATCAACGTGTCGGAGTGCTCCACACCACGGGTCTCCACCGACAGCGCCACCTCCACCTCGCCGAGGCCGAGGTGCGGGTTGGCCCGCTGGTGTTCCACGTCCACCACGTTGGCCCGGTGCTCGGCGATCTGACTGAGCAGTGACGCGAGCTGCCCGGGCCGGTCCGTACAGCGCACGGTCACCCGCAGGTAGCGGCCGGCCGCGGCGAGACCGTGCTCGATCACCCGCATCATCAGCAGGGGATCGATGTTGCCGCCGGAGAGGACCGCGACCACCGGCGTCTCCACCTCCACCACACCGGCCAGGAGCGCGGCCACGCCGACCGCCCCGGCCGGTTCGACGACCTGCTTGCCGCGCTCCAGCAGCATCAGCAGGGCCCGCGAGATGTCCTCCTCGGAGACCGTGACGATCTCGTCGACGAGCTTGCGGACATGGTTGAAGGTGATCTCCCCCGGCCGTCCGACCGCGATGCCGTCCGCGATGGTGGCGAACGCCGGCAGCCGGACCGGCTCGCCGGCCACCAGGGAGGGCGGGAAGGCCGCCGCGCCCGCCGCCTGCACCCCGATGATGCGTACGTCCGGCCGGAGCGCCTTGGCGGCCACGGCCATACCCGAGATCAGGCCGCCGCCGCCCACCCCCGTGATGATCGTCCGCACGTCGGGGCACTGGTCGAGGATCTCCAGGGCGACCGTGCCCTGCCCGGCGATCACGTCCCGGTGGTCGAACGGGTGGATGAGCACCGCGCCGGTCCGCTCGGCGTACGTCTGCGCGGCCACCAGCGACTCGTCGACGGTGTTGCCGGCCAGCTCGACCTGTGCGCCGTACCCCTTGGTGGCCGCGACCTTCGGCAGCGGCGCGTTGATCGGCATGAAGACCGTCGCGTGCGTGCCGACCAGCCCGGCGGCGAGCGCCACGCCCTGGGCGTGGTTGCCGGCGCTCGCCGCGACCACGCCACGCTCACGCTCCGCCGCCGACAGCCGGGAGATCCGCACGTACGCGCCGCGCACCTTGTACGAGCCGGCGCGCTGCACGTTCTCGCACTTGAGCCACGTCGGCCCGCCCAGCGCCGCGCTCAGCGGCCGGGAGGGCTCCAGCGGGGTGGTCCGGACGACGTCGGCCAGCAGTTTCCGCGCAGCCCGTACGTCGTCGAGGCCGACCAGTTCCGTCATGCCCCGATCGTGCCATCCGACTCCGGCTACTCCGTCGGCGACACCGGGGTGGGCGACGACGGCGCCTGCGGGGCCCCGGCAGCGGGCGGCGTGGACTGGGTCGCCGGGGCGGCGACGGCGACCGGGGAGGGCTGCGCCGGCACGACCGGCGGGGCAGGCGGCCATGCTTGTGCTGGCCAGACCGGGGCGGTCGGCCACGCCGGGGCGGCGCGGGCGATCCGGGCCTCCTGGGCCGCGGAGATCCGGTGGATCAGCAGGATCAGGGTCACCGCCGCGACCGCGCAGCCCAGCGCCGGCAGGGCGTTGCGGAGCAGCGAGTCCCGGTAGTGGTCGACGTACGCCTGGTAGCCCACGTCGTTGAACGGGGTCTCCGGCAGCTTCGCGTACGCCCTGTCGTCGAGGCGGCTGCTCAGCCGCTCGCCGATGCTGAACACCAGCCAGGAGCACCACCAGACGCTCACGAGGGTGGGCGTGAACCGCCGCCAGAGGCTGTCCCGCGCCACGCTCGCCACGACCCGGGCCGGCACCACGAAGTTCGCGAACGGCACCAGCCAGCCGGCGATCGCCCAGCCCGCTCCGAGGGTGGGCAGTGCGCCGGGGAAGGCATCGGTGTTCTTGCGCGCCCGCCAGGTCCAGATGATCACCAGGACGGCGGCGGTGAGGTAGACCACGGCCATGATGAGCGCCACCAGGACGTTGATGATCACCACACCGAGGAGCAGGTCCGGATCGTCGTTGGCCATGGCCCGCCGGGCCAGCGCCATCCCGATCAGCGGGGACAGCGCCACCACCAGGTAGAGCACGGCGGTCGCGCCGACGGCGACGCTGGCCGCCAGCCCGATCCCCCGTACGCGGTAGGTCGCCAGCCCCGGCGTGACCGCCGGCTGGCCGAGCGGCGTGTAGCAACGCGGGCATTCGTTGTGCTCGGAGGACGTGGCGTCTCCGCAGGTCTGGCAGCGCATTGGTGTCCCCCGTGGTTCGCGCGACGGTGCGCGCACACGCTAGACGATCATGCGCTGGCCGGCGACCCCGTTCCGACGAGGGGATAGCCGGGGGCGTGGCGCGACCACGGGGCGGTCATCTCGAACTGACCGGCCACGCCGAGCAGCAGCAGCTCCGAACCGGGCGGACCGACGATCTGCACGGCGACCGGCAGCCCGTCCGGGCGGCGTCCCACCGGCACGACGATCGCCGGCAGGCCGGCGACGTTCCACGGCGCGGCGTACGGGGCGTACCTGATGTTGGCCGACAGGTTCGCCCGCCAGGACCGCTCCGACCAGCGGCCGGCCTCCGGCGGCGCGCTCGCCAGGGCGGGCGTGAGCAGCAGGTCGACGGAGTGGTCGGTGAAGAAGTCGACGGACCGCTGCCGCCAGGCGGCCCGGTCGGCCTCCCGGACGTAGCCGCGCCGCTGTGCCCACTCGCCCAGCGCGACGTGCCGCCGGGTACGGCGTTGCAGGCCGCGCCGGTCCAGCCCGGCGGCCCGGACGTCGGCGGCTGCCGCGGCGAACCAGGTGGCGAGGCCCTGCAGGCCCAGGGCGGTGGGGTAGACCGGATCGGCCGGTACGGTGTCGTGCCCGGCGGCGGCGAGCAGCCGACCGGCGGCGGCCACCGCGTCCCGGTTGGGCTCGTCCGGCGAGACTCCACGCACCGGCGAGCGCAGCGAGACACCGACACGCAGCCGCTGCGGCGGGACCAGTTTCTCGGGGCGTCGGCCGGCGAGCACCGAGAAGCCGACGGCGGCGTCGGCGACCGTGCTGGCGAGCATCCCGTGCTCGGTGAGACCGAACCAGTCGTCCGCGCCGAGCTGGCAGGGCACCACACCGCGACCGGGTTTGAGACCGACCAGGCCGCAGCAGGCCGCCGGGATGCGGATCGAGCCGAGGCCGTCGTTGCCGTGCGCGATCGGCACCAGGCCAGCGGCGACCGCGGCGGCCGCGCCGCCCGACGAACCGCCGGGGGTACGCGTGTTGTCCCACGGGTTGCGCGTCACCGCGCTGTCGTCGTCGGTGAGCGCCCAGAGCCCCAGCTCGGGCATCCGGGTGACCCCGAGGATCACCGCGCCGGCGCCACGCAGCCGCCGGACGACCTCGTGGTCGGCCTCCGCGACCTCGGTCCGCGCGGCGGCCGACCCGTTCCAGGTGGGCAGGCCGGCGACCGGGGTGTTCTCCTTGACGGCCACCGGCACCCCGGCCAGGGGGAGGTTGGCCAGGTCCTCCTGCTCGTCGACCTTTTCCGCCTCGGTGATCGCCTCGCCGCCGCGAACGGCGCGGAACGCGGCCAGTTCGCGGTCGGCGGAGGCGATGTACTCGAGGTGGTCGGCGACGACCTGGGTGGCCGAGACGTCACCCCGCCGTACGCCCCGGGCGATCTGCTTGGCGGTCGCCCCGACCCAGGTCGCCATGATGTCCTGCACGGCCGTCCTCCCCAGCGGTCAGCCCAGCGCCTGCTCCAGATCGGCGAGCAGGTCGTCGACCGTCTCGATGCCGACAGACAGTCGCACGAGATCGCCGGGAACTTCAAGCGGCGAGCCGGCAGCACTTGCGTGTGTCATCCGACCCGGGTGCTCGATCAGCGACTCGACACCGCCCAGCGACTCGGCGAGCACGAAGAGCTTGGACCGGTTGCAGATCTCGACGGCGTGGTCCTCGCCGCCGGCCGCCCGGAACGAGATCATGCCGCCGAACCGGCGCATCTGCTTGGCCGCCACCTCGTGGCCAGGGTGCGAGGGCAGCCCGGGGTAGATCACCTCGGACACCTTGGCGTGCCCGTCGAGGTACGCGGCGAGGCGCTCGGCGTTGTCGCAGTGCCGGTCCATGCGTACCCCGAGGGTCTTGATGCCGCGCAGGGTGAGCCACGCGTCGAACGGGCCGTTGATCGCGCCCATCGCGTTCTGGTGGTAGCGCAGCTCCTCGCCGAGCGCGGCGTCGGCGACGACGAGCGCGCCGCCCACCACGTCCGAGTGCCCGCCGATGTACTTCGTGGTGGAGTGCACGACGACGTCGGCGCCGTACGCGATCGGCTGCTGGAGGTACGGCGAGGCGAAGGTGTTGTCGACCACGAGCAGCGCACCGGCGTCGTGCGCCACAGCGGCCAGGACCGCGATGTCGGCGATGCCGAGCAGCGGGTTCGTCGGCGTCTCCACCCAGATGATCTTCGTCCGACCGGGCTGCACGGCGGCCCGGACCGCGGCCGGGTCGGAGACCTTGGCTGGCGTGAACTCCAGCCCCCAGCGCTGGGCCACCCGGGCGAAGAGCCGGTAGGTGCCGCCGTACGCGTCGTCCGGAATGATCACGTGGTCGCCCGGCTGGCACACCGCCCGCAGCAGGGTGTCCTCGGCGGCCAGGCCACTGGCGAAGGCGAGACCCACCGGCCCGCCCTCCAACGCGGCCAGGCACTCCTGGAGGGCGTCGCGGGTCGGGTTGCCGGAGCGGCTGTACTCGTAGCCGAGCCGGGGCGCGCCGACGGCATCCTGGGCGTACGTGCTGGTCTGGTAGATCGGCGGGATCACCGCGCCGGTCCGGGCCTCAGGGTCCTGACCGGCGTGAATGGCGAGCGTCTCGAAGCCGTGACTCATTCTGGTGAGGCTAGTGCCCCGCCCCGCCGACCTGGCACGGAACCCGCGCTCCGGGGCGGGGGGTCGGACCGTCCGGCCCGACCCCCCGCTCCGATTCAGCGCCGGGAACGGCCCTCAGGCGGCCGGGACGGGCAGGACGTGCAGGGTGACCGGGTGGGTTCCGGTCCAGTCGTAGGAGACCGCGTAGAGCCGGGCGCCGTTCGGGGCCCAGGCCAGCGCGCCGGGGCTGAGCTCGTCGCCCAGCTCGAAGTGGGCCAGCTCGGTGCCGCCCGTGGAGAAGACGAACACGTCCGGGTCGTAGGAGGCGTCCGCACCGCCGGCGATCCGGGTGCCGTCGCGCGAGACCTCGACAGCATTGGGGTACGCGCCGGTGCGGTAGGTCGCCGACGGGGTGGTGATGTCGGCGAACGGGAACGCCTGCACCTCGTACGGGGCGCCGGACGCGGTGAACACGGTGGCGCCGGTCGGGTCGAGGGCGATGTCCCGCAGGTTGCTGCCGATCGCCATGAACTCGTTGGTGCCGGGCGCGCTCAGCGCACCCCCCGCGCCGATCGTGTACGTGTACACCGACGCGGGGCTCAGGCCGGGCTGCCCGGCCAGCAGCACCGAACGGTTCTGGCTGGCGGCGGTCAGCAACGGAGCGCCGTAGAAACCACTACCGGTGTCCAGACCCGTGGTCACCCGCGCCGGCTGGCGACCCAGGTCGATCCGGCCGATGTTGCCGTCCCAACCGCCACAGCCGTACCCGAACCACAGGTACCGACCGGTCAGCGCCAGCGACGAGGGGCACTCGCCCGCGCCGGTGTCGTACCGGGCCGACTCGACGAGCGTGCCGGTGTCGAAGGCGGCGATGGCGTTGGCGGTCGGCAGCGCCACGTAGAGGGTCTGCCGGTCGGCACTGAGCAGCAGGTCGGACGGGCCGGGCAGGCCGGACAGGGTGCCCACGACCGCACCCGTCGCGCTGGCCACCACGACGTCGGTCGAGGACGGACCGCCGCTGACGAAGACCCGGTCACCGGCCGAGACCACGTCGGCCACCGCCGGCAACGACAGCGGAGTGGCCGTCGGCGCGGGGGCGGCCTGGGCAGGGCCCGGGAGACCGGCGGTGAGCAACCCGGCGGCCAGTACGGCCAGTGCCAGGGTCGTGCTTCTCTTGTTATGCACGTGCGTTCCCCCCATGTATTGATCCAGACTCGTAAATGAGTACCACAGTCGATGCGTACGTGGGGGGCACGTCACCGCAGATGGGCGCTATAGCCTGGCGCGATGAGCGGGTGTGTGTTCTGCGGGATCGTGTCGGGTGACGTTCCGGCGTTCCGGGTCGCCGACGAGCCGGACGGGGTGGCGTTCCTGGACACCCGCCCGGTCTTCGCGGGACACGTGCTGGTGGTGCCCCGGACGCACCTGGTGACCCTGGCCGAACTACCGGCCGACCTGCTGCCCGGCTACTTCGCGCTGGTCCAGCGGCTGGCCGTGGCGGTGGAGGCCGGTCTGGGAGCCGGTGGCACGTTCGTGGCGATGAACAACCGGGTGTCCCAGTCCGTCCCCCATCTGCACACCCACGTGGTCCCCCGTACCAAGGGTGACGGGCTGCGTGGCTTCTTCTGGCCGCGCACCCGGTACGCCGACGACGCCGAGGCACAGACCTACGCCGACCGGATCGCCACCGCCCTCGACGGCGGGGCCTGAGTCACAGTGGCGCGGGTAAGGAAGCAGAACCCACCGGTGTTACACGCTGGGAGACGCATGAGAGGAGTCCCACCGTGTTCCTGCGCCGTATGAACGCCGAGATGATCACGCCCGAGCAGGCCCTGCCGGGCCGCCCCATCTCGATGCCGGTCGCCGACCGCCACGAGGTTCTGGGCACCCCGCTGAAGGGTCCGTTCCCGGAGGGCCTCCAGGTGGCCGTCTTCGGCATGGGCTGCTTCTGGGGCGCCGAGCGGCTGTTCTGGACGCTGCCCGGCGTGTACACGACCTCCGCCGGCTACGCGGGCGGCTTCACCACCAACCCGACGTACGAGGAGACGTGTTCCGGCCGCACCGGGCACGCCGAGGTCGTCCAGGTGGTGTACGACCCCAGCAAGATCACGTACGAGGACCTGCTCAAGGTCTTCTGGGAGAACCACGACCCGACCCAGGGCATGCGCCAGGGCAACGACGTGGGCACCCAGTACCGGTCGGCGATCTACACGACCACCGACGAGCAGCGGGCCATCGCGGAGTCTTCGCGGGACGCCTTCCAGCCGATCGTAACCCGGGCCGGCAAGGGTGAGATCACCACCGAGATCGCCCCGCTCGGCAGCTACTTCTTCGCCGAGGACTACCACCAGCAGTACCTGGCGCCGACCAAGAACCCGAACGGGTACTGCAACCACGGCCCGAACGGGATGAGCTGCCCGGTCGGCGTGGCCCGTACCGCCGGCTGAGTGCGGGCGTTAGCCTGATTCGGACGTGAGGAGGGCACGATGAGCGGCGACAGCGCGATCCGTCCAGACGGTTACGCCAAGCCGGTTGTCGTGCCCGAGACTTTGGATGATCTGCGCGGCCCCACCACCGGCATGGTGGAGCTGCCACGCCACCTGAAGTGGTCGGGCAACCCCCGGTACGACCTTTCGCAACCCGGACGCCTGAGCGACCTCTACCGGACTGTCCTGAACGAGGCGGCGAGCCCGCAGGACCTGCACAGTTACCTCAGCCGCGATCCGCTGATCCGGCTGTGGCCAGCCATGTGGCTGCCCCGAGCGGTGCGTCGCGCGTGGGAAGAGCGCTTCCCGGAACTTCGTCTCGTTCCTCACCGCGCCGCGTAATCTGATGCTGCCCAACCACATCAAGATCACCAAGATAGCTCTCGACGCGGCCGGTCGCTTCGGTTTCGCACTGGCGGGCGGCTACGCCGTAAGCGCACACGGCATGGGCTCCCGGCTCAGCGGCGATGTCGACCTGTTCACCGCCTGGTCCATGCGCGCCTCGTTTCCGGAGGCGGTCGACAATGTCGTCGTCGCCCTAGAAGGCGCGGGCTATACGGTCGAGACAGTGATCCGGAACGACACGTTCGCCCGGCTCCTCGTCGCTGGTCCTGATGATCCGGCCGCAGAGCCAGACAAAGTTGAGTTGTCGGCGGACTGGCGGGCGCATGCTCCGGTGATGTCCACTGTTGGCCCGGTTCTGCACCCCGATGATGCGGTCGCCAACAAGATGTGCGCCCTCTTCGGTCGCGCCGAAGCCCGTGACTTCCTGGACGTGGACGCCGCCTGATGAGCGGGCACTACACCAGGCACCGCCTCCTGGAGCTGGCAGCGACCGCAGACCCTGGATTCCAGCCGCACGTCTTCGCGGACGCGCTGGGGGCACTGGATCAGATCACCGACGCCGACTTCGACTGCTACGGCGTGCCCGTCGGTGACCTCCCGGCTCTGCGCGAGCGGTTCGCCCAGTGGCGCCGCGAACTGCTCGACGCGCGGTGAGATCAGCCCGGCAGGACCGCGACCCAGACAGCCGATGACGGCGCGGCCGGGCATTCCCGTTTGGCCCTGTGATCGAAATCCGTTGCCGAGCCCCTCGGGGACTCGATAGCGTGGCAGTACACGTGAAAGGAGGTGGTCCAGACTTGTATAGCAATCGGACTCGTGAGGTGGCTGTCCGCTAGCCGCTGTCCTCGACAGTGATCGTCCGCCGCGAGGCGGGCAACCAGTACGACCGTCGAGACCGTGTGGCAGCGGTGCGGCGAAAACCACGACAGCCACCCGACCCCCGGGGTGCCGGCTTAGTCCAGCCGGCCCACGCGACAGCGTGGAGCGCCCCGGGGGTCGCTTCATATCGGTGGGAGATCAGCGTGTCGATGCGCGAGCTGGTGATTCTCGGGACGGCCAGCCAGACCCCCACCCGGCAGCGCAACCACAACGGTTACGTGCTGCGCTGGGACGACGAGGTGATCCTCTTCGACCCGGGCGAGGGCAGTCAGCGCCAACTCCTGCACACCACCGTCACCGCCAGCGACCTGACCCGGATCTGTGTCACGCACTTCCACGGCGACCACTGCCTCGGTCTGCCCGGCACGATCCAGCGGCTCTCGCTGGACCGGGTACCGCATCCGGTCGCCGTGCACTTCCCGGCCGGCGGCGCCGAGTACTTCGCCCGGCTGCGGCACGCCACCTCCTTCTATGAGAGCGCCGAACTGGCGGTAACCCCCATCGGGACCGACGGGCAACGGATCGCCCTGCGCTGCGGAACGCTGGAGGCCCGCCGGCTGCGGCACCCGATCGAGACGTACGGCTATCGGCTCGTCGAGCCGGACGGCTACCGGATGCTGCCGGAGCGGCTGGCCTCGTACGGCATCGCCGGCCCGGCCGTCGGCGAGCTGATCCGCGTCGGCCACCTGGACCTCGACGGGCATCGCGTCACGCGGGACGAGGTGAGCGAGCCCCGACCGGGGCAGCGGTTCGCCTTCGTCATGGACACCGGCCTCTGCGACGGCGTGTACGCCCTGGCCGAGCACGCCGACCTGCTGGTCATCGAATCGACGTTCCTGGAGTCGGAGGCCGCGTTGGCCGCCGAGGTCGGCCATCTGACCGCGGCGCAGGCCGCGCGGGTGGCGACCGAGTCGGGGGTACGCACGCTGGTGCTGACGCACTTCTCCCAGCGCTATCCCGACCCGCGCCGGTTCCATGACGAGGCTCGCGCGCACTTCGACGGCGATCTGGTCGTGGCCGAGGATCTGACCACCGTGCAGGTCCCGCCGCGCCGGGTAGCCTCGGCCGGGTGACTGTCACGCTCCGCCCCGCCACCGATCACGACCTGATGGGGGTCGGTGCCCTGCACCAGCGGTCCCGGGTCGCCGCGTACTCCTCGTTCCTGCCGGCCGAGGCGCTGGCCGAACCGACCGGGGAGGCGATGGGACGGTACTGGGTCGAGCGGTGGAACTGGGAGCGCGACACCCACCGGCTGATCGTGGCGGAGCGCGTCGGCGCGCTCGTCGGGTTCAGCTACGTGGGGCCGGACGACGAGGACGACCCGACGACCGGACTGCTCAACGCGATCCACCTGGATCCGGCCGAGCAGGGGCGGGGCGTCGGTCGCGCGTTGATGGTGGACGCGCTCGACGCCATGCGTGACCGCGGCTGGAGTCGTGCGGTGCTGTGGGTGCTGCGGGAGAACGCCCACGCCCGCGCGTTCTACGAGCGCGGCGGCTGGACCCCGACCGGCGCGGAGCGCGAGGAGCACATGGGCGCCGCCCTCACGCCTCAACTCCGCTACACCCGTCCCCTCTGAGCACCGCCCGGCAGCGGACCGACCGCCCTCAGCGCGGCTCGGCAACGGCCGATCCGGACACCCCACCCACCTCACCCAGAGCCTTTGCTCTGCTTCAGCGGAGGCAACAGTGACCGGGCGTTTGTGTTGCCTGGGTTGAAGCAGAGCAAAGGACGCGCGGGGTGTCCTGCGCCCCCGCAGGGGACAGCCTGCGGGGGGCAGCCTGCGGGGGCATGCGGGGGCAGGAGCAGCTAGTGGGCCCCGAGGTGGGACAGGAGGTCCTGGCGGGTCAGGACGCCCTTGGGCTTGCCGTCGACCAGGACGAGGGCGGCGTCGGACTTCTCCAGCAGGCCCACGGCCTCGCTGACCGGCTGGCCACCACCGATCATCGGCAGCGGGTCACCCATGTGCCGCTCGATGGTGTCGTGCAGGTGAGCCTGGCCGGTGAACAGCGCGTCGAGCAGGTCCCGCTCGGCGATCGAGCCGGCGACCTCGCCGGTCACGACCGGCGGCTCGGCCTTGAGCACCGGCAGCTGCGAGACGCCGTACTCACGCATGTAGTCGATCGCGTCACGGACCGTCTCGGTCGGGTGCACGTGCACCAACTCGGGCAGGCCGCCCGGCTTGCTGGCCAGCGCGTCGGCCACGGTGGGTTCGGCGCCGGAGTTGTCGAGGAAGCCGTACCGGGCCATCCACGAGTCGTTGAAGATCTTCGAGAGGTAGCCCCGGCCGCCGTCCGGCAGCAGCACCACCACGACGTCGTCCGGGGCAGCCCGGCGCGCCACCTCCAGCGCGGCGACCACGGCCATCCCGCAGGAGCCGCCGACCAGCAGCCCCTCCTCGCGGGCCAGCCGCCGGGTCATCTCGAACGACGCCTTGTCGGACACCTCGATGATCTCGTCGGCGACGCCCCGGTCGTACGTCTCGGGCCAGAAGTCCTCGCCGACGCCCTCCACCAGGTACGGCCGGCCGGTGCCGCCGGAGTAGACCGAACCCTCCGGGTCGGCGCCCACGATCTTCACCCGGCCGTCGGAGGCCTCCTTGAGGTACCGCCCGATGCCGGAGATCGTGCCGCCGGTGCCAACGCCCGCCACGAAGTGGGTGAGCCCGCCCTCGGTCTGCTTCCACAGCTCCGGACCGGTGGTCTCGTAGTGCGAGCGCGGGTTCGCCGGGTTGCTGTACTGGTCGGGCTTCCACGCGCCGGGGATCTCGCGGGTCAGCCGGTCGGACACGTTGTAGTACGAGCGCGGGTCCTCCGGGGCGACCGCCGTCGGGCAGACCACCACCTCGGCGCCGTACGCCCGCAGCACGTCCTGCTTGTCCTGGCTGACCTTGTCGGGGCAGACGAAGACGCACCGGTAGCCCTTGAGCTGGGCCACCAGGGCCAGCCCGACGCCGGTGTTGCCACTGGTCGGCTCGACGATGGTGCCGCCGGGCTTGAGCAGGCCGGCCGCCTCGGCGTCCTCGACCATGCGCAGCGCGATCCGGTCCTTCACCGAGCCGCCCGGGTTGACGTACTCCACCTTGGCGAGCACGGTGGCCTGGATGCCCTCGGTGACGCTCCGCAGGCGGACCAGCGGAGTGTTGCCGATCATGTCGACGACGTTGTCGTAGTACTGCACGGTGTGCCCTTCGTTGCGGCGCCGGCGACGGCGGCCGGGCAGACGTATCCTCGCCGCCCAGCGTACGTGCCGTCAGTGCACCAGACCCCCGGGGATGACCGAGCTGCGCCGGGCCTCCCACTCCAGGAAGCGGTCCGTCTCGGAGAGCACGCTGCCCGCCAGCCAGGTGACCATGACGGCGTCGTCGGCCAGCCCGAAGATCGCCAGCGGGATCTCCGGCAGGAAGTCGATGGGCGAGACGATGTACGCCGTGGCCGCCGTCATGAGGGCCAGCCGGAGGCCACCGTCGTACTCGCCCCTGGTGGTGGCCCGGATCATCCGGGGCACCGCCGCCAACCGGGCGCCGAGCGACGGTCCGCCCCGCGCCCCCGCCATCAGTGCCCGCGCCAGGGCCGCGAACGCCGCGCTGCGCTTCAGTGTCTTCCCCATCGTCGCGCTCCTCTCCGCCGGATCAGCGTGGCGGGTCGGCGCAAGTCGGCCGGCCTCCACCGGACAGGTACCCCGTCGCGTCGGTTTCCAGGCATCCGCGAGCCGTGACGACGACAGCGGTGTGTCGGGCCGGCGCGATAATGTCGGCATATGGGGGTGGCTGGTTCTGTCGTACCCGTTGGTCCGCGCTGGCGGCAGGCCTGGCGGATCGCCCGACTGGCGGCGATCGGCACGGGCGCCACCGCAGCGGCCGCGATGGCGACCGGCGGCGTGCTGCTCGGCCAGGCCCGCCAGGCCCGGCGCACCATTCCGATGGCCGAAGCGCCCCCGCCGCGCTGCGACGGGATGTACGGCGCGAAGTTCCCCGGCCCCGCGCTCACCATGGTCGTGCTCGGTGACTCGTCGGCGGCCGGCTACGGGGTGCACCGCAGCCGGGAGACACCCGGAGCGCTGCTCGCCACCGGCCTCTCCCGGCGGCTGCACCGGCCGGTGCTGCTGCGCCGGTTCGCGGTGGTCGGGGCCATCTCCGCGGCCCTGCGTCACCAGGTGGAGGCGGCGCTCGAGTGCTCCCCGGACATCGCGGTGATCCTCATCGGCGGCAACGACATCACCAACCGCACCCCGCGTGGCCTGGCCGTGCGTTACCTGGTCGAGGCGGTCCGCTCGCTGCGCGACGCCGGCTGCGAGGTGGTCGTCGGCACCTGCCCCGACCTCGGCGCGATCCGGCCGATCCAGCCACCGCTGCGCTGGCTGGCGCACCGGTGGAGTCGCCAGCTCGCCGCCGCGCAGACGGTGGCCGTGGTCGAGGCGGGCGGCGCGACGGTGTCCCTGGGCGACCTGCTCGGCCCGCGGTTCGCGGCCGAGCCGCTGCGGATGTTCGCCTGGGACCGATTCCACCCCTCCGCCGAGGGGTACGCCATGGCCGCCGCCGCCCTGCTGCCGACGATGTTGTCCGCGCTCGGTGCGGGGCACGAACGACGGGTTACACCGGCGCGGGGCGAGGGCGTACGGTCGCTGCCAGAGGCCGCGCAGGA
This sequence comes from Micromonospora sp. NPDC051543, assembly GCF_044454415.1. Lineage (NCBI taxonomy): Bacteria > Bacillati > Actinomycetota > Actinomycetes > Micromonosporales > Micromonosporaceae > Micromonospora > Micromonospora sp. NPDC051543. Next base: position 35,153 of record NZ_JBITDT010000006.1, read on the forward strand.
GGCGGCCCGGCACGCCGGCACCGAGGTCAGCGGCGCCCAGGTCCGGGGCCGCGACCGGGGGCCGGCCGGCCGGTGGGCGCAGTTGCGTCGCCGGGCGTTCTTCGGTGTGCACGCGGTGCCGCAGGCAGGCTCCGCGGACACCTCGACAGTGGAGGGACTGGCATGAACGAGCGCAGCGAGCGAGGCGTGACCACCGGCTTCCCCGGCCGGCTGGGTCGGGCGGCGGCGCTCTCGCTGCTGGCCGGCACGGTGGGCGGCGCCGCCGTCCTGGCCAGCGAGGCGTTCGTCGCGCGGCACCGGCGCTACGCCCAGCCGGAGCTGGGGCTGGCCCTGCGCGCCACGATCGGCCGGGCCGACGCCACGCCGCTGCGTCTGGTGCTGCTCGGTGACTCGTCGGCGCTGGGTGTCGGCGTCGACCGCCTCGACGACACCATCGGCGGGCAGTTGGCCAACCTGCTCGCGGAGGGGCCGTCCGGCCGCCGGGTTCACCTGTCCAGCGTCGGCGTCTCGGGCTCCCGCTCCACCGACCTGACCACCCAGGTCGCCCGGGCCCTGCTCGGCGACCGGCCCGACGTGGCGCTGATCCTGATCGGCGCGAACGACGCCACCGGGCTGCGCCGGCCCGGCGACGCGTCCGCGTACCTGGGGGCGGCGGTGCACCGGCTGCGGGAGGCGCGCGTCGAGGTGGTGGTGGGCACCTGCCCCGACCTCGGGGCCGTCCGCGCCATCGCGCCGCCGCTGCGGCAGCTCGTCGGCTGGTCCGGTCGGAGGATGGCCCGCGCGCAGACCACGGCGGTGCTGGAGGCGGGCGGAACGGTGGTCGACCTGGCCACCGAGACCGGTCCGGTGTTCCGAGCCGACGCGGGCACGCTGTGCCACGACGGTTTCCACCCGTCGGCCGACGGCTATCGGGTGTGGGCGCACGCCCTGCTACCGGCCATCGTGGCCGCCGCGGCAGTCGCCTCCCGGCGCTGACGCAGGTCGCTTCCCGGCGGTGACGAACGCCCGGCGAGGGTGACATTTCCCGCCGCGCCCGCTTCTTCCGCGCCATGTTACCGGCGGGTTAACGTTGGCCCATGCCGATTGAGTCGTCCCGCGACGCCGTCATCGTCGCTACCGCCCGCTCCCCCATCGGCCGGGCCCACAAGGGGTCCCTGCGCGATGTCCGCTCCGACGACCTCGCCGCGACCATCGTCCAGGCCGCTCTGGACAAGATCCCCCAGCTCGACGCGAGCACCATCGACGACATCTACCTCGGGTGCGGCCTGCCCGGCGGTGAACAGGGCTTCAACATGGCCCGGGTGGTGGCCACCCTGCTCGGCCTGGACACCGTGCCCGGCGCGACGCTGACCCGCTACTGCGCCTCGTCGTTGCAGACCACGCGGATGGCCCTGCACGCGATCCGCGCCGGGGAGGGCGACGTGTTCGTCTCCGCCGGGGTCGAGATGGTCTCCCGGTACGCGCGCGGCAGCTCCGACGGTCTGCCGCCGGAGGCGCAGGCGCTGGTCGGCGGCGGCTGGGAGAACCCGCGCTTCGCGTCCGCCGCCGAACGCTCCAAGCGCCGCGCCCAGGGCGGCGCCGAGGTGTGGACCGACCCGCGCGACAGCGGCGACCTGCCGGACATCTACCTGACCATGGGGCAGACCGCGGAGAACCTGGCCCAGGTGTACGACGTGACCCGCGCCGACATGGACGAGTTCGGCGTACGCAGCCAGAACCTCGCCGAGAAGGCCATCGCCGACGGTTTCTGGGCACGGGAGATCACCCCGGTCACCACGCCTGACGGCACCGTGGTGAGCACCGACGACGGTCCCCGACCCGGCGTCACCCTCGACGCGGTCGCCGGGCTGAAGCCGGTGTTCCGCCCCGACGGCCGGATCACCGCGGGCAACTGCTGCCCCCTCAACGACGGTGCTGCCGCCGTCGTCATCATGAGCGCCCAGCGGGCCGAGGAGCTGGGTCTGACCCCGCTGGCCCGGATCGTCTCCACCGGCGTGACCGCGCTGTCGCCGGAGATCATGGGCCTCGGACCGGTCGAGGCGTCCCGGCAGGCACTGCGCCGGGCCGGCATGACCATCGACGACGTCGACCTGGTCGAGATCAACGAGGCGTTCGCCGCCCAGGTCATCCCCTCCTACCGCCAGTTGGGCATCCCGGAGGAGAAGCTGAACGTGATGGGCGGCGCGATCGCGGTCGGCCACCCGTTCGGCATGACCGGCGCCCGGATCACCGGCACCCTGCTCAACGCCCTCGAATGGCACGACAAGACGATCGGTCTGGAGACCATGTGCGTCGGCGGCGGCCAGGGCATGGCCATGGTGCTCGAGCGGCTCAGCTGACGGTTCGAGCGCGTCGGGCGGCAGGGCGTGCCCGGTGGCTCAGAGAGCGTTGCGGGTCGCCGTCACCTCGGCGGCGGCCCGCGCCAGCACCTCGGCGTCGGCCCCGGCGGCGAGCAGGTCGGCCGTCACCACCCGCAGTTGGTCGGGCAGCGCCAGGTCGTTGTCGAGCCGGGGCACGGTGCGACGTGGTTGCCCCTCGGCGTCGGCCGCGAGGTTGGCGACCTCCTGCACCAGACGGTGCACCAGGTCGGCGCGGGGCACGTTGCCGATGGTCGCGGTCGCGGCCCAGCGCGGCTGTTCCCAGTGCCCGACCTGGCCGACCAGCGACCGCACGGCCTGCTCCAACTCCGCTACGCTCACCGCGCCGAGTCTACGGCCGTCCGGCGTGACGCCGGTCAGCGGCGCAGGTAGCTGAGCAGCCGCAGCAACTGCCAGTAGAGGAACACCAGGCCGGTCAGCAGACCGAACGCGCTCAGCCACGCGTACCGGCGTGGTCGGCCGTCGCGCACCGAACGCTCGACCAGGTCGAAGTCGAGGATGAAGCTGAACGCGCCCGCGATGATCGCCACCACCGAGAAGGCGTACGGCAACCAGCCGACCTGCCCGCTGACGCTGTAGACCGCCAACCCCGACCGGCCGGAGATCAGGTAGGAGACGAGGTTGACCACGCTCAGCACCGCGATGCCGAGGAGCGTGCCGATCACGAGCCGGGCCAGTCGGGGGGTCGCGCGGATCACCCGGGCCCGGTACAACGCGGCCATGCCGAGGAACACACCGAACGTGCCGGCCACCGCCTGCACGACGATCCCCGGGTAGACCTGTTCGAAGGCCCGGCTGGCCACCCCGAGCAGCAGCCCCTGGAGCAGCGCGTAGCCGATGATCGGCACCGGATTGGTGATCCCCCGCAGCGAGATGACCAGGACCAGCACGATAGAGGCCAGGGCGGTGCCGGCCAGGGCCGCGCCCAACCACACCGCGTCGGGCACCACCGCCCAGGACACCGCGGCGGTCGCGCCGGTGAGCACGAGCAGTCCGACGGTACGCACCACGACGTCGTCGACCGTCATCGGCTCGACGTCGCGGGAGCTGACCACCCGGGACTCCAACCGGCCGGTCTCGTCCAGCCGGTTGAGCACCGGGTTGTCGCTGCGCACCGTCGCCTCCTTCGCCCGTACCCCCAGGAGATTCACTCTGCCCCGGACGGCCCGGCGGTGGCGGCGAAACGGCGCGGACGACGGCGCCCGCCCCCGCGGGAAGCGGGAGCGGGCGCCGGTCAGCGGTGCGGACGAGGTCAGTCGTCGCCCTGGAAGTAGCTCAGCAGGCGCAGGATCTCGATGTAGAGCCAGACCAGGCTGACCAGGATGCCGAACGCGGCCACCCAGGAGTAGCGCTGGGGCAGGCCCATCCGGACGCCGTCCTCGATCTCCTTGAAGCTGAGCACGAAGCTCAGCGACGCGACCACGATGCAGACGAGGCTGAAGCCGATCGCGAGCGGGCTGCCGTCCCGCAGACCGGTGTTGACGCCGAACAGCGCCAGCACCAGGTTGATCAGCATCACCGCGGCGAGGCCGATGATGGCCGTCGACACGATCTTCACGAACATCGGGGTGGCCCGGATGATCTTCGCCTTGTAGACCATCGTCATCACGAAGAAGATGCCGAAGCTCGCCACGGCGGCCTGGAGCACGATGCCGTCGTAGAAGGTCTCGAACGCCTTGCTGACCATGCCGACGAAGACGCCCTCGACCACCGCGTACGCGATGACCAGCGCCGGGTTGGCCATCCGGGAGAACGAGATGATCAAGCCCAGGACCAGGCCGACGACCGCCGCGCCGATCCAGGCGGTGCTGACCAGCGCGTCGGGCACAAGCACCCAGGCGGCTGCGGCGGTGATGCCGAGGATGCCGAACAGGGCGACCGTCTTGACGACCACGTCGTCGACGGTCATCGGCGCCACGGCGGGCGGTGCGGCCGGGTAGCCGGCCTGGGACGGGTACTGCTGCGGAATGCCGGGCTGTCCGTACGGCCCGGTCGGTGCGTACCCGGCGGAGCGCTCCCGCTCGGCCGCCTGGCCGAGCCGGGCGAGCACCGGGTTCGAGGTCTTCACTGTCTGGCCTCCCTCAGGGGGTCGTTTGCACGTGAACGTGCCCCCCAAGAGTAGACTGCGCGGCCCACTCCTGGTGATCACGAATGGGAACGCGAGGCCGTGGCGGATGGTGCCCGGGGCGGGGGTCGAACCCGCATGCCTTTCGGCAGCCGCTTTTAAGGCGGCCGTGTCTGCCGTTCCACCACCCGGGCGGGTGGCACCCGCGCGTCGACACGCACGGTGCAGTGTCACCGTAGCCGGTCTGCGGCGACCCGGCGTACCCCGCCGGCTTGCCCACATTAGGGTCGATGCCGTGAGCAGCGCAGCCCCCACGGCCCCCGATGCCGCCCCTGACCAGGCGGTCCGCCTCGCCGATCCGGTCGAGCGCGCGAGCGGGGCCGTACGGCTGCGCACCGCCGTCCGCCGCCACCGGACGGATCTTCTGGTCGCCCTCGTGTGGGTGGCGCTGGCCGGTTGGCTGACCCACGGGCTGTGGCCCGACCCGGGTGGGCGCACCCTGGCACTCAACCCCGAGGACCAGACGCTCTACGAATGGTTCCTGGCCGTCGACGCACGAGCGCTGCTCGGTGACTTCCACCTGCTCACCGACCGGCTCAACGCTCCGGACGGCGTCAACCTGATGGCCAACACCACGATCATCGCGCTCGGTGTGCTCTGCGCCCCGGTGACCCTGCTGTTCGGTGCGCCCACCTCCTTCGCGCTGCTCGCCGCCGCCAACCTGGCCGGCACCGCCCTCGCCTGGTACCTGCTGTTCCACCGGACGATGCGCGTCCGCCGGCTCGCCGCCGCGGTCGGCGGCGGTCTGTGCGGCTTCGGTCCCGGCATGGTCTCGCAGACCAACAGTCACCTGCACATGACGGCGCAGTGGCTGGTGCCGGTGATCGTCTGGCTGGTGGTACGGCTGCTGCGGGCGTCCGACCCCGGCGAGGGTCGTAGCCGGCCCACCGCCCCGGACCGACGGCGGATGATCAGCTCCGCCGTCGGGCTGGCCGTCGCCGTGACCGCACAGGTCTTCATCGGCGAGGAGGTGCTCTTCCTCAGCGCCGTCACGCTGCTGGTGATGGCGATCGCCTACGCCCTCGCGGACCGGGACCTCGCCCGGAGAGCGCTGCCCGGGTTCGCTGGCGGACTGGCGATCGCCGCCGGTCTGGCGATGCTGGTGCTCGGCTACCCGCTGTGGTTCCAGTTCGCCGGACCGCAGGGTGTCGCCGACGGCATGTTCAGCCCGGCCTACTTCTCGGCCGACCTGAGCAGCTGGTGGGCGGTCTCACCGCTGTCGGTGGCCGGCAGCGACCAGGCGTCGCGACTCACCACCGGCCCGGCGGAGTACAACACCTTCCTCGGCTGGCCGCTGCTGCTCGTCACCGCCTTCTGCGCGATCTGGGCCGGGCGACGCCGGCTGATCCTGGTGTGTGTGGCGGCGGCCCTCGTGATGGGCGCTCTCTCGCTCGGCCCGGAGGTGGTGCTCGGCGGCACCCGCACCGCGCTGCCCGGCCCGTACGCCCTGCTGGCCGGCCTGCCGGTGGTGGACGGCGCGTTGCCGATGCGGTTCGGGCTGGCACTGCTGCCGATCGTCGCGACGGTGCTGACCCTCGCCGTCGACCGGGCACTGGGCAGCACCGGGCGGGCGCGTCGGCTGGTGCCGCTGGCCGTCGTCGCGGCTCTCCTGCCGATCTTCCCGACCCCGCTGCCGACCGCCGCGCGGCCCGCTCTGCCGGAGTTCGTCACCGGCGGGCACTGGCGGCAGTGTGTCGAGCCCGGTGGTGTGCTGGTCCCGGTGCCGCTGCCCACCCCCAAGGAGCCGTGGCCGATGCGCTGGGCGGCCGCCGCCGACGCCGGCTTCGGCCTGCCCGAGGGGTTCTTCATCGGCCCCTACGGGCGCGGCGGCACCGCCGCCATGGGCACCTTCAAGCAGCCCACCTCGGCCCTGCTGGCCGACGTCGCCCGCCGCGGCGACCAACCGGCCATCGGTGACGAGCAGCGCCGGCAGGCCGCGAAGGACGCGGACTTCTGGGGCGCGTCCTGCGTGGTACTGACCGACGACGCCCCGCACGCGGCGAGCCTGAAGACCACCCTGGAGCAGCTCTACGGCCCGGCGACCAGGATCGCCGACGCCTGGACCTGGAAGGTCTGACCGGACAGCACGAAAGGGCTCCTCCTTGGCAGGAGGAGCCCTTTCGGGACGATCTGGTCAGACGCGCGGAGCGCCGACCGGCTGGGACGCCTCGACGAACTCCTCACGTGGGTCGTGCAACTGGCCCAGCGCGACCACCTCACGCTTGAGGAAGAACGCCAGCGACCAGTCCACCACGACCCGGACCTTGCGGTTGAACGAGGGGATCCGGCTCATGTGGTACGTCCGGTGCATGAACCAGGCCGGCCAACCCGTCATCTTGATGCCGTACACCTGGGCGACGCCCTTGTGCAGGCCGAGGCTGGCCACGCTGCCGGCGTGCTTGTGCTTGTAGTCGACCGGCTCACGACCCCGGATCACCGCGACGATGTTGTCGGCCATCCGCGCCGCCTGACGCACCGCGTGCTGCGCGCTCGGCGAGCAGAAGTTGCCCGGCTCCTTGGTCAGGTCCGGCACGGCGGCGCAGTCACCCGCGCTCCACGCGCCCTCGATCACCCGGTCACCGTCGACCACCTGAAGGGTGGGGATGCAGGTGACCCGCCGGCGATCGTCGCGCGGGAAGTCCGTCGCGTCCAGCATCGGCGACGGCTTCACACCCGCCGTCCAGACGATGGTGTCGGACCGGAAGCTGTCGCCGTCGGAGAGCTTCACCACCCCGTCGACACAGGACTCCAGGCGGGTGTCCAGCCGGATGTCCATGTTGCGCTTCGTGAGCTGCTGCACCGTGTAGGCGCCCATGTCCCGGTCGACCTCGGGCAGCACCCGCTGGGTCGCCTCGACGAGCACCCAGCGCATGTCCTCCGGCTTCAGCTCCGGGTAGTAGCGCAGGGCGTCCCGGGCCATGTCCTCCATCTCGGCGAGCGCCTCGATGCCGGCGTACCCACCGCCGACGAACGTGAAGGTCAACGCCGAACGGCGGACCTCCGCGTCCGGAGTCGCGGCCGCGATGTCCAGCCGGTCCAGCACGTGGTTACGGAGGTAGATCGCCTCGCCGATGGTCTTGAACCCGATGCCCTGCTCGTGCAGGCCCGGAATCGGCAGCGTCCGGGACACCGAGCCCGGGGCCACGATCACGTGGTCGTACGCGATCTCCCGGGCCGGGCCGGCGATCGGCTGCACGGTCGCCACCTTGCGGTCGTGCTCGACGCGCGTGACAGTTCCCGCCACGACCGTGCACCGGCGCAGCTCGCGGCGCAGCGGCACCACGGCGTGTCGGGGGGAGATGTTCCCCGCCGCGGCCTCGGGGAGGAACGGCTGATAGGTCATGTGGGGCTGGGGGTCCACGACGATGACCTCAGCCTCACGGGAGCTGAGCTTCTTCGACAGGCGCAGGGCGGCGTAGAGACCGACGTGCCCGGCACCCACCACAAGGATCCGCTTCGGATTCACGTCGTCTATCTTTCCCCGCCCTGCTCAGGTAATCCCGCTCGCGCCCCCCATCTGTGACGGAACACAACCCCTGTGACCTGCGTAACCCTGTCGCATCACGGGTTCACCTACGCCGCAGCAGCCAACCCAGCAACGCGGCGACACCCACCGCCACCAGCAACCCGAGCACGGTGACCCACTGGTGACCGGTCTCGCCACCAATGCCCGCCACCCGCAACAGCAGCACCCCCAGCACGGCCGTACCCAACAGCACCGCGGCCACCCGCGACAACCACCGGGTGATCAGCCCCGCGTCCACCACCCCGTCGTACGGCAGCAGCGCCGCCAGCGCGCACAGGGAGTGCCCCAGGTACAGCAGCGCGGCGACGGCGAGCAACCGCCACAACGCCACCGGCCGGCCGTACCCGTCGGTCGCGAGCAGCCAGCCGCCAGCCATCACCAGCGCCGCGAACGTCGGCCACAACCGACGCGGACCCACGGCCGGCAGCAGCGCGGCCACCGCCAGGAACAGCAGCGGCCGACCGGTCAACACCTCGGCGGGAAACGCCACCGCGAAACCGGCCAGCGTCGTGACGAAGATGGCGACCCGCACCAGCAGCGGTACGGCGCTGATCCGGGTCACGGCGTCCTGAACAGCCCGAACCCGCTCCCCGATCGCGTTCACTGTGCTCCTGTCGTTCGCGACTGCGGGGCTCGCAAACCCGGCTCACTCCTCGCGCTCACCGTGCACCGACCCGCGGGGCCGTCGCCAGCCGGGCCACGTCCCGCAACACCTGGTCCAGGCTGCCCGCCCCGGCCCAGCGCACCACCGGCACACCGTGCTCCCGGAGCTGTCCGATCATCGTCTCCCGGTCCAGTCGCCACAGGCGGTACGCCACCTCGGCCCACCCCCGGTCCTTCGGCGGAGTCAGGTCGGCCGGCAACGTGTCGACCGCCACCACGAACCGGCCGGCGCGCGCCAGCCGTGCCAGCATCTGCGCCGACCGCTCGTCCAACAGCGGGGTGAGGACCACCACCAACGCGTCCGAGGAGAGCAACTGCGGGCCGAAGACCTGATCGTACGGCTCGTGCTGGGCCGCCTCGGCGCGTACGTCGAGCAGCCATTCCAGCACCGTCAGGTACTGCCGGCGGCCGGCGGCGGGCCGCAGTCGGCGGGCGCCCGGCCCGTACTCCAGCAACGACACCCGGTCGCCCCGGTGCAGGTAGTGCTCGGCGATCGCGGCCGTGGCCCGCACGGTGGTGTCCAGTACGGACGCGGCGCCGTCCACACCCCCGGAGCGGCCCGCCTCGGCGAGCACGTCGAGCAGCACCACCACCTCGGCGTCCCGGTCGGACAGTGTCGCCGCCACGTGCAACTGCCGGGCGCGCAGCGACACCCGCCAGTCGACGCGGCGGAGTCGGTCGCCCGGGGCGAAGACCCGCACTCCGGCCAGCTCACCGCCCTCTCCGGGACGGCGGGAGTGGTGCGCGCCCACCAGACCGGCGGCGCGGGGCATCGCCTCCACCGCCTCGAACGGCTCGGTACGCGGGTAGACCCGCACCCCGACCGGTTCGGTGATCACCGCCCGGGACACCAGCAGGCCACCCGCCGCGGCGACCCGCGCCCCGGCCGGGCCGACCGGGTGCCGACCCCACCGCAGAGCCCGCCCGGCCAGTTCCAGGTCCACCGCCGCGCCGCTGGGCACCGAGGTCACGAACGGCCGATCGGCGGCTGACCGTCCCCGGCCGGAGGCGGGCGAGGTGGTGGTGGCCGGCGGCGCGGTGGCGGGTTCGGCACCGGCGAAACCGGCACGGGCGATCCGCAGCCACGGCGAGACCCGCGACCGCACCACCACGAGGTCGTAGTCGACCGTGTCCGGGTTGCCGACACTCACCGCCGCCGACACGTCGCCGCCCTCGACCAGCGGGCCGTCCTCGGCACTGGTGATCCAGACCTGCGGCAGCGCGGTGGGCCGGCGACGAAGGGCGTACGCGGTGCCCAGCGCGAACGGCGCCGCCAGCACGACGAGGTCGACCCGTCCCAGCAGCACCCCTGCCACCAGCAACAGGCCGGCGAGCAGCACGGCGCGGCCGAGCGCGGGGGTGGGCGCCCAGCCGGCGCTCGACTCCGGCTCGGTGGGTCGCGGCGCGGACGCGGTCGGACCGGTCATCAGTGCCGGGGCCCGCCGGCGGCGTAGCTGGGCAGGGCACCGCTGGCCGGAGCCGGCGTCCCCTCCAACACCTCGCCGACCACGAACGCCGGGTCGACACGGCGCAGCCACATCTCGGGCCGCAGGGTGATCCGGTGGGCCAGCGCGGGCGCGGCGACCGCCTTGACGTCCTCCGGCACCACGTAGTCCCGGCCATCGAACACCGCGCGTACCCGGGACAGCAGCAGCAACGCCAACGAGCCACGCGGCGAGGCGCCGACCAGCACCGACGGGTGTTCCCGGGTGGCCGCCGTGAGCGCCACGATGTACCGGCCGATCGAGTCCTCCACCACCACGTCCTCCAGGGCGGCCTGCATGGCCCGCAGGGTGGCGGCGTCCACCACCGGTTTGATGTCCGCCTCCTCGCGGCGGCGGCCCATCCGGCGGCGCAGCACCTCCCACTCCTCCTCCTGGTGGGGGTAGCCGAAGGAGACCCGCAGCAGGAACCGGTCGAGCTGCGCCTCGGGCAGCGGATAGGTGCCCTCGTACTCGATGGGGTTGGCGGTCGCCAGCACGTGGAACGGTTCGTCCAGCTTGTACGTGACGCCCTCGACGGAGACCTGCTTCTCCTGCATGGCCTCGAGCAGCGCGGACTGGGTCTTCGGCGGCGTCCGGTTGATCTCGTCGGCGAGGAGCAGGTTGGTGAAGACCGGCCCGGCCCGGAAGGTGAAGTCGCCGTTGCGCTGGTCGTAGAGGAAGGAGCCGGTGACGTCGGCGGGGAGCAGGTCGGGGGTGAACTGGAGGCGGCGGAAGTCCAGCCCGAGCGCCTGCGCGAAGGAGCGCGCGGTCAGCGTCTTGCCGAGGCCGGGCAGATCCTCCAGGAGCACGTGCCCACCCGCCAGGATCCCGGCGAGGACCAGTTCCAACGCGTCGCGCTTGCCGACCACGACGGTGCCGACCGCGTCCAGGACGGCCCGCGCCAGGCGACCGACCTCGGCGGCGGGCATGCTCCGGTCCACGTCGTTCATCAGATCTTCTCCAGTTCGGCGACGATCACCGCGAGGTCGCGCGGCGACGGGGGGCGTCGGGGCGGGGTTTCCAGGAACGTCCACAGCCGGTCGCCCAGCAGGGCGCGGGCGCGGACCGGATCCGACTCACGGGTCACGGCGTGCTTCAGGCGGAGCCGCTCGTCGGCCAGTTCCGCGAGCCGGGGCAGGATCACCCCGGTGAAGCGTTCGGGTCGCGTGGTGGACCAGTCCAGCGGCAGTTCCCAGCCGTTGATCGCGGCGCGCAGCGCGTCCCGGGCACCCCAGTTCCAGGTGCCGTCGTCATCCTGGGCGAGCCGGGTGCGGGACCTCGCCGCGGGTGGCGGGGCGAGCGCGGCGGCGACCCGGCGTACCGCGGACACGGCGAACACCCCGGCGATCAGGATCGCCAGGGAGATCTGCAGGCCGACCGCCCGGAGACCGACGACGAGGACGGCGACCAGGGCCGCGTTGCCGAGAAGTGCCCGGAACACCCGCCCGGCCCGGCCACCGGACCCCCGGTCGTCGTGCCTCGGCCGCTCCTCCTCGAAGGTGAGCAGGTCGTCGATGCTGGCGCTGCCGCTCATGCCGGCACTCCGGGTGGGCCCGTCGTCACGATGGTGAGTTCGCCACGCAACCGCCGCAGCGCGGCACGGGCCTGGTCGCGGGTGCCCGCACCGACCTCACGCGTGGCGTACCGGGCCTCGCGGTAGACGTGCGCGAACTCGGCCAGCACGTCGGCGCTGACGATCGCCGGGACACCTGTCGACTCGTCGCCCCGCAGCAACCGGGTGACCAGGTCGGTCGGTGTGTCGCCGAGATGCCGGGGCACCCCGGCGGCGGACGCGGCCTCCTCCAGGCGTACCCAGCAGGCGATGACCGCGACCCGGGGATCGGTGGACTGGTCGTCCAGCTCCACCAGGCCGGCGTCCAGGGCGGCGACCACCTCGCGGGCCGTGCCCTCGGCCGTACGCCGGGCCCGCTGGGCCGGTAGGGCCCGCGAGGTACGACGCAGCGCGCCACGCAGCAGGATCCAGGTGAGGTAGCCGAGCACGGCGAGGATGGCCAGCCCGAGCAGGGCCATCGCCACGGTCGCGATCCACTGCGGGATGTGCGCCTGGGTGGCCTCGCCGGCGTCCCTGGGTTCGACGGGGATCGACGGCGACGGCACGTCCGTCGGATATTCCGGTACCCACGGCACGTTCTCGGCGGCCGGCGGGATCCGGCTCGCGCCGATCGACGAGTGGGCGGACGCGAGCGCGGCCGCCGCGAGCAGGGCCGCCACCACACCCACCGGCCACCAACGGCGCAGCAGGCCGAGCACCGGGCGGACCACACCCGACGCGGCGGGCGGTGACGGCGCGGGCGGGCGTGTTCCGGTCGTCATCGCCACCACCCCACGCGTCCTCAGTCCACTTCGGCCAGCTGCTTGGCCCGGCCGAAGACGTCGTCCAACATCCCCGGTGTCAGCCGCCCGGTGAAGGTGTTCTGCTGGCTGACGTGGTAGCAACCGAGCAACTCCGGCACGGCCGCGCCGGACCAGTGTGCCCCATGGCCGAACGCGGGTCGCGGGCTGGGCGGGCGCTGCCCGTACACGTGGCGGAGCACCGGCCACCACGCGGCCCAGGCGAACGCGCCCAGCGCGACCACGACGCGCAGGGTGGGTCGGATCAGCGTGACCTCACGGTGCAGCCAGGGCGCGCAGGTGTCCCGTTCGTCCGGGGTGGGCTTGTTGTCCGGCGGCGCGCAGCGGACGGCCGAGAAGATCCGGGTGGCCCGCAGGGTGAGCCCGTCGTCGGCGGCGACGCTTGTCGGCTGGTTGGCCAGTCCGGCCCGGTGCAGGGCCGCGAAGAGCACGTCGCCCGAGCGGTCGCCGGTGAAGATCCGGCCCGTGCGGTTGCCGCCGTGCGCGGCGGGCGCGAGGCCCAGGATGGCGATGGGCGCGTCGCCGGGCCCGAATCCGGGCACCGGCCGACCCCAGTACTCCTGGTCGCGGAAGGCGGCCCGCCGGGTGCGGGCCACCTCCTCCCGCCACCCGACCAGCCGGGGGCAGGCGAAACAGTCGCTGACCGCCGCGTCGAGATCGGCCAGGTCCGCCGCCCGCTCGGCACGGGCGACGACCTGATCGGGGGTACGGGACTCAGCCAAGCTTGGCCCGGAAGAGTTCGAGGGTGCGCGCCCACGCGCTGGAGGCGGCGCGCTGGTCGAACGCCTCCGGCCGGTCGTCGTCGAAGAACCCGTGCGAGGTGCCCGGGTAGTCGTAGAGCTGGCAGGTGCCGCCGGCCTCCTCGACGGCCCGGCGTACTGCCTGCACACCCTCGTCGGCGGAGGTGCCGTCCTGATCGGAGCAGTGGACGATGGCCGCCTTGCCGGCGTAGTCGACCCAGTCGGAACGCATCGACTCCCACGACAGGGCCGGGTAGAAGCCCGCGGTGGCCACGATCCGCTCGGAGCGGGTCGCCGACTTGAGAGCCAGGCTGCCACCCGCGCCGAACCCGACCGCGCCGACCTTGCCGGTGACCTCGGAACGCCCGGCGAGGTAGTCGGCGGCGTCCGCGACGTCCTTCGCCGCCTCGGCCACTCGCGTCGCCAACTCGTGCTGCGCCTCGGTGCTCTCCGTGTCGTGCCGGAAGTTCGGGACGAGGGCGACGAAGCCGGCCTCGGCGAACCGGTCCGCGACCGACCGGATGTGCGGGACCAGGCCCCACGACTCCTGCAGGACGATGACGGCCGGGCTGGCCGTGCCGCTCGCGGGTATCGCGAGATACCCCTCGCTCGTGCCCCCGTTGCTGCGGTAGCTCACCATGTCGCCCATCGGCCGTCCTCCTAGCGGTCAGTCATCGTTGGCTGGTCGCCCAGTGGTCCTACGTGCCGGTAGCCTGCCACGCCGTGACCCCGGCCGGGAAGACGTCGGAACAGTGGCATTCACCTCCCGTTCGCCGGGTGGTGACCGCGGGTACGCCGACGGCGGCGGGGAATGTTCCCCGCCGCCGTCATCGGTGCTTCAGACGTGTTATCAGGCCTTCTTGGTCAGGCAGAGCACGTAGCCCTTCTTGCCCGACTCGATGCTGTAGAAGACGTACCCCTCCTCGCCTTCCTTGAAGAACTCGTTGCAGGTGGTCTCGGACTTGGCCTGCGCCTCGGTCTGCCCGTCGAGCCGACCGACCACGTTGTACGCCGCGTCGGTGGAGGTGCACTCGACGACCTTGGCGCCGTCGACCTCCTCCTCCTTGTCACCCTTGATCTCGGGCAGCTCGGCGATGCAGTCGCCGGCCTTCGCGTCGGCGGTCTCGTCCTTGTTCACGAAGTTGCCGATGGCCGTGCCCAGGCCGAACTTCAGGCCGGCGATGACGAGGAAGATGACGATCGCGCCGATGATGCCGAGCGCCTTCTTCCCACCGGACTTACCCTCCGGCTCGGCCGGCGGCGGCGTCTCGACGGCCGGCTGGGCCGGCGTGCCGACGGCCGGCTGGGCCGGCGTCTCGGCGGCCGGCTGGGCCGGCGCTGCGTCGGACGCGGGGGGCGGTGCGACCTGCTCTGACACGGGGGTTCCTTCCGAGGGATGGATGAGCAGACGACACCGTAACGATCATTGATTTCCGGTGCCGTCCCGCTCGCCTCGTCCGTTCAGCTATTTCCCAGCATCGTGTGCATGATCTGATTCACATCGTCCCTCAGCTCGTCCGGGTCGGAGTCGGGGTCGGCTCGTCACTCGGCGACGCGCTCGGACTCGCCGGCGTCGCCGTCGGCGTCGCCACGGTCGGTGACTCGCTGGCCGACGGCGTGCTGGTCGCCTCGGGCAGCCGCGGACCCCGAGGCCCGAACGGCGGCCGGTCCGGGCAGTACGGGTACGGCCGCAGCAGCGGGTTGCCGTACTCGTCGACGCGGCCTTCACAGTCCGGGTAGCCCAGACGGATCGGATTGCCGTCCTGGTCGAAGAGTCGGGCGTTCTCCACCAGCCGACCCTCGCTGTCGTAGACGAAGACGTCCCGGATCCGGTCGTACGGGTTGTCGACCGAGGTCGGCTCGTAGCCGTAGTCGCCGTACCGCATCCGGTCCTCCGCTTGCAGGAGGGCGGAGAGCGCGAAGACGACGAGCACCGCGCTGCCGATCTGCACCGCCGATCGCGGCCAGCGGGTGAGCTGGGCCGAACGGCGGCCGAGCCAGATCGAGGCGAGCACGAAGCCGACCAGCATGATCAGACCGGCGAGCAACTCCCCACCGAAGCGGGGCAGCACCCCGAAGCTGCCGCCGGTGCTGATCACGGTGAGCAGCATCGCCGCCAGGTAGCCGCGCAGCACCCACCAGGCGGGGCGCAGCAGTCGGAGGAATTCGCTCGCCGTCGCGTACCCCAGGGGTGGGCCGAGCCGGGAGTCGAGCGCGCGCAGCCGGCCGCGGACCCGGACCACGGCGGTGGCGACCCGTTGGTCGAGGTTGCGTCCACCGCCCTCGCCGACGCCGGCGGCCGCGCGCAACTCGGCGGCGTACGTCTCCGGCTCGCCCAGCCGCTCGACGAGCGTGCCCTCGGCCTCGGCGGCGACCTCGGTGAGGTGGTCGGCGAGGTCCTCGGTCAACTCGGTGCGCCGATCCGGCGGCAGGTCGGCCAGTGCGGCCCGGACCCGCGCCACGTAGTCGGTGATCTCCTGCTCCGTGACGGTCATGCCGCCAGCCCCCGATCGTCGAGCAGCGTGTCCATGGTGGTGGCGAACGAGCGCCAGAGCTTGCCGGAGCGGGTCAACTGGTCACGCCCGGCGGCGTTGAGTGAGTAGTACTTGCGGTGCGGGCCGGTCTCGCTCGGCACGACGTAGGTGGTGAGCAGGCCGGCGGTGAAGAGACGGCGCAGCGTGCCGTAGACCGAGGCGTCGCCGATCTCCTCCAGGCCGGCCTCGCGGAGCCGGCGCAGGATGTCGTAGCCGTAGCCGTCCTCCTCGCGCAGGACGGCCAGGACGGCCAGATCGAGCACGCCCTTCAACAACTGTGTGGTGTCCACGCATTGCACACTAGTGCGCAATGCGAAGTAGCGTCAACGAACTGAGCCTAGATCAACACGAGGTCGCCGATGTCGGGGTGTCCAGGTGGCCCGGATACCGCGATATCGGCGATGTCGAGTCGATCAGGGTCAGGCGCGGCCTGCTACCGGAGGCTCCAGGCGATGCCGTCGAGGATGTCGTGCTCGGACGCCACCACCGAGGGCATGCCGGCCCGCTCCATGATCACGCGCAGCACCAGCGCACCCGCGCCGATGACGTCGGCCCGCCCCGGGTGTATCACCGGGATCTCCAGCCGCTGCGCCCTGGTCAGCTCCAGCAGGTCCGTGGTCACCCGAGCCACCGCCTCGTACGACACCCGGGCGTAGTGGATGCGCTCCGGGTCGTACCCCTGCAGGCCCTCAGCGATGGCCACCACGGTGGTGACCGAACCGGCGAGGCCGATGAGGGTGGCGGCCTCGCGGCCGGGCACCGCCGCGAGCGCCCGGTCCACGACGGCGGCGATGTCGGCCTCCGCCGCCGCGACCTGCTCCGGCGTCGGCGGATCACCCGCCAGGTGCCGTTCGGTCATCCGGACGCAGCCGATGTCCACCGAGATCGCCGACCGCAGACCGGCCCGGTCACCGACCACGAACTCGGTCGAGCCGCCGCCGATGTCGACGACGAGGAACGGCTCCTCGGCGTCGGCCGGCAGCCCGCGCACCGCGCCCGTGAACGACAGCCGGGCCTCCTCGTCGCCGCTCACCACCTCGGGCGCGACGCCGAGGGTCTGCCGCACCATCTCGGTGAAGTCGGCGGCGTTGGCGGCGTCCCGCGAAGCCGAGGTCGCGCACATGCGTACCCGCTGGGCGCCGAACTTCTCGATGTCGGCGGCGTACGACGCGAGCGCCACCCGGGTCCGCTCGATCGCCTCCGGGGCGAGCCGGCCCGTCCGGTCCACGCCCTGCCCCAGCCGGACGATCTCCATCCGCCGGGTCACGTCGGCCAGCGGGGCCTGCGGCCCGGCCGACTCCTCCGGCAGGTCGGCGACCAGCAGTCGGATCGAGTTCGTCCCGCAGTCGATGGCCGCCACACGCGTCGTCACCCGGCAACCCTACGACAGCCCGCCACCGACGCCGGTGAGCACTACAACCGCAGCAGCATCCGGGTGTTGCCCAACGTGTTGGGCTTGACCCGCTCCAGGTCCAGGAATTCCGCGACGCCCTCGTCGTACGAGCGCAGCAGCTGCTCGTAGACCGGCTGCGGCACCGGCGCGCCGTCGATCTCGCGGAAACCGAACGAGCCGAAGAACTGGGTCTCGAAGGTCAGGACGAAGATCCGTGCCACGCCCAACTCGCGAGCCGCGTCGATCAGCTCGCGCACCAGCCGGTACCCGATCCGCTGGCCCCGGCAGGACGGATCCACGGCCACCGTACGAATCTCGGCCAGGTCCTCCCACATCACGTGCAGCGCCCCGCAGCCCACCACGACGCCGTCGTCGGCCCGGACCGCGACCCGGAACTCCTGCACGTCCTCGTACAGGGTCACGGTTGCCTTGCTGAGCAACCGCCGGTCGTCGGTGTACGTGTCGACCAGCCGGCGGATGCCCCGCACGTCCCGGGTGCGGGCACGCCGCACCAGGATCTGCCCCTCGGCCTGTGTGGTCATTCGCTGTCGGGTAGGTCCACGCACGGCCCGGCCGTCCACCAGGGCTCGACCAGCGCCAACGTCTCGTCGCCGAAGGGGTTCACGCCGGGGCCGGCGCCCAGGGCGTGGCCGAGGTGCACGTGCAGGCACTTCACCCGGCCCGGCATTCCACCGGCCGAGATGCCGGCGATCTCCGGAACCTCGCCGATCGCGTCCCGGCGGGCGAGGTAGTCCTCGTGCGCCGCCCGGTAGCGGGCGGCCAGCTCCGGATCGGTCGCCAACCGGTCGGCCATCTCCCGCATCAGCCCCGCCGACTCCAACCGGCTGCACGCCGCGGTGGCCCGGGGGCAGGTCAGGTAGAACAGCGTCGGGAACGGGGTGCCGTCGGCGAGGCGGGGCGTCGTCTCCACCACGTCGGGCAGGCCGCACGGGCAACGGTGGGCCACCGCCCGGGTGCCCCGGGGCGGGCGGCCGAGCTGCGCGGCCACCGCGGCCAGGTCGGCCTCGGTCGCCGGTTCCCGCTGCGGCAGGGGTACGGAATCCGCCGCCGGCTCCGACGGGGGTACGACAGTCACGGTGCTCGTCTCTCCTGGTGTGCTGGTCGGTGGATCACTTGCCCGGCTGCTGGCTGTCCGCCGCGCGCACGCTCGACCAGAGGGTGCCGTACCAGGTCGAAGGCCCTTCCGGGGCACCTGAACCGGCCGGCTTGCCGGCGTCGCGGGCCGCGCCCTCGGCGTCGTTCAGGACCACCATCATCTTCTCGCCCGGCTTGCCCATGAAGAACCGCTCCCGCGCCTTGGTCATGATGAACTCGTCGTCCTGCCACTTGGCGGCCTCGGCGGCGAGCTTGGCGATCTCCTTCTCCTGCGCCGTCTGCGCGGCCTCCATCCGTTCGATGTCGGCCTGCTGGTCGAGGTAGACCCGCACCGGGTAGGTGTACGCCAGGGCGAGCGCGATCAGCACCGCGAACAGGACGGTGGCCCGGCCGGTGAAGCGACGGGGATGGGGTGCGGCGAGCCGCTTGACGGCACCGCCACCGGCGGCGGTACGCCGGGCAGCGGCCGGACGACTCGCGGAGCGCCCACCCTCGGCGCCCCGGACCGTGCCCGGTGCGCGACCGGCGGCACCGCGTGGTTCGGCGCGTACGCCGGCGTCCCGGAGCGACCCGCGGGTGGCCCGCCCGACACCCGGCCGGCCGGCCTGACCCGGTCGGCGGGCGGGCCGTTGACCACCCGGTGTGCGGCGCTGCATCGTCACACCCCTCCCCCGAGGCTACGTCTGTCGCGTACGTGCGCCGGGAGACCCCACGTGGGGCCTCCCGGCAACCACACTCAGGCCGAACGGTAACGCGGGAACGCACCCGCGCCCGCGTAGCGCGCCGCGTCGGCCAGCTCCTCCTCGATCCGGAGCAGCTGGTTGTACTTGGCGACCCGGTCCGAGCGGGCCGGAGCGCCGGTCTTGATCTGACCACAGCCGGTGGCGACCGCCAGGTCGGCGATGGTGGTGTCCTCGGTCTCGCCGGAACGGTGGCTCATCATGCACTTGAAGCCGGCCCGATGGGCCAGGTCCACCGCGTCCAGGGTCTCGGTCAGCGAACCGATCTGGTTGACCTTCACGAGGACGGCGTTGGCGGCCTTCTCCGCGATGCCACGGGCGATGCGCTGCGGGTTGGTCACGAACAGGTCGTCACCGACGATCTGCACCCGGTCGCCGATCGACGCGGTCAGCGTCTGCCAGCCGGACCAGTCGTCCTCGGCCAGCGGGTCCTCGATCGACACGATCGGGTACTCGTCGGCGAGCTTGGTGTAGTAGGTGCTCATGTCCTCGGCGGACTTCGCGGCGCCCTCGAAGGTGTAGGTGCCGTTCTCGAAGAACTCGGTGGCCGCCACGTCGAGCGCGAACACGATGTCGGTGCCGAGCCGGTAGCCGGCCTTCTCGACCGCCTCGGCGATCAGGTCCAGGGCAGCCGCGTTGGTGGGCAGGTTCGGCGCGAAGCCACCCTCGTCACCGAGCCCGGTCGACAGGCCCTTCTTCTTGAGCACCGACTTCAGCGCGTGGTAGACCTCCGCGCCGGAGCGCAGCGCCTCGCGGAAGGTGGGCGCGCCGATCGGCGCGATCATGAACTCCTGGACGTCGACGTTGGAGTCGGCGTGCGCGCCACCGTTGAGGATGTTCATCATCGGCACCGGCAGCAGGTGCGCGTTCGGGCCGCCCAGGTAGCGGAAGAGGCTCAGCTCGGCGCTGCTGGCGGCGGCCTTCGCCACCGCGAGGGAGACCCCGAGGATGGCGTTCGCGCCCAGCTCCGACTTGCTGTCGGTGCCGTCGATGTCGAGCATCTTCTGGTCGATGAGCCGCTGCTCGCTGGCCTCGTAACCGATGAGCTGGTCGACGATCTTGTCTTCGACGTTGGAGACCGCCTTCTCCACGCCCTTGCCCTGGTAACGGTCGGCGTCACCGTCGCGCAGCTCGATCGCCTCGAACGCGCCGGTGGAGGCGCCGGAGGGCACCGCGGCGCGGGCCACCGTGCCGTCGTCCAGGCCGATCTCGACCTCGACCGTCGGGTTGCCCCGCGAGTCGAGAATCTCCCGCGCGACGATTCCCTCGATGGTTGCCACTGAGTCGCTCCTCGTTGTTGTGATCCGGTCCGTGGGTGGGCCGCGACGGTGCGGCTGAGGCAGGTGTTGAACGCAGCGTATCGGGCGACGAGATCGGACACGGCGTCGCCCGCGCACCCGAGTCGCCCCGAGGTGACGGACATTCCCGTATTTCCGGGCGTCAACCGGCAACGGGTTTGCGCTGCGCGGACTAGATCCACCAGGCTGGTCGCCATGCCCGCCGCCACGACCACCCTCCGCATGCTCGCCGTGTCGGTCATCGCGTCGCTCACGGTCACCGGCTGTCAGACATTCGAGGACGCCGGCAGCGCCATGGGTCGCTCGGATCTCGTCAACGACCTCGCCGCCCGCCTCGACCGGGCACTGGAGTTGACCTACACGGCCGACTACCAACTGCCCGGCGGCCAGAGTGCCGCGATCGTCCAGGCGCAGGACCCGGCCCGCTCCGCCTACACCTACCCGGGTGGGCGGCTCACCGTCACCCCCGACGCCGTCACCCGCTGCACGGCGACCGGCGGTCGGACGGTGTGCACGCTCGTCCCGCCGCCGACACCTGGCAGCAAGCCCACCGTGGCCCTGTTCGA
This sequence comes from Micromonospora sp. NPDC051543, assembly GCF_044454415.1. Taxonomy (NCBI): domain Bacteria; kingdom Bacillati; phylum Actinomycetota; class Actinomycetes; order Micromonosporales; family Micromonosporaceae; genus Micromonospora; species Micromonospora sp. NPDC051543. Next base: position 56,089 of record NZ_JBITDT010000006.1, read on the forward strand.
CGAGGCGAACCAGCAGGGTCTCGTCACCCCACCCGTGGTGGTCGGCCTGCTGACCGCCGCCGCCCTCGACCCGCAGGCGGTGATCAAGCAGAGCGACACCACCGTCGCCGGGCACCACGCCGCCTGCGTCGAGGTACAGCGCTCGGACGGCGACTTCAGCGCCTGCGTGACCACCGAGGGTGTGCTCGGCAGCTTCCTCGGCTCGGTCGACGGCAAACCGATGGAGCTGGCGTTGAGCGACTACTCCGAGTCGGTCGAGAAGGACGCGTTCGACCCGCCCGCCGGGGCCGGCGTCGTGGACAACCGCCCCGGCGGCTCCTGACCCCGTACCCCGGCTCCTGCTGGCTGTGCCGGCGCGACGGGTGACCGCCCGACGGGCCGGTGGGGCGTCAGACGCCGAGCAGGGCGCGCAGGTGGCGCGGGGGCGGGCAGTCGTGGGCGAGCATCGCGTCGTGCCAGTCGCGCGTCGACACGCCCTCCGGGCGGGCGGCGGCGATCTCGGCCACTTCGCTGTACCCGACGAAGTACGTGGAGAGCTGCGTCGAGGTGAGCAGGGAGCGCCGCCACTTGCCGGCGGCCTCGCCCTCCTCCTGGAAGCCACGACCGGTCATCAACGCCATGGCCTCGGCCTCGGGCAGCTCCTCGGCGTGCACCAACTGGTCGAGCAGCGCGTTGATGGTCATCCGGAGCTGCATCTTGAGCTGCTGCATCCGCACCGGCAGACCACCGAAGCCGAGCCCGGCCATCAGCTCCTCGGCGTACACGGCCCAGCCCTCGACGAACGGGCCGGAGCGGGCCAACGCCCGCACGCGCGTACCGCCGACGTGACGCCGGGCGTGGGCGAGCTGAAGGAAGTGGCCGGGCATCGCCTCGTGCACGGTCAGGTTACGAACCATGTGATCGTTGTACTCGCGGTAGAAGGAGTCGACACGCTGCGCCGACCAGTCCGCCGGGGTGGGCGCGATGCAGTAGAACGTCGGCACGGCCGCGGTCTCCAACGGGCCGGGCGAGTCGCAGTACGCCACCGCGACGCCCCGCGCGAACTCCGGCATCTCCTGGATCACGCACCGGTCGTCGACCAGGGTGACCAGGTCGTGCAGCCGGACGAAGTCGGTCGCCTCGTCCAGGGTCACACCGGCCAGCTCGACGATCGTCGAGTCGTCCGGGTGCTCGGCGGCCAACAGGTCCAGCGCCCGGCGTACCGTCTCGTCGTCGGCCGGACCACCGACCAGCTCGACGGCCGCCGCGCGGATCTCCTCGGTGACCCGATCCAGGTTGGCCCAGGCCCGACGCTGGATCTCGGCGGCCCCCAGCTCGGTGTCGAGGGTGTGCCAGAGCCGCGCCTCCCAGCGGCGCCGGCCCAGACGCGGGTCGCGGCCCGGACCGCTGTCGGCGGCCAACCGGGTCCGCAGCCACGCGACGAACTCGTCCAGCGCGGCGATCGCGGCGGTCGCCGCCGGCTCGACCCTCTCGAAGCCGCCCGGCGCCTGCGCGATCAGCCCCGGCAGCTCGTCACGGATGAGCGCGGCCGTGCCGGTGAACTGCCCGACCGCCGTCTCCGCGTGGATCCGCGGCATGTCTCGCAGTGTCGCGCGTGCGGTGGCGAGGGCATCCGGTACGGCGGCGAGCCGGCCGGCGAGCTGCGTCAGGCGCACCTCGGCCGGGGCGTACGGGCGGGCCAGCAGGGGGTGCAGCAGCGGGCCGGGGTTGTGGGCCAGCGGGTCCCACTCGTGCGACCGGATCTCGGTGAGCTCGAACAGCTCCCGGTCGACGAAGGAGGTGAGCAGCGCGTGGTCCACCTGCTCGTCGACGTCCAGCGCGTCGGGGTCCAGTTCGGACAGCGCGTTCGCCGCGTCGGTGAGCATCACCCGGTCGGCGGCCAACGCGTCGGCGGACAGATCGGGAAGCCGGTCGTCGAACCGATGGTCCCCGGCCGAGGTGGCAACCCCCGGTCGCGCTTCCAGTAGTGCCTCGACAACCCGCTCAGCCAGTACCCCAAACGCTTCCACCGGACAACCCTACCGACCACCCCGCACTGCTCTCGTTGATCATGAAGTTATTGCCCGCCGCGCCGGCGTGTCACGGCAATAACTTCATGATCGACGAGGTCAGGTGGGTGGGGGTGGGGGTGGGGGTGGGGGTGGGGTTTCGGCGGCGCGGATCGCGTCGGCGTGGGTCAGGGTCGCGCGGCGCAGGGCCGCCTCCGGGTCGAGGTTGGCCTGGCGGGCTTCTGACACCAGGGACAGGAGGGTGGCGCCTAGGCGCTCCTCCTCGTCCGCCTCGGCGTCGGCGGGTGGGGGTGGAACGGTCAGGTTGGCGCGGGCGGCGCGGTCGAGGATCTGCGCGGCCAGGGACAGGGCGGGTTGGCTGAGCGCAACACCGTCCAACACGGAGTCGCGCGCCTTCTCGGCCCGCTTGATCCGCTCCCAGTTGGCGGTGATGTCCTCCAGCGTGCCCGCCTCCGCACCGGCGAAGACGTGCGGATTGCGCCGGATCATCTTGTCGACCAGGCCACCGGCCACGTCGTCGATGTTCCACCGCTCACCCTCGGGCAACTCCTCGGCGAGCCGCGCGTGCAGCACCACCTGGAGCAGCACGTCGCCCAACTCCTCGCGGAGCGCGTCGGTGTCGTCGGCGCTTATCGCGTCGTACGCCTCGTAGCTCTCCTCCAGCAGGTAACCCGCGAGGCTACGGTGCGTCTGCGCCCGCTTCCACGGGTCGCCGCCCGGCGAGGCCAGCCGGTCCAGCACGGCCACCGCGTCGAGCAGCCGTGCTCCCGGCGGATCCCACGAGCCGTACATCAGCTCCATCTCGGCGAGCCCCGGTTCCCGGGCCAGCCGCAGGCCCAACTCCCGGGCCAGCGACTCGTCCCCGGCCGGTCCCGCCAGCCAGACCGCCGTACCGTGCGCCGCGACCGTGTCCAGCAGCGCCTGCGTGGCCGGTCCGGCCACGACGGTCACCTCGGCGCCCGCCTGCCGCACGGCCGTGGTCAACTCGCTCTCCGCACCGGTCAGCACCGGATGCTGGCGTACGACATCCCAGGCGGCCGAGGTCAGCAGGCCGGCCGGCAGCCGGGGCGAGGTGACCAGCAGGACGATCCGTGCCGTCATGCTCAGCTGGCCGTACCCTCGGCGTCTGGGTTGGGGCTCGACGGCGACGCGTCCGGGGTGGAGATGTCGGTGACCGGGCCCTCTTCGTTGATGAACGGCAGCGCGTAGAAGATGACCGACTGACCGGTGCTCACCAGCGACGGCACCCCCACCTCGCGGTAGCGCGGGTTGATGGAGACGTCGGCCCGGTCCGCCTCCTGCTCCAGCGCGAGGCTGAGGGCGGTGGCGCTGCCGACGAAGGCACCCTCGCCGAACCGCTGACGGACCTCGGCCACCGGCAGCCCGCCCGGGATCGCCCCGACCTTGGCCAGCGCCTGGTAGACGGCCATCACCGACTCGTCGCTCACCTCGGCCGGCGGAAGCTGCTGGTTGAAGGCCTGAAGCAGGTCGACCCACTCGCCCCAGAGCTTGGTGTACTCGGTGGAGGCCGGCACCCGCAGGCTCTGCTCCAACTGCTGCGGGGTGACCTCGTCGGGTACCTGGATGTTCTTGGCCTTCGCCACCCGCTTGCCCAACTCCAGGCTGACCAACAGGTTCACCACGTCCTGCTTGCTGACGGGCGACCGCAACTGCTCGGGCGACGGCGTCGCGCTGGCCTGGCTGGCCGCCTGACGGACCACATCGCCGTACTCCGCCTGCACCTCGTCGTAGATCCCGTCGACCCGGTCCAGCGAATAGGCCCGGTCACCGACGTACACGGCGACGTCCGGCGCGGACCTCTGGCACGCGGCGAGGGAGAGGACACCCAGAGCCGCGACGCTGGCGGCGGCGATCACACGGCGAGCACGCATGCCCGTCACTCTCTCATGCCCTCCCGGCCGCTGTGACGGCCCCCACCTCACCACGCCGGCACGCGGTCACGGCCGACACGCACGCGGGTCTCACGCGCTCGCGGCGGCGAGCGGGGCGGGGGCGCCCAGCACGTCGGAGAGCAGTTGCGCGCACCATTCGAGCAACGCCTGGTCGCGCAGCGGTTCGCCGCCGATCCGACGGGTGCTCGGCCGGGGCACACTGACCTGGTCGGTGGCCTGCTTGTAGACCGCGTCCGGGTGGTAGCGCTTGAGCCGCAACTGCTTCGAGTCGGGCAGCGGCAGCGGACCGAACCGGATGTGCTTGCCCTGCATGGTCACGTCGGTCAGGCCGTACCGGCGGGCCAGCAGGCGGAACCGGGCCACCGCCACCAGGTTCTGCACCGGGGCGGGGGGCTCGCCGTACCGGTCGGTCATCTCGGCGACGACCTCGCGCAGGCGGTCCTCGTCGCGCGCCTCGGCGAGCTTGCGGTACATCTCCAGGCGCAGGCGTTCCACGCTCACGTAGTCGTGCGGCAGGTGCGCGTCGATCGGCAGGTCGATCTTGACGTCGGTCTCCTCCTCCTGGCGCTCGCCCTTGAACGCGGAGACCGCCTCGCCGACCATCCGCACGTACAGGTCGAAGCCGACGCCCTCGATGTGCCCGGACTGCTCACCGCCGAGCAGGTTGCCGGCACCCCGGATCTCCAGGTCCTTCATGGCCACGTACATGCCGGCGCCCAGCTCGGTGTGCTGTGCGATGGTCGCCAGCCGCTCGTGGGCGTGCTCGGTGAGCGGCTTCTCCGGCGGATAGAGGAAGTACGCGTACGCCCGCTCGCGGCCCCGGCCGACCCGACCACGGATCTGGTGCAGCTGGGCCAGGCCGAGCAGGTCGGCCCGCTCGACGATCAGGGTGTTGGCGTTCGGGATGTCGATGCCCGACTCCACGATGGTCGTGCAGACCAGGACGTCGAACTCCTTCTCCCAGAAGCCGACCATGACCTTCTCCAGCGCCTCCTCGCTCATCTGCCCGTGCGCGACGGCGACCCGGGCCTCGGGCACCAGCTCGCGCAGCCGCCGCGCCGCCCGGTCGATCGACTCGACCCGGTTGTGCAGGTAGAAGACCTGCCCGTCGCGCAGCAGCTCACGGTGGATGGACGCGGCGACCTGCCGGTCGTCCTGCGCGCCCACGAAGGTGAGCACCGGGTGCCGCTCCTCCGGCGGGGTGGCGATGGTGGACATCTCCCGGATGCCGGTGATGGCCATCTCCAGGGTCCGCGGGATCGGGGTCGCCGACATGCTCAGCACGTCCACCGAGGCGCGCAGCGTCTTCAGGTGCTCCTTGTGCTCGACGCCGAACCGCTGCTCCTCGTCGACGATCACCAGCCCGAGCTGCTTGAACCGGGTGGCGGTCTGCAACAACCGGTGCGTGCCGATGACGATGTCGACGGTGCCGTCGGCGACCATCTCCAGCGTCCGCTCGGTCTCCTTCGCCGTCTGGAACCGGGAGAGCTGCCGGATCTGCACCGGGAACTGGCTCATCCGCTCGGCGAACGTGTTGTAGTGCTGCTGCACCAGCAGGGTCGTCGGCACGAGCACGGCCACCTGCTTACCGTCCTGCACGGCCTTGAACGCCGCCCGCACCGCGATCTCGGTCTTGCCGTAGCCGACGTCGCCACAGATCAACCGGTCCATCGGAACGGTCTGCTCCATGTCCCGCTTGACCTCGTCGATCGCGGCGAGCTGGTCGGGCGTCTCCTGCCAGGGGAACGCGTCCTCCAACTCCCGCTGCCACGGGGTGTCCGGGCCGAACGAGTGGCCCTTGGACGCCTTACGCGCGGCGTAGAGCTGGATGAGCTGCGCGGCGATCTCCCGGACCGCCTTGCGGGCCCGGGCCTTGGACTTCTGCCAGTCCGAGCCGCCCATCTTGTGCAGGGCCGGCTGCTCACCGCCCACGTACCGGGAGAGCTGGTCCAGCTGGTCGGTGGGCACGAACAGCCGGTCACCGGGCTGGCCGCGCTTGCTGGCCGCGTACTCGATGACCAGGTATTCCCGGCTGGCGCCGTTGACGGTGCGCTGCACCAGCTCGACGTACCGACCGATGCCGTGCTGCTCGTGCACCACGTAGTCGCCGGCCTTGAGCTCCAGCGGGTCGATCGTGTTGCGCCGGCGGCTCGGCATCTTGCGCATGTCCCGCGTCGAGGTGCCCCGGCCACCGGTCACGTCGTTGCCGGTCAGCAGCACGAAACGGGACGCCTCGTCGACGAATCCGCTGGTCAGAGCGCCGCAGGTGACGACCACGTCGCCGGGCGGGGGTGCGGTGGGCACCTCCTCGGTGAGCCGCGCGCCCAGGCCCGCATCGCGCAGGACCTCCACGGCACGCTGGGCGGGGCCGTGCCCCTCAAAGACCAGCGCGATCGACCAGCCCTCGCCGGCCCAGCGCTTGAGGTCGTCGACGACCCGCGCGGTCTCGCCGTGGTAGAGCGGGGCGGGCTGGGCGGCGAGGGTCACCGCGATGGCGTCGTCCGGGGTGACGCTGGCCTGCTCGGGGGCGTCCTCCCAGGGCTGCCGCACCTCGGCCGTCTCCGCCTCCACCAGGCCGAACGGGGACAGCGTCCACCAGGGCTGGCGGAGCGCGCCGGCGGTGGCACGTACCTCGGCCAGGGTGCGGAAGGCGGCGGCGCCGACGTCCACCGGGGCCTGGCCGCCGACCGCGGCGGCGGCCCAGGAGGCCTGCAGGAACTCTTCAGAGGTACGCACCAGATCGTGCGCCCTCGTGCGAATGCGCTCCGGGTCGCACAGCAGGACGTGGGTGCCGGCCGGCATCGCGTCCAGCAGCAGCTCCAGCGAGTCGGGGCCGACCAGCACCGGGGCCAGCGACTCCATCCCCTCCACCGGGATGCCCTCGGCCAGCTTGTCCAGGATCTCGGCCAGCTCGGGGTGCTGCTCGGCGAGCGCGGCGGCCCGCTCGCGCACCGCCGGGGTCAGCAGCAGCTCCCGGCAGGGCGGCGCCCAGAGCAGCGGAACCTGCTCGATGGTGCGCTGGTCGGCGACCGCGAAGGTGCGGATCTCCTCCACCTCGTCGCCCCAGAACTCGACCCGGGACGGGTGCTCGTCGGTGGGCGGGAAGACGTCCAGGATGCCGCCGCGCACCGCGAACTCGCCGCGCTTGGTGACCAGGTCGACCCGGGCGTACGCCATGTCGACCAGGCGGTGGGCGACCTCCTCCAGATCGGCTTCCTCGCCGGCGGCGAGCTGCACCGGCTCGAGGTCACCGAGGCCCTTGAGCTGCGGTTGCAGCAGCGACCGGACCGGGGCGACCACCACCCGCAGGGGGCCGGTGCGGCCGTGCGCGTCGGCCGACTCGGGGTGCGCGAGGCGGCGCAGCACGGCCAGCCGTCGGCCCACCGTGTCCGATCGGGGGGAGAGCCGTTCGTGCGGCAGCGTCTCCCAGGAGGGAAAGACCACCACCTGCTCCGGCGGCAGCAGCCCACCGAGCGCGGCGGCCAGGTCGTCGGCCTCGCGGGTGGTGGCGGTCACGGCCAGCACGGGTCGTCCGGCGCCGCCACCGCTGCCCGCGGCGGTGCTGCCGGGGCCGGCGTCGGTGGTGTCCGCGGCGACGGCCGCGACGGCGAACGGGCGCAGCGCGGCGGGAGCGGTGATGTCGAGGCCGTCGACCTGGGCGGCACCGGAGCGCGCCAGGTCACGCGCCCGGGCCAGCCCGGGATCGGCCAGGGCGGCGGAGAACAGACCGGTGAGCAAGGCAGTCCTTTCCGGGGGAGTCGACGCACACGACGGCGGGCCCCTCGCCCAGCCGGACGGGGGGTGCACGCCCCACAAGCCTATCTCCGTCGACCGACACCCACCCCGTTCCGCCCAGGTCCCAGGTCCCACGTGCCGCGCCCCGCGCCCCGCGCCCCGCGCCCCGCGCCCCGCGCCCCGCGCCCCGCGCCCCGCGCCCCGCGCCCCGCGCCCCGCGCCCCGCGCCCCGCGCCCAAGATCCTCACAACTTCGGGGATGTTGCTGCCTCAGATGCGCCGGAGGCAGCAACAACGGTGAAGTTGCGCGGATCTTGCGCGGCGCGCCCATGCGGACGGCACGATTCCGCGGGGATCTTGACCGCCGCCGGGCGTCATGGTCGAGTGCGGGGATGGGTGAGCAGTGGCGGGCGCAGTTCGACGCGGAGGTGAGCTTCGCCAACGACGGCGGGCTGCGTACGGAGGGTTTCCGGCTGGACGTCCCGGGGCCGGAGATCAGCGACGACGACCTCGCCGCGCTCTTCGTCCGGCATCTCGGGCTGCTCATGGTCGCCGAGGTCCGGATCAGCGCGAAGACGATGATCGAGGAACCGCACAAGGGTGGCCGCGCCGTCGCCACGGCCGGCGGCCGTCGTCGGTTGGTGGAGTTGAGCCACGTCATCAGCGACGGGATGACCACCCTGCCCGGGTGGCCGGGCCCGCGGATCACCGACTGGCTGACGTACGCGGCGTCCCGGGAGCGGTACGCGCCGGGCACCGAGTTCCACGTGGCCCGGATCGACCTGATCGCCAACACCGGCACGTACGTGGACACCCCCGCCCACCGCTGGGCCGGTCGCGACGATCTGACCGGGGTGCCGTTGGACCGCCTCGCCGATCTGCCCGGGGTGGTGGTCCGGGTACCGGCCGACACCCGGGCCGTGGATCGGCTGATGCTGGCGCCGTACGAGGTGACCGGGCGTGCGGTGCTGCTGCACACCGGGTGGGACGCGCACTTCGGCGCCGAGCGGTACGCCGCGCCGGAGGCGCCGTACCTGAGCGAGGACGGCGCCCGGGCACTGGCCGACGCGGGCGCGGCCCTGGTCGGCATCGACTCGATCAACATCGACGACATGACCCCGGCGGCGAACGGCGTACGCCCCGCGCACAGCATCCTGCTCGCCGCCGGCATCCCGGTCGTGGAGCACCTGACCGGCCTGGACGCGCTGCCGCCGACCGGGTTCCGGTTCACCGCGGCGCCGCCGATGGTGGCCGGGATGGGCACCTTCCCGGTCCGCGCCTTCGCCGTGGTCGAGAGCTGAGGCCTTGGCGGTCACGAAGCCCCGTGCGGTCACGAGCCGCCGTGCGATGCCGAGCAGATCGGAAGTCGAGGGACGCGATGCCCGCTGAGCAGTTCGGTAGTGATCCGCGGCGCCACACCACCCCCGCCCGTTGGCGGGTGCTGGGGCATCCGGACGGAATGCTGATCTACCAGGTGCGCTGCATCGTCGAGAACCACGGGTGGACGGAGACGGTCACCCAGGATCACCACAAGATCATGCTGGGTCGGTCCGGGGCGTACCGGCGTCGGCTCAACGGGCAGGTCGAGCTCTCCGACGCCACCTCGGTGCTGCTCACCCGGCCCGGGGACGACATGGCCGTGGCGCACCCGTTCGGCTGCGGCGACTCGTACACCTGCTTGGAGATCGATCCGTCGGTGCTGGCGGAACGGCCGGACGCCCAGCGCTGGATGGACCGGAGCGGGTGGGCGGGCACCTCGGACGCCACGCTGGACCTGGCCCACCGGCTGCTGGTGGCCGAGTTCCGGCGCGGGCTCGACGGGTTCGAGATGGCCGAACGGCTCCAGCGGTTCCTGGCCCGCCTGCTGCACCACAGCGACCTCGCGGCCGACGAGGTGGACGCCGAGATCGAGCGGGCCGTCCGCCGACGGCCGGCGACGCTGGCCGCGCATCGGCGGCTCGCCGACCGGGCGCGCGAGGTGCTGGCCCACTCCGGCTTCACACTCGGCCTGGGCGAGGTGGCCCGGGAGGTGGGCAGCTCACCGCACCACCTCAGCCGGGTGTTCCAGCGGGTGACCGGCAGCAGCCTGACCGCCTACCGCAACCGCCTGCGGGTACGCGCCGTACTGGACACCCTCGCCGAGCCCGACGGCCGTCCGCTGGGCGCGCTCGCCGCCGAGTACGGCTTCGCCGACCAGGCGCACCTGACCCGGGTGGTCCGCGAGCAGGTGGGTCATCCACCCGCGCGCCTGCGTCGACTGCTCGCCACCGCCGGAACGGACCCGACCGTCACCGCCTGACCCCGGACGCGGGATGGAGGTGCCGTACCTGGGGGTGTACGGCACCTCCACGGGCGCGGGCCCGGCCGGGCTTCGGGCCTCCCCGAACAGGCCCGCGTGCTCCGGGTCGGCACCCTGGGCGGGGTGACCTCCGGACCGACGAGAACCATCGTCGCCGCGAGAGCTTGAACAGGTCTTGAAGAAAATTGCTCGTTCCCCCGGACGGCGATCAGCATCGAACGCACGCCGACAGAAACGCCGCAAACTGCGCAAACGGCACCCTAGGCTGACCTGGTGGATGAGTCGCCGGAGGTCCGACTACGCGACCAGATCCCCCGTACCGCCGGCCTGCTGCTCGGCACCCTGGCGCTGGCCGTCGGGTTCATCGCCGCCTACGTCGGCGCCCTGCACCAACCCCACCCCCGCGACGTGCCGGTCGGCGTGGCGAGCGGCGACCAGGCCGCGCGAACGGTCCTGACCGCCGTTCGCGACCGGACCAACACGATCAAGGCCGTCGAGTACGCCGATCCGGGCGCCGCCGACGACGGTCTGACCAGCCGTGAGGTGTACGGGGTACTCAACTCCACCCCCGACGGCGGGTTCGTCCTGACCACCGCCAGCGCCAGCGCGCCGGCCGCCACCGAGGTCGTCGTCCAGGTCCTCACCGCCGCCGCCGAGCAGGCCCGGATGCCACTGCGGGTGGCCGACGAGGTGCCGGTCGCCGACACCGACCCGCGCGGTCTGGTCCCGTTCTACCTGGCGATCGGGTGCGTCCTCGGCGGGTACCTGGCCTCGACCGCGCTGGGCATCTCCGTCGGCACCACCCCGCGCACCCTGCGCCGCGCGGGCGTACGGATCGGGGCGCTCGCCGTCTACAGCGTCGTGCTCGGCATCGCCGGCGCGGTGATCGTCGGCCCGGTGCTGGACGTCTGGCACCACGACCTGCCGGCCGTCGCCGGCGCCGGCATGCTCGCCGCCTTCGCGGCCGCGATGGTGGCCGCCGCCGTGCAGGGCTGGTTGGGCGTGCTCGGCACCGGACTGGTGATCCTGCTGCTGGTGGTGCTCGGCAATCCGGGTTCCGGCGGCATCTACGCCCCGGAGTTCCTGCCCACCTGGCTGCGCGGTATGCACAGGTGGAACGTGCCCGGGCTCGCCACCGATCTGGTCAAGTCGGCGGTCTACTTCGACCGACGGTCGATCGGCTGGCCCCTGACCGGACTGGCGCTGTGGGCGGTGGTCGCCCTGGCGGCCCTTCTGGCCGCGACCGTGGTGCGGGGAGGCCGGGCACGCACCCGCGCAAGACCCTGAGGTGATCTCCGAGGTGTTCCGTCTCACGACGCGGCGCGCCCGAAGCCCCTCCTACCGGAGGGCCAGACGCGGATACCATCCAGGGAGTCGGACAGCGCTGTCCTTCGTACTCACGTAAGGAGCGCATCGTGACCGACCAGCACGACCACGACGGCCCGGACGCCGCGCTGCGCGCCGACATCCGCCGGCTCGGCACCCTCCTCGGCCAGACCCTGGCCCGCCAGGAGGGCCGCCCGCTGCTCGACCTCGTCGAGGAGATCCGCGCCCAGGTACGCTCCGACGTCCCCGCCGCCGCCCAGCGGCTCGGCGGGCTGGACGTGACCACCGGCACCAAGCTGGCCCGCGCCTTCTCCACCTACTTCCACCTGGCCAACATCACCGAGCAGGTGCACCGCGCACGGGACCTGCGCCGCCGCCGCGCCGTGCAGGGCGGCTGGCTCGACCAGGCAGCCAAGATGATCGCCGAGCGGGGCGTGCCGGCCGAGGAGATCGCCGCGGTCGCTCGCCGGCTGGCGGTCCGGCCGGTCTTCACCGCCCACCCCACCGAGGCGGCCCGCCGTTCGATCCTGTCGAAGCTGCGGGCCATCGCCGACGAGTTGGACACCGAGACCGCCAACGCGATCCTCTACGGCGCGAGCGACGAGGGGCCGGCCAACCGCCGGCTGGCCGAGCTGCTGGACCTCATGTGGCAGACGGACGAGCTGCGGCTGGACCGGCCGGATCCGACCGACGAGGCCCGCAACGCCATCTACTACCTGCGGGACCTGTACGCCGAGGCCGCGCCGCAGGTGCTCGACGACCTGGCCGACACGCTGCGCACCCTCGGCGTGGAGACGTCGCCGACGGCTCGCCCACTGAGCTTCGGCACCTGGATCGGCGGCGACCGCGACGGCAACCCGTTCGTCACCCCGGCGGTCACCCGCGAGGTGCTGACCATCCAGCACGAGCACGGCATCGCCGCCACCGAGAAGGCGATGGACCACCTGATCAACGAGGTGTCGGTCTCGCGTCGGCTGCGCGGGGTGTCGCTCGACCTCTCCGCCAGCCTCGCCGCCGACCTCGACGCGCTGCCCGAGGTGGCGCCCCGGTTCCGCCGGGTCAACGCCGAGGAGCCCTACCGCCTGAAGGCGCGCTGCGTGAAGGCCAAGCTGGCCAACACCCGGCAGCGGCTGCGCCAGGGCACGGCCCACGTACCGGGTCGGGACTACCGCGGCTCGGCCGAGCTGATCGCCGACCTGGACCTGCTGCGCGCGTCACTGGCCCGCAACTCGGGGCAGCTCACGGCCGTCGGCCGGCTGGCCTCCACCATCCGTACGGTGTCCGCGTTCGGCCTGCACCTGGCGACGATGGACGTCCGGGAGCACGCCGAGAAGCACCACGAGGTGCTCACCCAGCTCTACGAGGCGGTCGGCGAGGTGCCGGACTACCCGGCGTTGAGCCGGTTGGAGCGCACCAAACTGCTCGCCGACGAGCTGACCGGCCGGCGGCCGCTGTCCACCCTGGACACCCCGCTGACCGAGTCGGCCCGCAAGACGTTCGACGTGTTCAGCACGATCCGCGAGGCGCAGGACCGGTTCGGCGCGGAGGTCATCGAGTCGTACATCATCTCGATGACCCTGGGCGTCGACGACGTGCTCGCCGCCGTGGTGCTCGCCCGCGAGGCCGGGCTGGTCGACGTGCACAGCGGCCGGGCCCGCATCGGCTTCGTACCGCTGTTGGAGACCCCGGCCGAGTTGAACGCCGGCGGCGAGATCCTCGACGAGCTGCTGTCGCTGCCCGCGTACCGGGCGCTGGTCGCGGCCCGTGGCGACGTGCAGGAGGTCATGCTCGGCTACTCCGACTCCAACAAGGAGGCGGGGATCACCACCAGCCAGTGGTCGATCCACCGGGCCCAACGCGCGCTGCGTGACGTGGCCGCCCGGCACGGCGTACACCTGCGGCTCTTCCACGGTCGCGGCGGTACGGTCGGGCGCGGCGGTGGCCCGACCCACGAGGCGATCCTGGCCCAGCCGTACGGCACGCTGGACGGCGCGATCAAGGTGACCGAGCAGGGCGAGGTCATCTCCGACAAGTACACGCTGCCCTCGCTGGCCCGGGAGAACCTGGAGCTGACCCTCGCGGCGGTGCTCCAGGCGACGCTGCTGCACACCGCGCCCCGGCAGCCGGCCGAGATGCTGGAACGCTGGGACGCGACGATGGACGTGGTGTCCGAGTCGGCGTTCCGGTCGTACCGGTCGCTCGTCGAGGACCCGGACCTGCCGGCGTACTTCTGGGCGTCCACCCCCACCGAACTGCTCGGCGCGCTGAACATCGGCTCCCGGCCGGCGAAGCGTCCCAACACCGGCGCCGGCCTGTCCGGGCTGCGGGCCATCCCGTGGGTGTTCGGCTGGACGCAGACCCGGCAGATCGTGCCGGGCTGGTTCGGCGTCGGTTCGGGCCTGGCCGCCGCCCGCGAGGCCGGACACGCGGACGTGCTGGCCGAGATGCACCGCAACTGGCACTTCTTCCGCACGTTCCTGTCGAACGTCGAGATGATGCTGACCAAGACCGACCTGAGCATCGCCCGCCGGTACGTCGAGACCCTCGTGCCGAAGAAGCTGCACCCGATCTTCGAGAAGATCGAGCAGGAGTACGAGCTGACCAAGCGCGAGGTGCTGGCCGTGACCGCCTCACCGGCCCTGCTGGAGAACTCCCCGGTGCTCCAGCGCACCCTGGCCGTGCGGGACACCTACCTGGAGCCGCTGCACCACCTCCAGGTGGCGCTGCTGCGCCAGTACCGGGAGTCGGGCGCGGCGGGCCGGGCGGTCGCCACCGCGCCGGGTGGTCGACGCGCTCCCAGCGACGGCACGGCCCTGGAACGGGCGCTGCTCACCACCGTGAACGGCATCGCCGCCGGCATGCGCAACACCGGCTGACCAGACAGCACGGCAACGGGCCCCGGTCGAGTCGACCGGGGCCCGTTTCGCATGTCGGCAGGCGTCGTTCCCGGGTCGCGCCCCCGCGGGTCACCGCTCGCCGCACTCAGTCAGCACGGTACTCACCGGTCGCGCACCCGGTCAGCGCCGACGCTCGTCAGCGCCAGCCGGCGCTCACCAGTCGCCGCCGCCGAAGTCGCCACCACCGAAGTCGCCGCCGCCGAAACCTCCGCCGCCGAAGTCGCCGCCGGCATAGTCACCGCCGCCGAAGTCACCCGCCTGGTCGCCGCCACCGAAGTCGCCGCCCTGGTCGCCGTAGTCGCCGCCCTGGTCACCGGCGTCGCCGCCCTGGTCGTCGGCGTAGTCGGCGCCGTCGCCGAAGCCCTCCTGGTAGCCCTGGTCGTAGCCGTAGCCCGGATCAGCGAAGGCCGGCGAGAACAGCGCGTCGGCGATCAGCATGCCGCCGAGCACGCCGGCGCCCGCGCCCAGCGCGGTCTTCCACCACGGCGTCGAGTACCAACCGGCCGGCACCGGCCGGCCCTGGTACCGGCCGCCGGGGTAGTAGTAGGGAGTGTCCCGGCCGGGCTGCGGGCCGGCCCGGAAGGTCTGGCCCTGCACGTCGACCTCGCGCTCCTTGGTGAGCTGCCCGACGCCCCGCGCGGCGGCCAGCGCCGGCACCTCCGGCCCGGGGTCGATGCCCAGCGCGGTCCGCGCCGCCCGGATGTACGCCAACCCCTCCAGAGCGGTCTCTCGGGCGAGTGCGAACTGGTTCGGCGTCCGCGCCTGCTCCAACTGCGAGCCGGCCGCGTTGTAGCGCTCCCCCGCGTCGGCGAGCGCCTGCCGGACGGCGGGCTCCTCACCCTGCAGGGTCATCAGCTGGCCGCCGAGGCGCTCGTACCACCGTTGCGCCTCGGCGCGGGCGTCGCCGAGCGCGACACGCCGCTGGGCGTTGGACCGGGAGTAGGCGAGCAGGCCGGCACCCACCACGGCGGCGAAGACGACCACCAGGCACAGCAGAGCTTCCATGTCAACGAACGTACCCCCGGGTGTCACGTCGTACCCGTCTGGCAAGCTCCGGTGATGGACGTCTCGACGTTACTGGTGGTGATCCTGTGCCTCGGTGCCGGCGGGGCGGTGGGTTGGTTCGCGGCCCGGTCCCGGTCGGCGGCCGACATCGCCCGGCTCGACGCCACCCTGACCGCCACCCGTGAGGGCGAGGGACGGCTGGAGCAGTCCATGCGGGCGCTGAGCTACGAGGCCACCGCGCAGTCCCAGGAGGCGGTGGCCCGGGCCGTGGCGCCGCTGCACGACACCCTGCGCCGCTACGAGCAGCGGGTGGCCGAGCTGGAACACGACCGCGTCGACGCGTACGCCGAGCTGCGCGAGCAGGTCCGCTCGATGAACGTCGTCTCCGGTGAGCTGCGCACCGAGACCAAGCAACTGGTGGCCGCGCTGCGCGCGCCGCAGGTGCGGGGCCGCTGGGGCGAGCACCAACTGCGCCGGATCGTCGAGGCGGCCGGCATGCTGGAGCACTGCGACTTCTCCGAGCAGGTGACCGCCGCCACCGACGACCAGGTAGTCCGCCCGGATCTGGTGGTACGCCTGCACGGCGGCCGGTCGGTGGTGGTGGACGCGAAGGCGCCCTTCGACGCGTACCTGACGGCCATGGAGGCCCGCGACGAGCGCGGCCGGGACACCTACCTCGACGCGCACGCCCGACACCTGCGCGGGCACGTCGACGCCCTGGCCGCCAAGTCGTACTGGGCCGCGTTCGACAGCTCGCCCGAGTTCGTGGTGCTGTTCGTGCCGGCCGACCCGTTCCTCGACGTCGCGCTCCAACGCGACCCGACGCTGCTGGAGCACGCGTTTGCCCGCAACGTCGTGCTGGCCACGCCGGCCACCCTGGTCGCGCTGCTGCGCACGGTGGCCTACTCGTGGCGGCAGGAGGCGCTGGCCCGCAACGCGGTGGCGGTGCACACCCTCGCCCGGGAGCTGTACGGCCGGCTCGCCACCCTCGGCGACCACGTGGGCAAGCTCGGATCGTCGCTGACCGGCGCGGTGACCGCGTACAACCGGGCGGTCGGCTCGCTGGAGGCGCGGGTGCTGGTCAGCGCCCGCAAGCTCGCCGAGCTGGGCGTCTCGGACGAGGAGCTGGCGGCCCCCGCCCAGGTCGAGCTGACCCCGCGTCAGCCGCAGGCGCCGGAGCTGCTCAACGACGTCGACCGCTGACGCGGGGCGTTGTCCTAACGGCGGTTGGCGCTCTCGACGACGAACGGGATGCCCTGCTGGCAGGTGGTCATCGTGCCCTTCTCCACCCGGCCCGTGACGGTCACCTGGGCGCCGGCGGTCAGCACGTCCCGGGGCCCGCCCACCAGCAGGTAGCCGTCGAGGAGCACGCAGTTCGGCTCCACCCCGGCGGTGATCGTGCCGGTGAGTTCGGTGGCGCCGACCGGCGGCGGGACGGTGGGCCCGACCGGCGACTTGATCGGCGGGGCGGGGGTGCTGGGCGACTCGGGGGTACTGGGCGACGCGGGGGTGCCCGGCGACGCGGAGGCGGGCTGCCCGGTCGTCGCCGACGGTCCGGCGGGGGTGGCGGGACCGCCGGTTTCACCGCAGGCGCTCAGCGCCGCGCAGACGACCAGGGCGGGGACGACGAACCGAAGGGTCCTCATGCCGTCTTCGACGTACGGCACCGGCCCGGCGTTCCACCGCGCTGGCGCTGGATCGTGTCAGCCGCGGGCCGCGGCGGCCTTCATGTCCCGCTTCAGCTCCTGCGGAAGCGAGAAGGTGAGCCGTTCGTTGGCGGTGGTGATCTCTTCGACGTCGGCGAAGCCGCGCTCGGCCAGGTGTGCCAGCACATCGCGGACCAGGTCCTCGGGGACGCTCGCGCCGGAGGACACGCCGACCGTGCGGGCGTCGGCCAGCCAGGCGTCGTCGATCTCGTGGGCGAAGTCGATGAGGTGACCGGCGCGGGCGCCGGCGTCCAGGGCGACCTCGACCAGGCGCACCGAGTTGGACGAGTTCGTCGAGCCGACGACGATCACCACGTCACACTCCGGGGCGATCTCCTTGACCACGTGCTGCCGGTTTGAGGTGGCGTAGCAGATGTCGTCGCTGGGCGGGGACTGGAGCAGTGGCAGCCGCTGCTTGAGCCGGGCCACCGTCTCCAGGGTCTCGTCCACCGAGAGCGTGGTCTGGGAGAGCCAGACCACCTTCTCCGGGTCACGCACGGTGATCTTGTCGACGCCGTCCGGGCCGTCCACGAGCTGGATGTGCGCGGGCGCCTCGCCGGCGGTGCCGACGACCTCCTCGTGCCCCTCGTGGCCGATCAGCAGGATGTCGTAGTCCTCGGCGGCGAACCGCTTTGCCTCCTGGTGCACCTTGGTGACCAGTGGGCAGGTCGCGTCGATGGCCTTCAGCGAACGCTCCCGCGCCTGCTCGTAGACCTCGGGCGCCACGCCGTGCGCGGAGAAGATGACGGTCGAGCCTTCCGGCACCTCCTCGTTCTCCTCCACGAAGATCGCGCCCTGCGACTCCAGGGTCTGCACGACGTGCTTGTTGTGCACGATCTGCTTACGAACGTAGATCGGGGCGCCGTACAGCTTCAGCGCCTCCTCGACGGTCTGCACGGCGCGGTCCACGCCCGCGCAGTAGCCACGAGGCTTGGCCAAAAGCACGCGCTTACCGCTCCGGAGATCAGTCACGTCCCCATCCTACGTGCCGCTGGTCCCCCCGCACCCGGGCCCAAATCCCGTTGATCAAGAGGTTCGCGTCAGAAACGCGCCCGGATCCGACGCAAACTTCTTGATCACCGAGGGCGTCCGTAGGGTTGGGGGGTGAGTGGTGTGGGTGGGGCGAGTGGTGGGAGCAGCGCTGAGGGCAGGAGCAGCGCCGAGGAGCCCTGGCCTGTTCGCGTCGTCTCGCAGAAGGTCGGGGCGTGGATCGCCAAGCTGGGCTGGGTGTGGGTGGACGGGCAGGTGGCGCAGATCAGCCGCCGTCCCGGGGCCACCACCGTCTTCCTGACCCTGCGTGACCCGTCCGCCGACCTGAGCCTGACCGTCACCACCAACCGTGACGTGCTCGACGCCGGAGCGCCGGAGCTGCGCGAGGGCGCCCGGGTGGTGCTGCACGCCAAGCCGGAGTTCTACGCCGCCCGGGGCACGTTGAGCCTGCGGGCCGACGAGATCCGCCAGGTGGGCCTCGGTGAGCTGCTGGCCCGGCTGGAGAAGCTCAAGAAGCTGCTCGCCGCCGAAGGGCTGTTCGACCGGGCCCGCAAGCGCCGGCTGCCGTTCCTGCCCGGCCGGATCGGTCTGATCACCGGCCGTGCGTCCGCCGCCGAGCGGGACGTGCTGACCAACGCGCGGCGGCGCTGGCCGGCCGTGGAGTTCCGGACGGTCAACGTGGCCGTCCAGGGCACGTCCGCCGTGCCGCAGATCGTGGACGCGCTCAAGGTCCTGGACGCGGACCCGAGCATCGATGTGATCATCATCGCCCGGGGTGGCGGCGGCATCGAGGACCTGCTGCCGTTCTCCGACGAGGCTCTGTGCCGCGCCGTCTTCGGCTGCCGTACCCCGGTGGTCAGCGCGATCGGCCACGAGACGGACACGCCGCTGATCGACTACGTCGCCGACCTACGGGCCTCCACCCCGACCGACGCGGCCAAGCGGGTGGTCCCCGACCTCACCGAGGAGGTACGCCTCATCGGTCAGGCCCGGCACCGGCTCCAGCGGGCGGTGCGCAACCTGGTCGACCGGGAGTCGCACCGCCTCGACAGCCTGCGGTCCCGGCCGGTGCTGGCCCGGCCCCAGGTGATGGTGGAGCACCGTGCGACCGAGCTGGCCGCACTGCGTCAACGCGCCGGGCGCTGCCTGGATCACCGGCTCGCGACCGCCGCCGACGACCTGCGGCACACCCTCGCCCGACTGCGCGCCCTCTCCCCCGCCGCGACGCTCGACCGGGGGTACGCGATCGTGCAGCGCGCCGACGGGCACGTCGTCCGGGCGGCGGCCGAGGTCGGCAAGGGCGACCCGCTACGGGTACGCCTCGCCGAGGGCGAGCTGGCCGCGACGGTCGACGGGGACGTGGCGACGCGGTGACACCGACCGGGGTGTGCTGAGATGGACGCGATGACTGACGACACGAAGGCCGGGCCGGACGAGCGGCTCAGCTACGAGCAGGCCCGCGCCGAACTGGCCTCGGTGGTCGAGCGGCTGGAGGCCGGCGGCACGTCCCTGGAGGAGTCGCTGGCGCTGTGGGAACGCGGCGAGGCGCTGGCGGTGGTCTGCCAGCGCTGGCTGGACGGCGCGCGGGCGCGAATCGACGCCGCCCGTCAGGACCCGTCCGCCTGATTCTCGGGTGGGATGGCCGGAACCACCCCACCCGAGAACGGTCAGTTGAACAGGCTGTACAGCTCGGCGGGCGCCTCGACGACCTGGTCCGCCGGCGGCTTCTGGGCCGGGGTGGCGGAGCCGTAGTCGGAGTACGTCATCTTGATCTCCTGGGCCGTGGTCTGGCCGGAGGCCGGGAGTTGCAGCACCAGCTCGCTCAGCCGGCCCTGCGGGTCGACCTTCGCGCTGAACGGGACCGTCTTCGCCTGGGTGCCCAGCGCGGCGATCGTGGCGGCGTTCAGCGAGCCCGCCTCGGCGGCCTTGGTGACGTCGACGGTGCCGGCGTACGTGCCGGTCCCGGTGCTGCGGACCTCGGTGATGCCCTGGGTCAGCACCGCGCTGCCGGCCGGGTCGACCTTCTCGAAGTCGAAGCCGAGGCTCTTGTTGCCCTTGATGCGGGCCTGGTCGAGGTGCTGGTACTTGCCCAGGTTGAGCTGCTTGATGGCGGGCAGGCTGTCGGCCGTGGGACCGGTCAGTTCCAACTTCACCCAGCTGTCCGGCTTGGCGTGGATCACGTCGAGCTTCATGGCCAGGTCGGAGGAGGGGCCACCGATGGCGAACTTCATCGCGGCGCTCTGACTCGGCTGGTGCACCTGCCCCTCGGCCGTGGACCCGGCGCCGGAGAGGGTGAACCGGAAGTTGCCGTCGCTGATGGCCTTGGTGGAGTCGAGCAGGGCCTGCTTGGCGTCGCCGGACACCGGCGCACCGCCGGACTGGCTCGGTGCCCCGGACGCGCTCACCGTCGGGGACGCGGTTGACCCGGCCGTGCCGGTCGTGCCACCGGCGCAGCCGGCCAGGGCGGGCGTGAACAGGGCGGCGGCTACCAGGCCGGCACCCAGTCGTCGAACAGTCATACGTGTCTCCCAAGGGGGTCACCCGACGACCTGGTCGGCGCCGGAAACCGGGCGACGCGGCAGCCCTTCGGCCACGTCGCACGATCCGGACCGAGCGGCGCGCCCGGATCGCTCTCTTCTTGTTCCCTGTCGACGCGTCGGGCAATCACCCTTGTTGTCCGGTTGTTTGCGGACAACCGGTGCCGAACAGAGCGGGCCGGGGTGACCAGTGGTCGCCCCGGCCCGCCGTGCGGCTTACTTGAACATCTCGTACGTCTCCGCCGAGGCCTCGACCACCTTGTCCGCCGGCGGCTTCTGCGCGCCGGTGCCGGAGCCGTAACCCGCGTACCCGATCTTGATGTCGTGGGCGGCGGTCTCGCCGGCGGCCGGCACCGAGATGACCAGCTCGGTGAGGCGGCCCTGCGGGTCCAGCTTGGCGGTGAACGGCAGCGCCTTGGCCTGGGCGCCCAGCGCCTTGACCACGTCCTCGTCGAGGGCGACCGACTCGGCCGAGGCGCTGATGTCGATCTTGCCGGCGTAGCTGCCCTCGCCGGTCTTCTGCACCTCGGTCACGCCCTTGACCAGGGTCTCGCTGTCGATCGGGTCGAGCGTCTCCGGGTCGAGCTGGAGGTCCTTGATCTCCTTGGCCTTGGTCTTGTCGAGGTGCTGGTACTTGCCCTTGTTCTTCGCCAGCTCGGGGACCATGGCCGCCATGGCGCCGCCGATCTCCATCCGCACCCAGCTCTCCGTGTCGATGTAGATGAGGTCCATCTCCATCGACACGTCCTGGGAGGCGTCGCCCATCTTCATGGTCAACTGCGCGCTGTTGCTGGGCTTGTGCACCAGGCCACCGCCGGTCAGGTCGGCGCCCGCGATGGTGAACGTGAAGTCGCCCTTGGCCATCTCCTTCGTGGAGGCGAGCAGCGCCTCCTTCGGGTCGGCCGGTACGGCCGGAGCGGACGCGCTGGGGGCGGCGGCCGGCTCGGTGGCGTCGGACTTGCACGCGGCCAGGCCGGGGACGAGCAGGGTGGCGGCGAGGAAGCCGAAGCTCCACCGTCGAATGTTCACTGAGTTCTCACTTCACAGAGATGGACGTGGCCCGGCCCCGTGTGCGGGCCGGACCGAGCCGAGGGAGCGTACCGGACCGGCCCCCTCGGCGTGCGCCCCATCGACTGTGGACTCCTCAGCGCAGCGCGCCGGTCAACTCCCGCAACTCGTTGTCCCGCGCGTCACCGATCACGAGCACCGTACGGGTCGGCTCCAGCAGGGCCAGCGCCTGCTGGTTCCCCCGGGCCGTGTACCGCTGCCAGGTGCGCCCACCCAACTCGGTCGGACCCTGTGGCTGCCCCTGGTCGGTCAGCTCGGCCGGGAGCAGCCGCTCGGCCGGCACGCTGCTCTGCACGAGTTGCACACCCCTGCCCTCCGGCGTCAGGTAGCCGATCCGCAGCGTCGCGCCACCCTCGACGCTCTGGTAGCGGGCGCTGACCGTACGCCAGCCGGAGCCGAGCCCCTGCGGCTCGCTCACCGGGAACGTGTTCGCGGACCGCGCCTGTTCGAACGCCGGCGCGGGGTCGACGGTCGTGGCCTGGTCCCCGCCCAGGAAACCCCGGTAGAACGCCAGCAGCAGCGCGATCGGAATGAGCAGCACCAGCAGCGAGATCGCCATGTCCTTGGGTGACCGCTCGGACTTGCCCGCCGGCGCGGCCGCCCGGGGCGGCGACGGCCGGGCCGCCGGCCCCGGTCCGACGTGGGCCGGCTCGGCCACGGGGGTCGCCTCGTCGGCGACCAGGGCCGGCTCGCCGGTGGTCGGTGCCGTCGGATCCGCCGGGCCCGTCGCGGCGGGCCCGGCGCCGGGGGCGTCCGGGAGGTCGGCCGGCGGCTGGCCGTCGGGCGGCGTCTGGTCGGCGGGTACGCGGTCAGCAGGCTGTGCGGGTTCCACCCTGCCATCTTCGCAGCCGCCCGACCGGCGGTATCCGGCCCATCACCGCCCCGCACCGGCGCTCGGTCGGCCATCGTGTGAGGATCAGCGACAAAGCCGGCAGCGACGCCACTTCGCCGCCGGCCGTCCCCGCACCGTCGCGAGGAGGAGCAGCCGTCATGACGAACACCAGGACCCGCATCCCACAGGATCTCGACCGTAACCTGGCCCTCGACCTGGTCCGGGTCACCGAGGCCGCGGCGATGGCCGCCGGCCGCTGGGTCGGCCGGGGTGACAAGGAGGGCGGCGACGGCGCCGCTGTCGACGCCATGCGCAAGCTGATCAACTCGATCCAGATGCGCGGTGTCGTGGTGATCGGCGAGGGCGAGAAGGACAACGCCCCGATGCTCTTCAACGGCGAACACGTCGGCGACGGCACCGGCCCGGAGGTGGACGTCGCGGTCGACCCGGTGGACGGCACCACCCTGATGAGCAAGGGCATGCCGAACGCCCTCGCGGTGCTCGCCGTCTCGGAGCGAGGCGCGATGTTCGACCCCAGCGCGGTCTTCTACATGGAGAAGCTCGCGGTCGGCCCCGCGTACGTCGACGTGATCGACATCAACGCCGGGGTCAGCGAGAACCTGCGCCGGATCGCCAAGATCAAGGGCACCGACGTCTCCGAGGTGACCGTCTGCGTGCTGGACCGCAGCCGCCACGAGGACCTGGTCACCCAGATCCGCCGGACCGGCGCGGGCATCAGGTTCATCTCCGACGGCGACATCGCCGGTTCCATCCTGGCGGCCCGCGGCGAGTCGGACGTCGACGTGCTCATGGGCATCGGCGGCACCCCGGAGGGCATCATCTCGGCCTGCGCGCTCAAGTGCATGGGTGGCGCCATGCAGGCCAAGCTCTGGCCGCGCGACGCCGAGGAGCGGGAGAAGGCCCTCGCCGCCGGGCACGACCTGGACCGGGTGCTCGGCACCGACGACCTGGTCACCGGGGACAATTGCTTCTTCGTGGCGACCGGGGTCACCTCCGGTGACCTGCTGCGCGGGGTGCGGTACCGGGCCGGCGGCGCGTACACCCAGTCGATCGTCATGCGCTCGAAGAGCGGCACCATCCGGGTCATCGACTCGTACCACCGGCTGGAGAAGCTGGCGCTCTACTCCGCGGTCGACTTCGACGGTCGCCCGCTCGCCGAACAGGAGTGAGCGGCACCGGCACCGCGGCTCCGCCGACCCTGCCAGCCACCCGCCGGATCATCGGTGTCGCGCTGGCGTCGGTCGCCGGGGTCGCGGTGGCGGCGCAGTCTCGGATCAACGGCGAACTGGGCGTACGCCTGGCCGATGGTTTCGCCGCCGCGGTGGTCTCGTTCGGGCTGGGCCTGGTGGTGCTGCTGGTGCTGGTGCCGGCCACCCCTGGCGGACGGCGAGGGCTGCTCGCCGTACGACGGGCCCTCACGGCCGGCACGCTGCGCCCGTGGCAGTGCCTCGGGGGGATGTGCGGGGCGTTGCTGGTGGCCACGCAGGGGCTCACCATCGGCTCGCTGGGGGTGGCGGTCTTCACCGTGGCGGTGGTGGCCGGCCAGTCCGGCAGCAGCCTCGCCGTCGACCGCGCCGGCATCGGCCCGACCGGTCGGCAGCCGGTCACCCGACAGCGCCTGGCCGGCGCGGTGCTCACGGTGCTCGCGGTCGTCCTGGCGGTCGGTGACCGGCTCAGTGACCCGGGCGGGCTGGCGCTGGCACTGCTGCCCCTGCTTGCCGGGGTGGGCATCGCCTGGCAGCAGGGGGTGAACGGGCAGGTCCGGGCGGCGGCCGACAGCGCGTTGACCGCCACGCTCGTGAACTTCGCCGTGGGCACGGCAACCCTGCTGGTCGCGTTCACGGTCGACATCGCCGTACGCGGCTGGCCGACCGGTCACGCGCCGAGCGAACCGTGGCTCTACCTGGGCGGCCCGATCGGCATCGTGTTCATCGCGATCGCCGCCGCGATCGTACGGACGACTGGTGTGCTGCTGCTCGGCCTGGCCACCATCGCCGGCCAGATCGTGGGGGCCGTACTGCTGGACCTGGTGCTGCCCACAGCGGCCTCGCACCCCAGCGTGAACAGCCTGCTGGGGGCCGCACTGACGTTGGTCGCCGTGCTGATAGCCGCCCTGGCCCCACCCGCCGCCCGCTGAGCATGCCCCGCCCCGCCTGAAGGCGGGAGCTGATCCACTCGGGTTCATGGGAACTGCGCTGTCCTACCGCCTCCGATGCCCCGGTTTTCCAGAACCCGAGTCGATCAAGGCGTAACTCGCGGCGGCAGGGGTTGGTACGGCGGGTAGGGCGGCGTGTCACGCCGGTTCTCTTCGCGGGCCGGGTCGGCCAGCCTGGCGAGCCGGACGGCCAGCAGCAGGCCCGGCACGGTGGCCAGCCCGGCCAGCGCGACGGCCACCCAGGTCTGCCCGGGTGTGCCGTTCAGCCAGCCGGCCAGCGGCAGCGAGGCCAGGATCACGGTGAGCAGCAGATCGCCCACGGCCAACCCGACCCAGTGTCCCGGAGCAAATTTGAGCCACGGGACGAGGAGCAGCGCGCCCGCCGCCAATGCGCCCAACGGCACGACGAGGAACAGCACCGTGACCACGACGCTCGTCGCGTCGACCCGGGGCCAGCTGGCATCCAGCACGAGTCCGGCCAGCACGATCGTGAGGGCCCCGGCGATCCCCCACCCGCGACCGCCGCCGCCACGTCGGATCGCCAGATGACCGGCGAATACGGTGACCACGCAGCCGAGCAGCAACGCGAGCCCGAACGCGAGCCAGAGGTCGACCCCGCGTTGGACCCGCCCGCCGTCGCTCACCGGGGGCAGTTCGGGCGGATCAGTCGCGGACGGCTGCGCACCGAGGAACCCGACGCGCCGCCACTCGCCATCCGAGAGGCGACGCAGGAAGCCGTCCCGACCGTTCGCGACCAGCACCTCGTGGCCGCCGCCCAGGTGCGGATAGACGACCAGTTCCCGGGAGGAGAAGTGGCGGCGGGCGTCGCCGGGGGCCGGGTAGCGCTGGGCCAACGCGTCGCGCCGCGGGTCCGGCACCTCCCAGGCAACCTGCCAGGTCACGCCGGCGTCGTCGCTCTGCTCCACCCGAAGGTGCCCCGGTATCACCCGGTAGCAGCGCCGTGGGTCTTCCGGCGCACACGCCCGCTGACGCGGGGAGTCCTGACTGTTCAGCCGTCCCGTCTCGTCAACGGTGGCGTTTCGCCAGTTCACCGCCCCGTCGTCGCTGACCGCCCACTGGCCGTCGGCCGGGTCGTCCGGCCAGTACGACGCGTCTTCGGAGCCCTCGCCGACCGAGATCGCCGGGCGGCCGTCAAGCATCGTCGTACCCAGCGCGTACGGAAACCAGGCCGCGCTGGTGGCGGCCACCGCCAACACCGCCGGCGGCAACACGACCAGCAGTCGGACCAGCCGGGCCGTCCGGTGCCGCACCGGTCGCCTCCGAGCCCGCGTCCAGCTCCACCACGCCAGGCCGAGCGCCGGCAGCGTGAACAGGTCGGTCCGGTCGGCCCGCACCAGTGACGGCCCGGCCAGTGCGGTCCACGCCGAGGAGGCCAGCTCAGCGGCGTACCCACTGGATTTGACCACCGTGAACCCGGCACCCACCGCGACCAGGCCGACCAGCGCGGCCGTGCGGGCCGGCAGCCGCGGCACCACCAGCGTGAGCAGCACCGCGACCAGCGGCGGAGCAAGCACCAGGCCCGCCACGTCGCTCAGCTTGCCCGTCACCAGGCCCGGAAACGCCGCCTTCCACAGACGGTCGTTGAGGACCAGTAGGACCAACGCGAGCAGAGTCGTCGGATGGCAGAGCCACGCCAGCGTCGTGGGTGCGCCATCACGTGCCTTCCCGGTCCCCGTCATTCCCTCAGGGTCCATTCGACCCGTCTCGATCCGGACACGGACCGGTCAGTGTGCGATACCGACGGTCAGCCCACGTCGGAGGAGTGCCCGGGAAACAGGTGCGCGCCCGGGTCGATGGCGACCGCCGCGTTGTTGACCGCCGTGGCGGCCTCGCCGAAGCCGGTGGCGATCAGGCGCACCTTGCCCGGGTACTCGGTGATGTCGCCGGCCGCGAAGACCCGCGGCAGGTTCGTCGCCATCGCGCTGTCCACCACGATGTGCCGGCGGTCGAGTCGGAGCCCCCATTCGGCGAGGGGGCCGAGGTCGGCGGTGAAGCCGAGGGCGGCGACCACCGTGTCCACCGGAAGGGTCTCGGCCGCGCCGCCGCGCACGGTCACCTCGGCGCCGGTCACCGTGGCGTCCCCGATCAGTCGGGTGACCTCGGCGTTCACGATCACCCGCACCGGCAGCGACAGCACCCGGGCGACCGTCGAGGCGTGCGCCCGGAACTTCTCCCGGCGGTGCACGAGGGTCACCGAGCGGGCCAGCGGTTGCAGGGCCAGCGCCCAGTCGAAGGCGGAGTCGCCGCCGCCGACGATGAGCACGTCCCGGTCGGTCAGCTCCGCCGGGTCGGTCACGAAGTAGACGATGCCGGCACCGGGGGCGCCGTCGGCGCAGGGCAGCGGCCGTGGGCTGAAGCTGCCGAGCCCGCCGGTGACCACGACCGCGCCGCAGCCCAACTGCTCGCCGCCGGCCAGGCCGAGCACCGGCCGGTCATCGGTGTACGACAGCTTCTCGGCCCGCGTGCCGAGCAGGTACCGCGGAGCGAAGGGCGCCGCCTGGGCGACCAGGTTGGCGACCAGGTCACGGCCCTTGACGGCGGGGAAGCCGGCCACGTCGAGGATCAGCTTCTCCGGGTACATGGCGGTGACCTGGCCGCCCGGCTCCGGAAGAGCGTCGATCACCGCCACGGACAGGCCCCGGAACCCGGCGTAGTACGCGGCGAAGAGACCGGCGGGACCGGCCCCGATCACGGCGACATCGACCTCGCGCATGGCGTACCGTCGCTTTCCGCTCGCGGATCAACGCGTGCTGATCTCGACGGTAGGCGGGGCACAGCGGTCGGGCAAGCATGTCCCAGAGGCGCGCCGACGAGCGCGTCAGGGCAGGCTGAGGGTCGACCCCGAGTAGTCCGGACCGTCCACCATGGGCCGACGGCGGCGGAACAGGATCGCGGCCACCACGCCGCCGAGCAGCCCGAACAGGTGCCCCTGCCAGGAGATCCGCTCATCGGTGGGGAGGATGCCGACGAGCTGCCAGCCGTACAGCAGGCCGACGAGCAGGAAGACGGCGAAGTTCCACCAACTGCGCTCGACGATGCCGCGGGTGAGCAGGATGCCCAGGTAACCGAAGATCACCCCGCTCGCGCCGACCACCACCGAGTTGGGTGAGCCGGTGAACCACACCCCGAGACCGGAGACCAGGATGATGACCAGGGTCGACCACAGGAACCGCCGTGCGCCGGCGGCCAGCACGAACGTGCCCAGCAGGATCAGCGGGATGCTGTTGCTGTAGAGGTGGTCGAAGCCGTGGTGCAGGAACGGCGAGAAGAAGACACCGTCGAGGCCGTCGATGCGGTGCGGGATGATGCCGGCGGTCGCGTCCAGGCCGAACGCGAGCCCCTGGTCGATCGCCTCGATGAGGAAGAGGAACGGGACCACCGCGCACATGGCGACGAAGGCCCGGCCGAGGGAGGCGTAGAACGCCTCGGTGCCGAACCGGAACGGGTCGCCGCTTGGCGGGTGCAGGCTCACCCCCCAACTGCTATCAGCAAAAGGGGCCGACCGCCACTCACGTCCCGACCGGGTTACGCGCGACGGCGGGGCGGGTGGTCGCCCACCCGCCCCGCCGTCGTACGTCGTCAGTAGTGGTTGTTGTTCTGGAAGTAGGTCCAGGCGCCACAGGGCGTCTTGTACTTGCCCTTGATGTAGCCCAGACCCCAGATGATCTGGGTGGCCGGGTTGGTCCGCCAGTCGTCCGCGACCGTGCCCATCTTGCTGCCCGGCAGCGACTGCGGAATGCCGTACGCGCCGATGGGGTTGGCGGCCTTGTGGTTCCAGCCGCTCTCCTTGGTCCAGAGCTTCTCCAGGCAGGGGAACTCGGCGATGCCGAAGCCCTTCTCGAGCATCAGCGCACAACCGATCTTGCGGTTGCCGCTGTACTCCGCGCAGGACGCCGGGATCGGCCCGTCGTACGGCTTGGCGGCCTTCTCCGCGGCCTCGCGCTCGCGCTTACGCGACGCGGCGGCGGCCTCGGCCTTGCGGGCCCGCTCGGCGGCCTCCTTGGCCGCCTGGGCCGCCCGCAGCTTGGCCTGGTACTCGGCGGCCCGCTGCCGGGCGAACGCGACCTGGTGGTTGGCCTGGCGCTCACGCTGGTAGGAGAAGTCGACGCGGTCGACCTCGACGCCGACCTGCGCGGTCAGGCCCTGCTGCTGAGTTTCCCGGTCTTCGCCCAGGTAGAAGCCACCCGCGACGCCCACGGAGAGCAGCGCGACAGCAGCCGTACGGGCACCCAACCGGCTCCACAGCCGACTCACGAAGTGGTCCCTTCGTCGGGGGCAAGGACACGGCGCGGCGCCGGGCCACGTCAGCCCTCAGCCGTGCCGTGAGCGCCCCGACCGGTGAGCCGGTCGCGCCGACGCACCGATCGCCACTGATGCCGCCCCGACCTCGGGCAAGCGATCTTCGACGATGCCTGTGGTGCGTGGGCGCTCGTGGGACACCATCGCGCACAGTGAGACACATGGGAAACCGACCGCGCCGTTTGTGACCTGCGCCACACCAAAAATAGGCACGAAAGACTACAAAACCCCCGTCACTGCGGGATGTCCTCGAGGAGATCCGTCACCATGGCGGCGATCGGCGACCGCTCCGAACGGCTGAGCGTGACGTGGGCGAAGAGCGGATGCCCCTTCAGCGCCTCGATAACCGCGGTCACACCATCGTGCCGGCCGACCCGCAGATTGTCCCGCTGGGCCACATCGTGGGTGAGCACCACCCGGGACCCCTGCCCGATCCGGGACAGCACGGTGAGCAGCACCCCGCGCTCCAACGACTGGGCCTCGTCCACGATCACGTAGGCGTCGTGCAGGCTGCGCCCCCGGATGTGGGTCAGCGGCAGCACCTCGAGGATGCCCCGCGAGGTGACCTCCTCCAGCACGTTCTCGTGCACGACCGCGCCGAGCGTGTCGAAGACCGCCTGCGCCCAGGGCGACATCTTCTCCGACTCCGACCCGGGCAGATAGCCCAACTCCTGACCACCGACGGCGTAGAGCGGGCGGAAGACGATCACCTTCTTGTGCCGGCGACGTTCCATCACGGCCTCCAGGCCGGCGCAGAGCGCCAACGCCGACTTGCCGGTGCCGGCCCGGCCCCCCAGCGAGACGATCCCGATCGTCTCGTCGAGCAGCAGGTCGAGGGCGATCCGCTGCTCGGCCGAGCGGCCGTGCAGCCCGAACGCCTCACGGTCGCCCCGAACCAGGCGTACCGACTTGTCGGGCAGCACCCGCCCGAGCGCCGAACCGCGCGCCGAGTGCAGCACCAGCCCGGTGTGGCAGGGCAGCCCGGCCGCCTCGTCCAGATCGAGCGTCTCGCCCGCGTACAACTGGCCGATCTGCTCCTCGCCCAACTCCATCTCCGACATGCCAGTCCAGGTCGGGTCGCTGGCCTGGCCGTGGCGGTACTCGTCGGCGCGCAGACCCACCGAGGCGGCCTTGACCCGCAGCGGCATGTCCTTGCTGACCAGCGTGACGTCCCGCCCCTCGGCCGCGAGGTTGAGCGCCACCGACAGGATCCGGGCGTCGTTGCTCTCGGTACGGAAGCCGGGGGGCAGTACGCCGTCGTCGGTGTGGTTCAGCTCCACCCGCAGCGTCCCGCCCGCATCGTTGGCGGGTACCGGTCGGTCGAGGCGGCCGTGCCGGATGCGCAGTTCGTCGAGCATCCGCAACGACTGCCGAGCGAACCAGCCCAGCTCCGGATGGTGCCGCTTGCCCTCCAACTCGGTGATGACCACCAGTGGCAGCACCACCTCGTGCTCGGCGAAGCGGTGGAACGCCGCCGGGTCGGACAGCAGCACGGAGGTGTCGAGAACGAAGGCCTGCCCCGCTGGTCGGGGCTCCTTGTTCTCGGCCGGCGCGGCGTCCGCCGCACGGCGGCTCCGGGTGGCGCGGCGGGTCGTGGCAGTCGCGGCCGGGGTCTGGTCGGCACCGGCGGTGGTACGGCGAGTCGTCACAGGCCTGCTCCGACGGATGGGCACCCGGCCACCCGTTTTCCGCCTCGTCCGGTGCCCGGAGGGGTCGGATGCGGAACCCCGTGCGCGAGGTCGCAGATCCGGGTGGACCGGCTGGCTCGGGAGAACCCCGGGCCATGCCTAGACGCTAGCGGCGCAGGACCGTCCCGGCTAGGGGCGATCGTGGATCTCCGTAGACGGCGGTGTGGACAGCGCCGAACGGACGAGCCGGCGCGGGACGACGCGCGGTGTCCGTCGACGTGGCGGCAGGGCGCGGCGAGCCGGCCGGGATGCATGCCCCCTGCGCGCATCCCGGCCGGCGGGGCCGCCGTCACCGGTCTGACGTGGCCCCGACGGTGCGTGTCCGCCGCGGACGACGCACCGCGTTCCCGCGTGCCGGTCGGCGGGACGCTTGGGGCGACCCGCCAGCCGGCTCAGCCGGTTCGTCGAACGAGCGTGCCGGTCGGGTGCCGCCCGGTGATCGGGGCGGCCGGCGCGGTGAACGACGAGCCGGTGTAGGTGGTGCCGGGGCGGGCCACCGCGTCGGGGCGGACGACCGTGCCGGCGGAGCGGACGGCCCCCGGGGAGGCGACCGACAACGCGGAGGCGATCGCCGCCTGGGCGTCGCGACGGCGGCGGTTCCAGGCGCCCCGGTCCCCGTCGAAGTAACCCTGGCGGTAACCGAAGCGATAGCCGATGCGGTAGCTGAGCTGGCCGTGCAGGCGGCCGGCGGCGTAGCTGGTGGCACCGAGCACCAGGACGAGGAAGACCACGAGGAACGGGCTCATCGGGCGCCCCCCGCCCGGCCCGGACGCCGGCTCATCGCTCCTCCGGCTCGACCGTGGTGGGGTCGGCCGTGGGGTCCGCGACCAGCAGCCGGTCCAGGTCGTCGGTGCTGACCTCCTCGACCAGCTCGACGGTGATCCGACAGCCGTCCAGCACGACCTCGGCGACCGAGGATCGACGGATCTCCCCGCCGGCGTCGTAGACCCGGACGCTCAACTCGGGGCAGCCGAGGTGGGTACGCCAGGCGTTCCACTCGGTGCGGTCGCCGACGCTCAGCGACAGGTATCGGCAACCTCGGGCAAGGTAGAGGCGCCACGGGGCACTCAGCCCCGCTGCCACTCCCTCGGCGATCAGCCCGAAGGCCTGGGCTCGGGTGGCGAGCTCGGTCACCACACCCCCTCGGCACCGGGGGCATGACGCATGTGAGCACCAGTCGTCTCATGCACGTGACACACCGTAGATTGTCCCATGAGCGTGACAGTATCAGCTTTTCGTCCCCTTACATTCGCCACGACGGGCATCTATTCTGCCCGGGTGATACCCCTCGAAAGCGGCGCTGGATCGTTGGTCACGAATCCGAGAGCGCCGTCACGTCCGCGTGACAGCAGCGTGCCTGGGCAAACATCCGCCGACGGCTGGTCGTACCGTCACGGGGTGACCGAGACGGCCAACGCGCGAAAAATCGCCTTCGCCACCTTCGTTCGGCGCGCCCTCGACGAGGCGCGTGCCACGCGCGCCTGGAGCGGCACCGAGGTGTCACGGCGTACCGGCGTCTCCCGGCAGACCATCAACCGGTGGGTCCGTGGCGACTGGGCCAGCGACCCCGAGGCCGAACGCGTGGTCGCCTTCTGCGAGGGCCTGGGACTGAACCCCGCCGCCGCCTTCGCCGCGCTGGGTTGGGACCGCACCGCCAGCGGCCCCCGCGCCGGACAGCCGGCCCCTCCGATGGACCCGGACGTCGAGGCCCTGCTGCGCCGCCTCGTCGACCCGAACGTGTCGGACGCGGAGAAGTTCCACATCCGGGAAACCATCAGATACCTCGCATACCGCCCAACGTTGCCGGTCGATGTCCGAAAAAGAGGCAATCAGGCCGGGTAGTTCCTCAGATGGCGAAAGAACGCCTGGTCAGGTTCATTCGTTTCGCTCCGGGGCAGGAACGGGCACGCTAGCGTCCCTATTCGTACTGCTTGGGCTCGTCATCGGCGGGGGGACGGGACAAGGCCGAACCTAGCCCTGCGGGACAGAAGGAGGGGTCTGTCCATGACCCTGAAGTGGTGGGGAGTCGTGGTCGCCACGGTGTCGATGACACTGTGGGCGACCGGCAACGTGGTGACCCTTGCGGTCAACGGTGGGCAGCTGCCGCTGCTCGTCAACCTTCTCGCGCTCACCAGCGCCGGCACGGCGGTCATCCTGGCCGTCGTCGCGGAACTGCACGAGCGGCTCAACGACCGGATCAGCGCGCTCACCGAGTTCCTGGTGGCACGCCTCAACGAAATCGAGACCCACACCGGGGATCGCAACACCGGGTTCGTGGAGGGCTACCTGCTCAGCCACGGACAGGAGGCGGCGGTGGTGCCGTTCGGACGCCGTGGACGAGGGGCCGCCGAACGCTGACGACAGCGCCACCGAGTGGGTCCGCTCGGCCAGGAATGAGCCTCCAACGCCGGGGTACGCTGACGCGCGTGCCGCCGTTGAATCTGGGCAACCACCAGCCAAGGACCCCGTTGAACGCCGACCAGGCATGGCAGATAACCGCCGGCCGGGCCGGCGGGACCGTGCTCTTCTTCGACTTCGACGGCACACTCGCGCCCGTCGACGACGATCCGACGGCGGTCCGTCCCGCGCCCAACGCGCTCGCCGCGATCGAGGCGCTGGCCCCGGTGGTGCAGCGGATCGCGATCGTCTCCGCGCGACCCGTCGAGTTCCTCCGCGACCGCCTCGGCGAGCTGAGCGGCGTGGACCTGTACGGCCTCTACGGCCTGGAGCACAGCCACTCCGGCGGCGAGACCGTCACCGAGCCCACCGCCCTGCCCTGGGTGCCCACCATGGCCGAGCTGGCCGACCTGGCTCGGGAGGAGCTGCCACCCGGCGCCCTCGTCGAGTTCAAGCGGCTCTCCGTCGCGCTGCACTGGCGTACGGCCCCGCAGCTCGGTGCGACGGTGCAGCAGTGGGGTCAGGCGCAGGCCGACCGCCTGGGGCTGCGGGTGCAGGCCGGTCGGATGGTGCTGGAGCTCAAGCCACCGGTCGACCGGGACAAGGGGATGGTGATCGGCGAGGTGGTCCAGAGCGCCAGCGGCGCCTGGTACTTCGGCGACGACGTCTCCGACATCAAGGCGTTCGCGGCGCTGCGCGCCCGCGCCGAGGGCGACCCGGACTTCTTCGGTGTCTGTGTGGCCGTGGCCAACCCGGAGACCGGCCAGGAGGTGGCCGACGCGGCCGACCTGACCATCGAGTCACCGGCCGCGCTGGGGGACTTCCTGACCCGGGCCCTGGACCAGCTGCCCTGAGGCCCTCAAGCGCCGTAGCGGCGCTGGCGGGTGGCGTACGAGCGCAGTGCCCGCAGGAAGTCGATGTGCCGGAAGTCCGGCCAGTTCAGCTCGCAGAAGTAGAACTCCGAGTGCGCGGACTGCCACAGCATGAACCCGGACAGTCGCTGCTCCCCACTGGTACGGATGACCAGGTCGGGGTCGGGCTGGCCACGGGTGTAGAGGTGTTCGGCGATGTGCTCGACGTCCAGCACCTCGGCCAGCTCCTCCAGGGTGCCGCCGGACGCGGCGTGCTCCAGCAGCAGCGAGCGGACGGCGTCGGTGATCTCCCGCCGGCCGCCGTAGCCGACCGCGATGTTGACCTCCGCGCCGCCGCTGCGGTCCCGGGTACGCTCCTCCGCGCCCTTGAGCGCTGCGGCGGTCTGGGCGGGGAGCAGGTCCAGCGCGCCGACGATGCGCAGCCGCCAGGGGTTGCCCTCCTCCGACAGCTCCACCACCAGGTCCTCGATGATCTGCAGCAGTGGGTCCAGCTCGCTGGCCGGGCGGCGCAGGTTGTCGGTGGCGAGCAGGTAGAGCGTGACGTGGCCGATACCGGCCTGGTCACACCACCCGAGGACGTGCTTGATCTTCGCGGCGCCGACCCGGTGCCCGTCGTTCGGGTCGACGTAGCCCATTTCGCGGGCCCACCGGCGGTTGCCGTCGCACATCACCCCGACGTGCCGGGGCACCGGTTTGCCCGCGAGCTTCGCCGTGAGCCGGCGCTCGTAGACGGAGTAGATAAGGTTCCGCAGCGTCATCACCTAGCAGCGTAGCGACCCGCCCGCCGGATCACCCCTTCGGAGGGCGATCCCCGCCGGACAGTTCGATGCCGATCATGCCCAGCGTACGGGCGGTGAGCCGTCCGTCGCCAAGCCCCAACTCGACCACGTCGTCGAACACCCGGTCGTCTCGGCGGGCCGCCCGGACCGCGGCGTCGACCACTCGACGCCGCCGCGCCAACCAGGCGGCCACCGAGCTGTGGCGCAGATGTGTGCCGAGGCGGCGACGCAGACCCGCGGCGTAGCGGCGAGCCGCCGCCTCCGGTTCCCGAGCCGCAGCGGCCCCGGCCAGCGCCCCGGAGAGCAGCGCGTAGAAGATGCCCTCCCCGGTGAACGGATTGATCAGCGACAGGGCGTCACCGGCCAGCAGAGTGCGGTCCCGGCCCGGCGTCGGCCGGTGCGTGGACAGCGGCAGGTGGTGGGCGCGCAACGCGGTCACCGTCGACAGGTCGGTGCCGGGCAGCAGCGCGGCCAACCGATCCAGCAGGTACGCGCGGCTCAGCGGCTCGCCGCGCAGCACCTCCCCGTACCCGACGTTCGCCCGCCCGTCGCCAATCGGAAACGACCAGGCGTACGCCGGCCACCGCGCCTTGGAGGTCACGATGAGCTGCTCGGGTGGGCCGGGCAGCGCGGGCGCGTACCCACGGATGGCCAGCGCGAGATGCCGGTCGGGGTTCACGGGGTGGCCGAGGGCCCGGCGTACCACCGACCCGGCGCCGTCCGCGCCCACCACCACCCGGCCGGACAGCTCGCCGTCGAGCACCACCCGGTCGCCACGCGGCTGGACCCGCCGGACGCTGTGCCGACGCAGCTGCGCGCCGGCGGCCACCGCCGCGGCCACCAGCCGCGCGTCGAAGACCTCCCGGGGCACGGTGTACGCCGGCCGGGGCAGCGCCCGAGCCACCGCCTGGCCGCCCGGCGAGACCATCCGCAGCGCGGGCAGCGGGGCGTAACCGGCCACCGCCTCGGTCACGCCCAACTCGTTGAGGACGTCCACCGAATGCGCGGCGATCCCGTCGCCACACGCCTTGTCCCGGGGAAAGTCGGCACGGTCCAGCAGCAACACGCTGGCACCCGCCCGACGGGCCGTCAGGGCGGCGGCCGCCCCGGCCGGCCCGGCACCGACCACCACCACGTCGAACTCGTCGCTCACCGCGCGCCTCCCTCCGACCGGGGCGGCACGGCTCGTACCCGTCCCGCCCGGCGATCACCTGGGCCGTCGACACCGGCCACGGTGACCGACGTCACCCGCCATCCTGCCCCCTGGCCGCCCGCCCACACGGCTGCCGCTCTGCCGCCCGCCCACGCCGCTGCCGCATCGCCCGCTTAGCCGCCCGCTTGACCGCCCGCATGGCCGCCCGCCCGCATGCCGCCGTCTGCCGCCCGTTGGTCGACGCCCGGACCGACGAGTCCGTACCGGCACCCGTGCCGCCTAGTGCGCTGCCTGTCGAGCTGCCCCATCAATGGGGCAGGGCAACCGCCCCGACCGCGCGCTGCCACCCGTCGGTCGACGCCCGGACCGACGAGTCCGCACCGGCACCCGTGCCGCCTAGTGCGCTGCCTGTCGAGCTGCCCCATCAATGGGGCAGGGCAACCGCCCCGACCGCGCGCTGCCACCCGTCGGTCGACGCCCGGACCGACGAGTCCGCACCGGCACCCGTGCCGCCTAGTGCGCTGCCTGTCGAGCTGCCCCATCAATGGGGCAGGGCAACCACCCTGACCGCGCGCTGCCCTCCGTCGGTCGACGCCCGGACCGGCGGGTCCGTACCGGCACCCGTGCCGTCTGGTGCGCTGCCTGTCGAGCTGCCCCATGGACGGGGCAGGGCAACCGCCCCGACCGCGCGCTGCCGCCCGTTGGTCGACGCCCGGACCGGCGGGTCCGCACCGGCACCCGTGCCGCCTGGTGCGCTGCCTGTCGAGCTGCCCCATCAATGGGGCAGGGCAACCGCCCCGACCGCGCGCTGCCGCCGGGGCTACGGGGGGGCGGTCCATATCTGGGGCAGCTCGACAGCCCTCGCACCAACCCCATAGGCCCCGGAGCACCCCGCCGGCCCTTGAGCCTCGCCACCGCCGGGAAGGCTGCCACCGCCGGGAGACCTGCCACCGCCGGGAAGCCTGCCACCGCCGGGAAGCCTGCCACCGCCGGGAAGCCTGCCACCGAGGGCTACGGGGGGTCGGCGGTCCATATCCGGGGCAGCTCGACAGCCCTCGCACCAACCCCGCCGGCCCCAATGCCTCGCGCGGGCCCGCGTGCGGGCTGTCAGACGGGGATGGCGGCGTCGGACGCCCGCGCCGACCGGCGTAGGCCGTATAGGGCCAGGGTTGCGGCGGCTACCAGGGGGGCGCCGTCGCGGATCAGACCGTCCAGGCCCAGCAGCCACCAGCACAGCGGCAGGTCCACCGCGAGTACGCCCAGCGTGACGACGACCAGCAGGCTCCGCGCCCAGTCCTTGCCACGCATCAGGAACGCGGTGCAGAACAGCACGGCGTAGCTGGCCGCGATGCCGGCGCCGAACCAGAACAGCACGGCCGGCACGGCGGAGAGGCGATCGTCCAGGATGGCGCCCCCGGCCACCAGCGCCGGCACCAGCATCAGCGGGCTGTAGGTGAACGCCGCCACGCGGCTGGTCAACAACCACGCGCTCGCCTGTGGCCGGCGCGGAGGCGTCTCCCGCCACGAGATGCCGGTCTTGTCGATGACCAGCCGGGGCCGGTGCCGAACCAGATGCTCGGCGAGCGCCGACGAGCGGTATAGCAGCCAGACCACCGCCACACACAGCGCGGTGAGCGCGGCGAAGCCGAGCAGTCCCGGCAGCGGCGGCACTCCCTGCCGGGGCACGATCAGCCGGCCGACGGCGAAGATCGTGGTGACCGCGAGGATCAACCCGAACGGGCGGGCCACCGTCCGGCCCCTTCGCACGTGCCCGATCAGCAGCAGAAAGCCGAACGAGCGCAGCATGGCCCAGCCGGTGCGTACGGCCAGACCGAAGCCCTGCTCCGGGGCGTACCACCAATTGAGCAGCTCGACCACGACGGTGGCCGCCGCTGTCGTCGCGAGCAGGAGGGTGAGCGCGCGGACGGCAGACGGCCGCCGGACCTCGGTCTCGGCGGCCGTCCTCATGGAATCCGTTGTTGCCCGCGACGGGCGATGTTCACACCTGGCGCTGGGGCTGCGCCGCGTCCAGTCGGGCGCGCAGCGCGTCCAACTCGGCCCACAGCACGCCGGGCAGCTTGTCACCGAACTTCTCGAACCACTCGGTGATCATCGGCAGCTCGTTGCGCCACTCGTCCGGGTCGACCTTGAGCGCGATCCGGACGTCCTCCGGGGTCATGTCCAGTCCCTCGACGTCGAGCGCGTCCTGCGCCGGGACCATGCCCACCGGGGTCTCGACCGCGTCGGCCGTGCCCTCGATCCGCTCGACGATCCACTTGAGCACCCGGGAGTTCTCGCCGAAGCCCGGCCACAGGAACGAGCCGTCCGGGTCCTTGCGGAACCAGTTGACGTAGTAGATCTTCGGCAGCTTGGCCTCGTCGCCGTCGGCGCCCTTGCCCATCTCGATCCAGTGCCGGAAGTAGTCGCCCGCGTGGTAGCCGATGAAGGGCAGCATCGCCATCGGGTCGCGGCGGACCACGCCCACCGCGCCGGACGCGGCGGCCGTCGTCTCGGACGAGAGCGTCGCGCCCATGTAGACGCCGTGCACCCAGTCGCGGGCCTCGGTCACCAGCGGAATGGTGTCCTTGCGGCGGCCACCGAAGAGGATCGCGTCGATCGGTACGCCGTTCGGGTCGAAGTACTCGTCGGCGAGGATCGGGCACTGCGTGATCGGGGTGCAGAACCGGCTGTTCGCGTGCGAGGAGAGGCTGTCGCTCTCCGGCGTCCAGTCGTTGCCCTTCCAGTCGATCAGGTGCGCCGGGGGCTCCCCCATGCCCTCCCACCAGACGTCACCGTCGTCGGTGAGGCCCACGTTGGTGAAGACCGAGTTGCCGCGGTCCAGCGTGCGCATGGCGTTGGCGTTGGTCTTCCAGTCGGTGCCGGGCGCGACGCCGAAGAGGCCGTACTCCGGGTTGACCGCGTAGAGCCGGCCGTCCGGGCCGAACCGCATCCAGGCGATGTCGTCGCCGATGGTCTCGACCTTCCAGCCCGGGATGGTCGGCTCCACCATGGCCAGGTTGGTCTTGCCGCAGGCGGACGGGAAGGCCCCGGCGATGTGGTGGACCTTGCCCTCCGGCGAGGTGATCTTGAGGATGAGCATGTGCTCGGCGAGCCAACCCTCGTCCCGGCCCATCACGCTGGCGATACGCAGCGAGTAGCACTTCTTGCCGAGCAGCGAGTTGCCGCCGTACCCGGAGCCGTACGACCAGATCTCGCGGGTCTCCGGGAAGTGCGAGATGTACTTGGTCTCGTTGCAGGGCCACGGCACGTCCTGCTGGCCCGGGGCGAGCGGGGCGCCGATCGAGTGCAGCGCGTGCACGAAGTCCGCGTCGTCGCCCATCGCCTCGAGGATCGCCGCGCCCATCCGGGTCATGATGCGCATCGACGCCACCACGTACGGGCTGTCGGTGATCTCGACACCGAACATCGGGCTCTCGGCCTCGACCGGGCCCATCACGAACGGGATGACGTACATGGTGCGACCGCGCATCGATCCGCGGTACAGCTCGGTCATCGTCCGCTTCATCTCGGCCGGCGCCATCCAGTTGTTGGTGGGGCCGGCGTCCGCCTCGTCGACAGAGCAGATGTAGGTGCGCTCCTCGACCCGCGCGACGTCGGACGGGTCGGTGCGCGCGTAGAACGAGTTCGGCTTCTTCTCCGGGTTCAACCGGATGAGGGTGCCGGCCTCGACCAGCTCATCGGTGAGGCGACGCCACTCCTCGTCGGACCCGTCCACCCACACGACCCGGTCGGGGGTGGTCAGTTCCGCGACCTCACGGACCCAGGCAAGCAGTTTCGGATGGGACGTCGGGGCCTGATCGATACCCCGCACTACAGCCGGAGCAACCATGACACATCTCCTTGTGGTCGACGCTGACCGATCTATGGGATGCACGAGTCTCAGCGACGCGAAGCGCCGCCTTCGTGGAAACCTGGGATTGGGCTCAGCGTAAACCGGGCAGCCTTCCGAGTCAGTGGGACTGGTTGTGAAGAACTGCACAAGGTACGGCCACGCTGCGGTATCACGATCTGATACCCGCTTTCCTGCGCAGTTTCACGCAAATCTTGTTGTGCACCCCCGGTCGACGCGTGTTGCGGTCGGGCCGTCAACCCACCCTGCCGACCGGTTCGCGGATTCCCGTTCCGAGGCGCGTCAGTCCTCCCTTCTGGTTACGCTGCGTTCAACGGCGGCACACCGGCAGACAGGGCCGCGATGGGCGACGATGTCCCCCTCGCCGTTGCTCCCCCGCCGACACCTCCACAGCCGGTAGGCTCGCCCCGTGGCCGCCACGATGACCGGGGAGCAACCGGGCCCCCGGCAGACCCGACCGGGTCTGGTCCGCGCACTGCTCGACCGTTTCGGTCACCTCGTGCGCGAGTTGAGCAAGTTCGCCACGGTGGGCGGGATCGCCTTCCTCATCGACTTCGCGCTCTTCAACTACCTGACGACGGCGCGCGGTATGGAGCAGGTGACGGCCAAGACCATCTCGACCGTGATCGCCGCGACCTTCGCCTTCCTGGGCAACCGCTTCTGGACCTGGCGGCACCGCCAGCGCAGCAACCCGGCGCGGGAGTACGCGCTGTTCTTCTTCTTCAACGCTGTCGGCCTGGGGATCGCGGTGGGATGCCTCGCGATCAGCCGCTACGGGCTCGGCAGCATCTGGCCCGCCGTCTTCCAGACCCAACTGGCCGACAACATCGCCAGCTTCGTCGTGGGCACCGGCCTCGGGACGCTGTTCCGATTCTGGTCCTACCGGCGGTTCGTCTTCGTCGAAGCGGGAACTCCGGTCGTTCCGCAGGTGGAGGACGACCGGGATCACGGGGCGTGACCTGTCGCCCACCTCGTCCGGCCGGTGACCGCCGGCTCTACCGACTGCCCTAAGGTGTTTCGCATGCGTCTTGTCCGTCTGCTGCCTGAGCGCTGGCAGAAGTTCATCCACGAGGCGCTCAAATTCGGCATCGTCGGCGGCATCAACACCGTCATCAATTACGCGGTGTTCAATGTCCTTGCACTTACCGTTTTCGTCAACGGTCAGTTGAAGGCGACCGTGATCGCGACGATCGTCGCCACGATCACGTCGTATCTGATGAATCGCCACTGGACGTACCGGGATCGCCCGAAATCGGCGCTTCGCCGGGAGTACGTCCTGTTCTTCCTGTTCAACGGTGCCGGCCTGCTCATCGAACTGGGCGCGGTGGCCGCGGCCAAGTACGGCCTCGGCGTACACGGCCTGCTGGCGCTGAACGTGGCGAAGACCGCCGGTGTCCTGCTGGCCACCCTGTTCCGCTTCTGGTCCTACCGGACCTTCGTCTTCCAGCCCGTCACGCCGGCCGAGGACGACACGAAGACCGAGCCCACCTGGCATGACATCCCGCGCGACGAGTGGGACACCATGGCCGAGATGGACCCGGTCGCCGAGCTGGCCGAATCGGTCTCCGAGCTGGAAGAGGCGGAGTCCGCCGACCGGCCCGGCCCGACACCCGGAGCGACCGGTGCCGCTCCCGTGCAGGGGCGACCGATGACCGCCGACCTGGACGCGGAACTCGCCGCGGAGCTGCACGCCGGCACGCGTCGCGCACCCCGCCGGTGACGGCTCCCGCCTCCCGCTCCGGAACCGGGGCGCCCGCCGAGCTGTTCTTCGAGGACCTCGTCCCGGGACTCACCGTCGACCTCGGGACGGTGAGCGTGGACGGCGACGAGATGCGGGCCTTCGCCCGGCGCTTCGACCCGCAGTGGTACCACGTCGACCAGGAGCTGGCCGAGGCCAGTCAGTACGGCGGGGTCATCGCCAGCGGCTTCTACACGGTCAGCCTGTTCATGCGGGCGTATGTCGATCACCTGCTGTCCCGCGCGGCGGCGGACGCCTCCCCCGGCCTGGAGGAGTTGCGGTGGCTCGCCCCGGTCCGTGCCGGCGACCGTCTCGCCGTCCGGGTCGACGTGATGGGCGCGCGCCCCTCGGACGCTCGCGCGGGGCTCGGCACCGTCATCCTCACCGGCACCATGCTCCGCCTCGGCCCGGACAACCGGCCCGAGCAGGAGGTGCTGCGGACACGCTTCCGTGGCTGGTTCGCGCTACGGCCGGTCGAGACAGACCCCGAGGCCGGGCCGCCCTCGACCGCACCGACTCCGGCTCCGGCTGAGCAGGCTGGGACGGATCACGCTGGGGCGGAACAGGCTTCGGCGGGGCCGGCGGCGGCCGGGGCCGCTCAGCACACCTGACCACTCCGACCCGGTCCTCGGGCCGGAGTGGTCAGTGCCGATCGGCTCAGCTCGTGGTGTCGCGCAGCGGCTTGCCCTCGCGCATGTCGGCG
Organism: Micromonospora sp. NPDC051543; assembly: GCF_044454415.1. Lineage (NCBI taxonomy): Bacteria > Bacillati > Actinomycetota > Actinomycetes > Micromonosporales > Micromonosporaceae > Micromonospora > Micromonospora sp. NPDC051543. The sequence goes on from NZ_JBITDT010000006.1 coordinate 98,102, forward strand.
AGGATGTCGCGCATCTCCCCGTCGCCCAGCGAGTGCTTGTCGTGCTGCGCCTCGACCAGCTCGTAGAGGGTGGTCTGCACCCGGCCGACCCCCGGTACGTCCTTGAGCACCGACTGGCCGCGTTCGCCGGCGGACTCGATGGTGAGGGTGCCGCAGCCGAGCAGCCGCTCGAAGAAGTGCTGGTTCATCGAGTGGTCGTTGATCCGGGTGAGCGGAAGGTCCCGCCGGTCCCGGGAGAACACACCCTGCTGCAACAGCACGCGCTCGTTGGTGAACAGGTAATGGGTGGTACGCCAGACCAGGAACGGCCACAGACCGAGCCAGAGGACCGCGACCAGGCCGATCGCGCCGATCACGGCCAACGCGATCGAACCGCCGGAACTCTCGGGCAGCAGGAGCACGCCGACCACCACGGCGGCGATGGCGAGGACCAGCACCAGGATCGGCCGGACCAGAGCCTTCCAGTGCGGGTGCAGGTGCAGCACGACGTGCTCGTCCTTCGTGAGCACGTCTTCGGGGAACGCCACGACAACCTCCAACGCCTTTTCTTTGACGCGCCGACCGTAATCCCCGAAAGCCACTCGGCGACATCCGCCACGCGGCCCCACCCGAGCTTCCGCGATCTTGCACTTTCGGTCGCCGTTACGCGGCCTTGAGCCCGGTACGCCACGACAGAAAGTGCAAGATCGCCGCGCAGGGGGGCTCAGCGCAGGTGGAGCACGTCTCCGGCGGCGATGGATCGGGTTTCCGTGGGAGTGGTGAGCTGGAGTTGGCCGTCGTTGTCGATGCCGGTGGCGGTGCCGGTCTGGGTCTCGCCGTTGGGCAGCAGGACCCGTACCTCGCGACCGATCGTCGCGCAGGACTCCAGGTAGGCGTCGCGCAGGCCACTGGCCTGGGCGTCCCCGCCTGCGGTGCGCCAGCGGTCGTACCAGTCCGCCACCGAGCGCAGCAGCGCCCGGAGCAGCGGATCCCGGTCGGTGGCCGCCGCGCCGGCCAGTTGCAGCGAGGTGGCCGGCAACCCGGTCGGGTTCACCGGCAGCTCCTCGGCCCGCAGGGTCACGTTGAGGCCGATGCCGAGGACGATGGCGGGCGGTTGGGCCGGCGAGCGCCCCGGCACCGCCTCGGCCAGCACGCCGGCACACTTCGCGTCGCCGATCAGCAGATCGTTGGGCCACTTCAGAGCGGCGTCCAGCTCGGCCAGCCGGGCCACCGCCTCGACCAGCGCGACGCCCGCGAGGAGCGGCAGCCAGCCGTACCCCGTGGGTGGGACCGGTGCCCAGCCGCGGTCCGGCGCGGCGTCGCCGGGCCGCAGCAGGACGCTGGTGGCGATGCCCGCGCGCGGCGGCGACTGCCAGACCCGGCCGCGCCGACCCCGCCCGGCGGTCTGCCGCTCCGCGACCACGACCAGCCCTTCCGGCTCGCCCGCCGCGGCAGCCTCGGACACGTCCGCGTTCGTGGAGCCCGTCTCGGCGTACAGCTCCAGGCGGGCCCACGGTCCGTTCGGCGCGACCAGCGCGCGCCGCAGCCGGGCCGCCGACAGCGGCGGTCGGTCCAGATCGGTGTACGGGGAGCCCGGCATTCCGTCAGCCTACGGCGGCGAGTGGTGCCGGCGTTGAGGCGTACTGCACAGATGCCCCCACCTGAACCATCGTTATATTCCCTGGGTGACTACCGAGACCGGGACCAACATCCACAGCACTGCCGGCAAGCTGGCGGACCTGGAGCGCCGGGTCGACGAGGCGGTGCACGCCGGGTCGGCGCGCGCGGTCGAGAAGCAGCACGCCCGCGGCAAGAAGACCGCCCGCGAGCGGATCGACATGCTGCTCGACGAGGGCTCCTTCGTCGAGCTGGACGAGCTGGCCCGGCACCGGTCCACCGCCTTCGGGCTGGAGCGCAACCGCCCGTACGGCGACGGCGTGGTGACCGGCTACGGCACGGTCGACGGCCGGCAGGTGTGCGTCTTCGCCCAGGACTTCACCGTCTTCGGTGGCTCCCTCGGCGAGGTCTTCGGCGAGAAGATCGTCAAGGTGATGGACCTCGCCATGAAGATCGGTTGCCCGGTGATCGGCATCAACGACTCCGGCGGCGCCCGCATACAGGAGGGCGTGGTGTCGCTCGGCCGGTACGGGGAGATCTTCTTCCGGAACGTGCGCGCGTCCGGGGTCATCCCGCAGATCTCGCTGGTGATGGGGCCCTGCGCCGGCGGCGCGGTCTACTCCCCGGCGGTCACCGACTTCACCGTCATGGTCGACCAGACCTCCCACATGTTCATCACCGGCCCCGACGTGATCAAGACGGTCACCGGCGAGGACGTCGGGATGGAGGAGCTGGGCGGGGCCCGTACGCACAACACGCGCAGCGGCAACGCCCACTACCTCGCCAGCGACGAGGACGACGCGGTCGACTACGTCAAGGCGCTGCTGTCGTACCTGCCGTCGAACAACCTCGACGAGCCGGTCGTCTTCTCCGTCGACGCGGATCCCGACGTCACCGACGAGGACCGTGAGCTGGACACGCTCATCCCGGACTCGGCCAACCAGCCGTACGACATCCACACCGTCATCGAGCACGTCCTGGACGACGGGGAGTTCCTGGAGGTCCAGCCGCTCTACGCGCAGAACATCGTCATCGGCTACGGCCGGGTGGAGGGCCGGCCGGTCGGCGTGGTCGCCAACCAGCCGATGCACTTCGCCGGCACCCTGGACATCGCCGCCTCCGAGAAGGCCGCCCGGTTCGTACGCACCTGCGACGCGTTCAACATCCCGGTGCTGACCTTCGTCGACGTGCCCGGGTTCCTGCCCGGGACCGGCCAGGAGTGGGACGGCATCATCCGCCGGGGCGCCAAGCTCATCTACGCGTACGCCGAGGCGACCGTCCCCAAGGTCACCGTGATCACCCGCAAGGCCTACGGCGGGGCGTACGACGTGATGGGCTCGAAGCACCTCGGCGCGGACCTGAACTTCGCCTGGCCGACCGCGCAGATCGCCGTGATGGGCGCGCAGGGAGCGGTGAACATCCTCTACCGCTCCGAGCTGGCCGGCGCCGAGGACCCGGCGGCGGTCCGGGCCCAGAAGATCGCCGAGTACGAGGACACCCTGGCCAACCCGTACGTGGCGGCCGAACGCGGGTACGTCGACTCGGTGATCGCGCCGCACGAGACGCGTACCCAGATCGTCCGGGCGCTGCGCGTCCTGCGCACGAAGCGCGAGACCCTGCCTCCGAAGAAGCACGGCAACATCCCGCTCTGACGCCGGCCTGATCGCTTGGTCCGCGCGCTTCGCTTGATCCGCGCAACTTCGGGGAAACTGCTGCTTCCCGGCGGCGGGAGGCAGCAACATCGCCGAAGTTGCGCGGATCTTCGCCGCACTGCCGGCAGTCAGCAGGCCGGGTTGGCGGCGGCGCACAGTCGTCGGGCGGCCACCCGGCCCAGCGCCTCCAGATCCGCGTCGCGCAGTCCCAGGTCCGGACTGGCTTCCAGCACTGTCACCAGGTCGCCGACCTGGACCACCACGGTCATCCCGACCGGGGTGGAACGCTGGAGCGTCCTACCGGTGGGCGGGCCGTCGGGGGCGAACGCGACGTGCCGCACCAGAATCGACTCGTCACCGGCGAAGTTGCTCGCCGCCGTCTCCCAGGCGTGCCTGCTCTCGTTCAACGTCGTCTCGCCAGCCGCCACGACCGACTGGACGGAATGCCAGTCGGGGCAGGCGTCGAGCAGCGCCCTCAGGTGAGTGAAGATTCGCGCGCCGACCAGCGGATCGAGTCGATAGACGTCCTGACTGAGTTCGACCCGCGCCGGAGCGCGGCCTTTTTTGGTGGGCGACAACAGGGTCTGCGAACGCGAGTATCGGGAGTACGCGGGAACCGTCGGCACGCCCCGGTCGTCGCCGCACCTCTGCAATGTCGGGTCCAACCGGACGGCCTCACCGAGGCCGGCGTCACCGAGCGGCACGACGCTGCCCACCGGCACCTCGGTGACCGCCACCAGGGAGTCGAGTGGGATCTCCGCCCGGGCGGGGCTCTGCGTCGAGGCGGGCACGGCGGCATCGGGCGGAGCCGACGTGCGCTCCTTGAGCGCATACACCGGCCCGGTCACCGCCGCGAGCACGGCGACGGTCGCCAGCGCCACCGTCCGGCGACTGCGCCGGCGGGCCCGGGCCCGGATCTCCTGCGGCTCCGGCCACCGCACGTCACTCAGGTCGCGCTGGATCCGGTCGATGAACGTCGGGTCGTCACGCATCGGTGGCCTCCTCCAGGTCAGAGACGGCGAGCAGGCCGGCGAGCGCGGCGCGCCCCCGGGAGAGGCGGGCCTTGACCGTGCCGACCGGGGCGGCGGTCTCCCGCGCCACCTCGGCGACCGGCATGCCCACCAGGTAGTACAGCGCGATGGCGACACGCTGCTCCTCGGGCAGCCGACGCAGGGCGGCGACCACCTCGACGGTGTCGGTGCCGGGCCCGGGGACGGTCTCGGTCGCCCCGTGCCGCAGGTACGCGCGGGCGCGACTGCGCAGGCTGCGCCACCGGCTGACGGCGATGCGGCTGGCCACCACCCGTACCCAGGCCTCCGGGTCGTCGTACCCGCTGATCGTCGACCACCGCTGCCAGGCCCGGATGTACGCCTCCTGCACCGCGTCCTGGGCCTCGACCCGATCGCCGGTGAGGGCGTAGACGAAACCGAGCAGCCGTTGTCGGCTCCCCCGGTAGAACTCGTCGAACCCGTCGACGTCCGGCACCCGTTACCTCCCCGTGTCGGTCGCAGGGAACACGCGCCGTGCGGGGCCTCCGGTTGCCACGTTCAGGCGATCATCTTCTCCAGCTCGGCGAGCGGGAACGCACCGGCCGCGATCCGCTGCCGGGTGGCCTGCCGTACCGCCCGCTGCACGGCCACGTTGGCGGGCGTCGGCACACCGTGCAGCCGGCCGAGCAGCGCGACCTCGCCGTTGAGGTGGTCGACCTCGGTCGAGCCGGTGCCCCGGGCGAGGCTCTGCCAGGTGGAGCCGCCGGACCGGTCGGCGCCGCCGACCGGGCGCTGCTGGACCAGGTCACCGCGTTCGGCCCGCTCCTGGGCCGGGGAGGTGTGCGGGATACCGGCGGCGGCGAGCGCGGCGACGCCCTCGGCGCGTACCCGCTCGACGAGGGCGTCCGGGATGTCCTCCCCGAGCAGCGCCTGAAGGCCGTTGCCGAGGTTGCTGAGCAGCTTGCCGTACTTCCAGCGCAGCACGTCCTCGCGGACCGGCGCGACGAAACCGGCGGCGGTCAGGTCGGCGGCGATCGCCCGGTCGGTGTCGTCGGCGCCGCCCGGATAGCGGCCGATGTGGAGCATCCCGGGGTGCGGATGCCCGTTCGCCACCACCACGCCCGGGTCCAGGTGGGTGGCCGGCAGCCAGACACAGACCGGGTGCACGTCGGCGAAGAGCCGCAGGGCGGCCCGCTCGTTCGCCACCCCGTTCTGCGCGGTGACCAGCGGCAGTCGCTCACCGGCCGTACCACCGCCGGCGACCGGGGCGTCCACCCACGTCGCCAGCGCGGCCTCGGTGTCCTGCGACTTCACGGTGAGCACCAGCACCGTGTCGGCGGGCAGCGGCCGGTCACCCGGGCCGTCGACGGCGGCGAGCCGGGCGGTCACGTCGCCGTCTGGCTGCCGCAGCGTCAGGCCGCGCTGCCGGATCGCGTCCAGGTGCGCGCCGCGGGCCACCAGCGTCACGTCCCGGTCGGCCTGCGCCAGCCGTACGCCGATGGTCCCGCCGACCGCGCCCGCCCCGATGATCACGTATCGCATGGGCCCATTCTGCCCGCCGCCCCGACGCACCCCGTCGTCAGAGGGTTAGGCCGGCGTCGGTGAGGATGGGGCCGGTCAGCAGGAGGGCGCCGGCTACCAGGGCGACCAGGTTGACCAGGGCGAAGAACATGACCCAGAAGAACGCCGGGAACGGGGTCAGCCCGGCAAGCTGGTCGGCGTCGGAGGCGGGCATCCGGCCACGCGCGCGCAGGCGTTGCAGCTCCACCACCGGCCGTACCCCGCCGAGCAGCAGGAACCACACCCCGGTGTACGCGAACGCGGCCTGCACCTGCGGCGTCGCGTACCACGAGACGGCGAACACCAGCGCCCCGGTGACCAGCAGCGACACCACGCCGAACGCGTTGCGGATCATGACCAGCATGGCGAGCAGCAGCGCCACCGCGACCCAGAGCAGCAGGGTGATCCGGTTACCGCCGAGCAGCCAGGCGCCGGCCAACCCGATCAGCGGCGGGGCGACGTACCCGGCGAGCAGGGTCAGGATCATGCCCGGCCCGGTGGGTCGACCGGCGGAGAGCGTCAGCCCGGACGTGTCCGAGTGCAGCCGGATGCCACGCAGCTTGCGACCGGTGAGCAGAGCGACGAGCGCGTGCCCGCCCTCGTGGGCGATGGTGATGGCGTTGCGGGCGATCCGCCAGGGCAACCGGGTGGAGACCACCACCAGCGCGACGGCCGCGGTGATCAGCACCAGCAGCGGGGGCGGATCCGGCTGCGCGCTGAACAGCGTGTCCCACATGTCGCCCAGTCCGTCGATCGACATCATGGGGCGCGAGCCTACCGGCGGCGTTCCGTGTCGCTGCCGAGGCACCGGCTCGTATCCTGTGAGACTGATCGGGTGGCGAGTGAAGCGGGAGGTGAGGGCCGATGAGCGCGGAACCCCTGGGACACCACCTCGGTCTCTGGACCGAGGCCGACTATTTCGCCCTGGGTGAGACCCCGGACCGAATCGAGCTGCTCGACGGGAGCCTGATCGTGAGCCCTGCCCCGAGCAAGCGGCACCAACTGGTGTCGTGGGAACTGGTCTACAGCCTGCGTCGTGCGGTGAGGCCACGATCCTTCCTCGCTTTCGAGGCGGTCAACGTTCGGCTTGGGCCGGACCGGATCGTCATCCCGGACGTCGTCGTCGCTGACACCGACGACGAGGGCACGGCCGTGGAGGCCGCCGAGGTGGTGCTGGTGTGCGAGATCGTCTCGCCGGGCAACGCTGCCGCCGACCGCCTGGTCAAGATGCAGCTCTACGCCATCGCGCGGATCCCCTGGTACCTGCTGGTCGAGCAGGACGGCGACGGTCACTCGCTGCGCCTGTACCGGCTCGACGGCGAGCACTACGTCGAGGACCAGGTCGCCAAGGCCGGCGAGACGTTGAGCATCGCGGAGCCGTTCCGCTGGCAGCTCGACCCCGCCACCCTGCGCTGATCGTTGACCCACCGCAACCGCGGCGACCACCGACAGCCGTCAATGAAAGTTTTCTCTACAACTCTTGCGATCAAGGGCACTTAACTCCAAAGATGGGCGTCAATAGACCGGCGTCCCTGGAGGCACTCATGGCCCGTACCCGATCATCGCTGCGCCGCGCGCTCGCGGCCGGCCTCACCGTCCTCGCCACCGCGGCGGCCGCCCTGGTCGCGACCGCCGGTCCGGCGGCGGCGGCCACCACCGCCGGCGTCGACGTGTCCCACTACCAGGGCAGCATCAACTGGACCAGCGTCCGGAACGCGGGCATCGAGTTCGCCTTCATCAAGGCGACCGAGGGCACCAGCGTCAAGGACTCCGCCTTCAACACGAACTACGTCAACGCCTACAACGCCGGGGTGATCCGCGGGGCGTACCACTTCGCCCGGCCCAACATCTCCGCCGGCTCGACCCAGGCCAACTACCTGGCCTCCAACGGTGGCGCGTGGTCGGCGGACAGCCGCACCCTGCCGGCCGCGCTGGACATCGAGGCCAACCCGTACAGCGGCGGCTACTGCTACGGCCTCAGCACCACCGGAATGCGTAACTGGGTGCAGGACTTCCTGAACACCTACCGTTCGCGCACCGGCCGGTACGCGGTCATCTACACCACCACGAGCTGGTGGAACCAGTGCACCGGCAGTTGGACCGGCCCGTGGGCGAACCACCCGCTCTGGCTGGCCCGCTGGTCGAGCACCCCCGGCGCCCTGCCGGCCGGCGCTTCGGTGTGGAGCTTCTGGCAGTACACCAGCACGGGTTCGGTCTCCGGGATCAGCGGCAACGTGGACCGCAACTACTGGAACGGCGACCGGAGTCGCCTCGTCGCCCTCGCGAACAACACCTGACCGGGCCGTTGGCGGCAGCGGGATCGACTATCACCGCACGGTGCACAATCGGTCCGGCTGCCGCCACACCACCGGTTACGGGTCAGGCCCGCCGTCGGCTGATCGCCGGCACCATCACCGGAGCTTCCTCGCGGACGACCGCGTCCCGCCGGCTGAGCCGCCGGACGCCCACCGCGCCAACGGCGATGGCGACGACGCCGAACAGCGCGACGAGTACCGGAAGCCCAACGCTGATCAGCAGCAGTGCCACATCCCCGAGTGCGACGAGCATCCACAGTGCCAGCCGGGGCCGGGCGTTCCTGTATCGGTAACCCATGTCGCACCTCCCTCCGTCGTTGGAGATCAGATACCCCGAACGACGCAAGAACATGCGGGAGAGGTTCGTGCAGGTGCGGAACGCGGTTCAGTTGACCCGGTCGGGCTTGAAGCCCTTGACGATCTGGTCGAAGTTGGCGAGGTTGGCCTGCCAGTCCTTCTCCGCGATCTCCCACCGGATGGCGTAGCCCCGGTTGCTGGCGGTCACGAAGCCCCGATTGCGCACGTGGATGCGGGTGTTGTTCCGGGTCTCCAACCACTCCCAGTCGGCGCAGGTCCGATACCAGTCACAGGCCTTGATGCTGCCCACCAACTGGTAGTTGCTGACCAGATTCCGACGGTACGGTTCCTTTTCCTTCCAGTCGGCGACCGCGTCCTTCAGCGGGGTGGGGGTCCACTGGACCAGCATCTTGCCGGGCCCGCCGGACTGGTTGAAGACGGCCGTGTCCGAGCCGGTCTGGCGGCCGCTCCAACCGGGTGGGAGCGGGATGGAGAAGGTCGGCCCCTTGTGCAGCGTCCAGCCCGCCGGCAGCGCGTTCGGGTCGGCCGACGGCGTGGCCGACGGAGTCGGGCTGGCAGCGGCGCTCGTCGGCGGGGGCGCCGCCGGGGCGGTCGTCGGGGCTGCGGAGGTCGCGGCGGCGGACGTCGGGTCGGCCTGCGGGGTCTCGTTGTCGTCGCCCTTGGTCAGCATCGGCACGATCACCACGAGGCCGATCAGCAGCAGGGCCACCAGCGCACCGATCAGCACGTTCCGGCGGGTGTTGTCCGGCTTCGTACCCTCGAACTGCGGCACCGCCGCGCGCCCCGCCGGACCCACCGGCGGCATGACCGACGTGGGCGCCGAGGGTTTGCGCTGCTCCGGCGCGACCGGCGGCGGGCCGTCGACGGCCGTCGGCTCGTCGTCGCCCGCCGGCGTACCGTCATCGGTCTTGTCGTCGGCGGCCGGCACCGTCGCGGTCGGCTCGGCCTCGGACGGGCGGTCGATCTTCGCCGTGGGCTCGGCCGGGACCGTGGCCGTCGGCTCGGCGTCCGCGCCGGCCGGCACGACCTCCGTCGGCGTCGCGTCGGCCACCGCCGGCCCGGACGCAGCAGCGGCTACCGGCCCCGGGGTACGCGGAGCCGGCGGCGACACCGGGCGGTCGGCGACCTCCTCGGCCGGGCGGGGTGCCGGCACGAGCGGCGGACGCGGCTCACGCGGGCCGTTCGGCCCCGGCCGGCGCACGCCGTCGAGCAGCGAGATGCCCCGCGACCGCTTTCCGGCGGCGCGGCGCAGCAGCCGCTCGGCCACCTCGGCGGTGATCCGCTCGTTCGGGTCCTTCTGGAGCAGCCCGTTGAGCACCGGCTTGAGCGGGCCGGCGTTCTTCGGCGGCGGCATCGGCTCGGTGGCCAACGCGGCCAGCGTGGCGATGGCGGAGGGCCGCGCGTACGGCGACTTGCCCTCCACCGCCGCGTAGAGCGTCGCGCCCAGCGACCACAGGTCGGCCTCCGGCCCGGCGGTGCCCTCCCGGGCCCGTTCCGGCGAGATGTACGCGGGCGAGCCGAGCACCATGCCGGTACGGGTGACGTTCGGGTCACCGGGGATCGTGGCGAGGCCGAAATCGGTCAACACCACCCGGCCGTCCTCGCCCAGCAGCACGTTGCCCGGCTTGACGTCGCGGTGCATGACGCCCGCCTTGTGCGCCGCGTTCAGCGCGCCCAGCACGCCCAGGCCGATCTCGATCGTGCGGGCGACCGACACCGGCCCGTCCTCGGCGAGAGTGTCCTGCAACGACCTCGACGCCACGTACTCCATGACGATCCACGGGTCGCCGTCGGTGCGCAGAACGTCGAAGATGCGTACCACGTTGACGTGGTTCAGCCGGGCGATGGCCCGCGCCTCGCGCAGCGACCGCTCCCGCATCTCGCGGCGTTCCTCGTCGGTGAGGCCGGGCGGCGGCACCAACTCCTTGATGGCGACGTCGCGGTGCAACACCTCGTCGCGCGCCTTCCACACCCGACCCATGCCACCCTGGCCGAGCGGCGACAGAAGCCGGTATCGGTCAGCGACGAGTTGGGGAAGCGCGTTCGACATCGGTGAGACGGTACCCGGACCCGCCGACGGTCACACCGCCGGCACGCCACTGTGCGTGTGACGTGACTTCGGGCCGCGTACGCTGGCGGCATGCCTGCCGAAGAGCCGCTGTTCCGGGTCGTCCGCGGCGCGCCCACCGCCGAGGAGTTGGCCGCCCTGATCGGGGCGGTCATCGTGCGGTCCCGACCGGCCACCCCACCCGCGCCGGCCGCCACGTCCGCCTGGGCGCGCAGCGGCCGGCCGGCCCGCCCCGACACCTGGCGCGCTTCCGGTCTCCCTCGCTGACCCGGGCCGCCCCGGTGGGGGCTGCCAGGATGGCGGTTAGCCGTTAATCTCACTGAGGGAAACGGTGCGGTGACGGACAGGGAGGGTCGATGATCCCCGAAGAGGACCAGCCGGCGCCCTGGCTGCACGGCTACGGCGGCATCGAGGCCGACATCCGTCAACTCCGCGAGTTCGCCGACCGGCTCGCCGCCGAGGTCGAGAACAACTACGCGCCCCACCTGCCGTACATCGCCGAAGACATGTCCGCGAAGGTGCCCAACCCCTGCGACGCGTTCGTCGAACTGGTCACCTTCCTGCACGCCCACCACGAGACGCAGCAGGCCACGACCGACATGGTGTACGCCGTCCGCGGCGCCACCGGCCACCTGGCCGCCGTCGCCGACCGGGTCGCCACCCAGTACGCCGACAGCGACGCCTTCTCCGCCGCCCGCGCCGTGGACGTCCAACACGCCCTCGCCGACCCGGGAAGCGTCCTGCCCGGCAGCCGGACGCCGACACTGAGCGACCCCACCGGCCCCGACAGCGAAAGGCCGGTGGTCCTCCCGTGATCGAGCGTGGTGGCGGCCGCACCTCAAGCCAGACCGACTGGCACCTGATGGACCTCAACAGCATGTGGGCGTGCCTCCAGGACCACGACACCACCAGCCACTGGAAACAGGTCGCCGGCTGGCGCAAGGTCTGCGACCTCGCCCAGATCCACCTCGGCCGACTTCAGGAGTACCGGCGGGGCCTCGCCGAGGCATGGCCCCCCGAAACCAGCGCCGCCTCCGGCACGTACCTCGCCCAACTCGACGACCTGATCGCCAAGGTGCGACACACCCACGACGCCGCCGCCGCCAACTACACCGCGCTGTCCGCCGCCACCCAGGCCATCGGCACCACGCGCGCTGAGCTCCGCAAGCTCCACGAGGAGTACGCGACAAAGCTCCAACAGAAGCGGGCGTACGAGGCCACCGCCGCCGACCCCAAGGCGGTCATGGGCAATCGGGTCGTGGACGCGCCGGTGACGGACAGCGACCTGGAACGGCTGAACGTGCAGGCGCGGGCAATGATGTTCAACCTGAGTGGCGAATTACAACAAGCCCAAGCCACCCTCCAAAAACCCCCACCCCCACCCCCTCGGTCACGACGAGATCCGTCCACCACAGACGCCTACGACTCTGCTCCGGGCCCAACGATCCCGCCGATTGTTCCCGTCCCCGTTAGGCCGGATACAGCCGCGCCGCAGCTCTCACCGAATGTTGCGACCAAGACGAATCCTATTCAATCCGCCGGTGGAGTTGGACCAGTACTAGGCAGCGCTGGGCTCGGCACCGCACCAACTCCGATAAACACAGGGTTGCAGGGCGTCACATCGAACAGCCCAACCATCGGCTACGGTACGGCCCAAATATCGACCAGCTCGCCTGCCCGCCCGCTCTTGCCGCCACAAGGGCAGACGAACAGCATGGAACGACCCACTCGCGGATCTAACAGCGGAGTTCCACACGTTCCACCGCCTCGGCCTACGCCGACTAACGGCATAATTGGCGCCACGCCTGGCTTCGGGGCTAACTCACCTTCACCTGGCGGCAATTCCGCCCGCAAGGTAAATCCGATCGGCGGCGTAATCGGCGGCGGCGGTGCCGGGACCACGCCGACCGGCGGTGCCGGTACGCGACCGGGCAGCGGTCGAGGCGCTTCCGGAGCACAGGGCTTGCCGCCCATCGGTGGCGGCACCCCAGGCTTAGGGAGCAATTTCGGCTCCTACTCTCCCCCCGGCCGCACAAACGAAACAGAGGGCGATAGGAACGGGAGGAATTGGGACCCCGACCACCCTTGGGAGACCGAAAAGGGTGTAAGCCCAGTCGTCCGCTCTCCGGACGAGCCAGGGCCATCTGACCCAGGACCTGCCATCGGCCTCGATCGGTGACCTACCTTATTCCGCAGAGTTTGGCAGCTTGGGCTGCCTCTCTGGTCCTAATCGCGCCAACGTCCCTGTTCGCAGGGGCAGCCAGCCAGCTAACTTTAGAACCCACCGAGGCCGAACTAGTCCGGGCAGATCAGTGGCACCTAAACTACCTCAAGGTCCGCGACGCACAGCGGATCACTCGAGGGGCAGGGATTGTTGTCGCAGTTCCGGACACGGGAGTTCAACCTCATCCCGATCTAGACAAAAATTTGCTGGATGGAATCGACTTGATATCCGGAGAGGGCGACGGAAAGAACGACCAGAACAGCCACGGCACTGGCATGGCCGGATTAATCGCCGCCCACGGAAGAGGAGACGCTCTGGGCGCCCTAGGCATGGCACCAGACGCAAAAATTTTGCCGATACGCGACACCTCCAGTGACGGCCAAGGGGAGCCCGACGCCCTAGCAGCTGGCGTTGATTATGCCGTTCGAAATGGGGCAGACGTGATCTGCATTTCTTCGGTCGGTGGCGCCGGAATCCCGTTGCAGCAATCGATCGAAGCAGCAGTTGCTGCTGACGTCGTTCTGGTTGCAGCCGCCGGCAACAAGCCAGGGGATGCTGCCGTTGGTTATCCAGCATCGGAGGATGCAGTCATCGCGGTCGGAGGAGTAGGTCGCGACGGGAATCATGCAGACATCTCTGTAACCGGTCCTGAGATTGATGTGGTCGCACCTGCAGTCGATATTTACAGCACGAGCATTGACGGCAAGTACCGTAAGGGCACCGGCACCTCCGATGCCGCGGCGATTGTGGCCGGGGCGGCGGCGTTGATCAGGTCGAAGTATCCCTACCTGCCGGCGCAGGAAGTGGCCCACCGGCTCACGGCCACAGCCGTTGACAAAGGGCCGCCCGGCCGGGACGACGAGTACGGGTACGGCGTGATCGATCTTGTGGCGGCACTGACGGCGGACGTACCTCCGCTGGGGTTTGAATCGGTGAGCGCGCCAGCCGGCACGGCCGATGCTCGGCCGGACGACAATGCCGGCTCGGCGGTTCGGGGCTTTGCCGCCCTTGGCGTGATCGTCGCCGTTGGGGCTGGGTGGGCCTTCGTGGCACGGCGTCGGCGGCGCGGAGATGACCCGCCGCCCAGAATCAGTCGCTAGGCGTGCCGGGCGTCCTCGATCGACTCGGGATCCTTGAGGTTGGGGTGTCCGGTGGCTCGGGATGCCCCGGTTTTACTGGAAGCCGAGTGGACCACGGCGGCGGGCGTCCTCGATCGACTCGGGTTCCTTGAGGTTGGGGTGTCCGGTGGCCTGGGATGCCGCGGTTTGCTGGAAGTTGAGTTGATCATTGCGGCGCGCGGCACGGCGGCGCGCGGCGCGGCGGTGAGGGCCGGGAACGAGTGTCAGGCGTGGCGGGCCGGGTAACGTCGGGCCGGTGTCTGACACTCTGCCGCTTCGCCTTGTGCTGGCCTCTGCCAGTCCCGCTCGTCGAAAGTCACTTCGGGCCGCCGGCATCGAGCCGGACGTGCTGGTCAGCGGGGTGGACGAATCCCTGGTGGTGGCCGATCGGGCTGAGGATCTCTGCCTCGAGTTGGCCCGGCTCAAGGCCGAGGCGGTGCTCGCCCGGTTGAATCCGACCGCCACGACGCTCAGCGCAACCACCAACGCCAAGGACACCGCCAACACCAGCACGGAAAGCACCACCACCACCAGCACCAACACCGCAAGCACCAACACCGCAACCACCAGCGCCAGCACGGCCCGCCAGCGGACCCTGGTCATCGGGTGTGACTCGGTGCTCGAGTTCGACGGGGAGATTCTTGGCAAGCCGACCGACGCGGCGGACGCGACCCGTCGTTGGTTGCGGATGCGGGGGCGCAGTGGGGTCCTGCACAGCGGCCACTGTCTGATCGACGGTGTCGCCGGGCGGCGGGCGGAGGCGGTCGCCTCGACGGTCGTCCACTTTGCCGACATCAGTGACGACGAGATCGCCGCGTACGTCGCCACGGGCGAGCCGTTGGCGGTGGCGGGCGCGTTCACGATCGACGGGTTGGGCGGGGCGTTCGTGGAGCGCATCGAGGGTGACCCGGGGACCGTCGTCGGGTTGTCGATGCCGTTGCTGCGTCGGCTACTGGCGGAACTGGGGCTGCAGATCACGGACCTGTGGACAAAGGTCGCGCCGGGCGGCCAATCGGTCGAGCCGCTCGGTAACGTCCATTCATGACCACGAAGTCGATCCCGCTCACCGACGAGTTGCACGCCTACCTGGTCGCGCACGGCGCGCCGCCGGACCAGATCATTCGAGATCTGGCCGAGGAGACCCGGTCGGTGCTGCCGGAGCACGCCAGCATGCAGGTGGCGCCGGAGCAGGCCGCGTTCCTGACGTTCCTGACCCGGCTGCTCGACGTACGGCAGGCCGTCGAGGTCGGCACGTTCACCGGCCTGTCGGCGTTGGCCATCGCCCGGGGCTTGCCCGAGGGAGGGCGGCTGACCTGCTTCGACATCTCCGAGGAGTACACCGGGATCGCCCGGCGCTACTGGTCCCGCGCCGGGGTGCAGGACCTCATCGACCTGCGTATCGGCCCGGCCGGCGACACGCTGCGGGAACTGCCGCAGGAGCGCCACCTGGACTTCGCGTTCATCGACGCCGACAAGACCGGGTACCCGGTCTACTGGGCCGAGCTGGTGCCGCGAATGCGGCCGGGCGGGGTGATCGCCGTCGACAACGTGCTGCGCGGCGGGCGGGTGATCGCGCCGCAGGACGTCAACGACCGGGCGATCGCGGCGTTCAACGATGAGGTGCTGGCCGACGTACGGGTGGACCCGGTGATGCTGCCCATCGCCGACGGCCTCACCCTCGCCCGGGTGCGCTGAGCGGCGCTGTGATCGACCCGGGTTCCTGAAAATCGCGGCATCCCACGCCGTAGGACACCCCAACTTCCAGGAACCCGAGTCGATCAAGCACAGGGCGAGGCGTCAGCGGACGCTGCGGGCGAACTGGCGGGCGGCCCAGAAGACGCCAAGCGCGGCGAGGACCGCGGTGATGGTCAGGCCCTGCCAGACCTTGTCGCTGCCCAGGTCACCGGCGAACAGCGCCCGCGTGCCGTCGACCGCCCAGGAGAACGGGTTCCAGTCGGCGATGCCCTGCAACCAGCCGGGAGCGAAGGTCAGCGGCAGCAGGATGCCGGAGAGCAGCAGCACCGGCTGCGCCACGGTGTTCATCAGTGGGGCCAGCGCGTCCTCACTCTTGACCTTGAGTGCGACGCCGTAGGAGACGGCCGAGGTCATGAGTGCGATGAGGGCGAGCATCAGGTACGCCAGCAGCAGATCACCGATGAAGACCCGCAGGTCGAACAGGAGCGCCAGCAGCGTGATGATGACGGCCTGCACGATGAGCGAGACCACGTCGCGCAGGGAGCGGCCGAGCAGCAGTGCCAGGCGGCTGATCGGGGTGACCCGGGAGCGTTCGATGACGCCGGCGCGCAGTTCGGCGATCAGGCCGAAGCCCTGGAACAGGCCGCCGAAGATGGCCAGCAGCACCAGCAGGCCGGGTACGAAGATCTTGTAGGCGGCGGCCTGGGTGGGCGCGTTCAGGGCCGGCTTGAGCAGGGGGGCGAAGAGCAGCAGGTACATCACCGGCTGGAACACGCCGACGAAGACCCAGACCGGGTTGCGCAGCAGGAGCTGGATCTGCCGCTGGAAGATCAGCCACGTGTCGCGGGCGAATTTCATGAGTCGTCTCTCCGGGGGTCAGGACTCGCGCAGCGAGCGGCCGGTCTTGGTCAGGAAGACGTCGTCCAGGCTGGGCCGGTGCAGCTCGATCGAGCGCAGCTCGAGCCCGGCGTGGTCGAGGCGGCGTAGCACCTGGGGAATGGCGGTGGCGCCCTCGTCGACGTAGAGGCGCAGGCCGCCGTCGTCGGCGGTCTCCAGCTTGTTGACGTACGCCTCGCCGTCGAGCGCCTTCGCGGCCTGCGGGGTGGCGGCCACGTCGAGTCCGACGAGCACCACGTCGCCGGAGATCTCCCGCTTGAGTTCGGACGGCGTGCCCTCGGCGACGACCTCGCCGTTGTCCATGATCGCGATGCGGTCGCAGAGGGCGTCGGCCTCGTCGAGGTAGTGCGTGGTGATGAAGACGGTCATCCCGTCGCTGCGCAGTCGCCGGATCTCGTCCCACATGTGGGCGCGGCTCTGCGGGTCGAGGCCGGTGGTCGGCTCGTCCAGGAAGACGATCTTCGGCTCGTGGATGATGCCGAGCGCGATCTCGACCCGTCGACGCTGGCCACCGGAGTAGGTCTTGCACTTGCGGTCGGCGTACTCGGTGAGCTGGAAAGCCTCCAGGGCGCGGACGGCGCGCTGCTGCGCGTCGGCCTTGCCGATGCCGTACATCCGGGCGTGCAGGACCAGCTCCTCGCGGGCGGTCGACTCGTCCCAGGTGCTGCCGCCCTGCGGCACGTACCCGATGCGGCGGCGCACCTCCGCCGGGTCCTTGCGCAGGTCGGCGCCCGCGATGGTGGCCTCGCCACCATCGGGCTCGATCAGCGTGGCGAGCATCCGCAGCGTGGTGGTCTTGCCGGCGCCGTTCGGGCCGAGGAAGCCGAAGATCTCGCCCTCGGCGACCTCCAGGTTGACGCCGCGCACGGCGTCCACCGTCTTCGTCTCTCGACCCGCGCGGGAGCGGAACGACTTCCGCAGCCCCCTGGTCTCGATCATTTCTGCTCCTGGTCGGTCGGGCCGGCCAGTCGGGCCGGCCGTCAGGTGTCGGTCGGACCGGTGGGCCGGCCGTCGAGTGGGACGACGCCGGACGGCGCACTCCCCCGCTGTGCCGACAGCAGGCTAACGCGATATAGCGCTTCTAGTCAACGTTGATTATTTCGCGTCGCGGTCGAACCGCTCCTCGCCCTCCCGTGGACCCGACCAACCCTCGGCGTCCCGCAGTTCAGCAGGCAGGTACGACACTCCGGACTCGATCCGCTCCGCGATGCGCTCACACCAGCTCAGCTCCGCCTCCGCCCGCGCCGACCACAGCTCGAACATCCAACTGACGTGCACCGGCTTGGTGTTACGCACCCAGTCCGACTGAAGCGAGGCACGCATCGACTCCATGCCGGCCCGCAGCAGGTTGGCCCGGTTGCGCAGCGCCGCCGCCGCCTCGGACCGGGGCATCGCGGGCAGGAACGAGAAGGCCGCGGTGAAGGGGTCGACGGGCTCGGAGAAGTTCCACCAGAAGTTGCGCAGCAGGGTCTCGAACTCGTCGTCCCCCTTCGGCGTGACCTCGTAGGTCGTACGCGCCGGCCGGGCACCGACCTGCTCGGTGGCGACGGCCCGCAGCAGCCCCTCCTCGGTGAGTTTGCGCAGCGCGTGGTAGATCGAGCCGGGCTGCACGTTCGCCCACTTGTCGGCGCTCCAGCTCAGCAGCTCGCGGCGCACGTCGTAGCCGTGCACGGGCTGCATCCACCGCACCAGGCCGAGGATCATCATCCGAGTCGCAGACACCAGACAAGCGTAATAGCCAAGTTTGACTAAACCAGTGCCCCATCCCACACTGAGCGATCGTTAGGGGCCGCCCGGGCCGGCCGATACACTCCCCGTCAGTAACCTGCCGGGAGGAGCCACGAAGGTGCGCAAGGTACTGATCGCCAACCGCGGCGAGATCGCCGTCCGGGTCATCCGCGCCTGTCGTGACGCCGGCCTGGGCAGCGTCGCCGTGTACGCGGACTCCGACCGCGACGCCCTGCACGCCACGCTCGCGGACGAGGCGTACGCGCTCGGCGGAGACAGCGCGACCGACACGTACCTGCGCATCGACAAGCTGCTCGACGTCGCCGCCCGGGCCGACGCCGACGCCGTGCACCCGGGCTACGGCTTCCTCAGTGAGAACGCCGACTTCGCCCAGGCCGTCATCGACGCCGGGCTGACCTGGATCGGTCCGACCCCGCAGGCGATCCGCGACCTGGGCGACAAGGTGACCGCCCGGCACATCGCCCAGCGCGCCGGCGCGCCGCTCGTCCCCGGCACCCCGGACCCGGTGGGCAGCCCGGACGAGGTGATGGCCTTCGCCGTCGACCACGGCCTGCCGGTCGCCATCAAGGCGGCCTTCGGTGGCGGCGGTCGGGGCCTGAAGGTCGCCCGCACCATGGAGGAGATCCCCCAGCTCTTCGAGTCGGCCACCCGCGAGGCCGTCGCGGCGTTCGGTCGCGGCGAGTGCTTCGTCGAGCGCTACCTCGACCAGCCCCGCCACGTCGAGGCCCAGGTCCTCGCCGACCAGCACGGCAACGTGATCGTGGTGGGCACCCGGGACTGCTCGTTGCAGCGCCGGCACCAGAAGCTCGTGGAGGAGGCCCCCGCTCCGTTCCTCACCGACGCCCAGCGCGCGCAGATCCACGAGAGCGCCAAGGCGATCTGCCGCGAGGCCGGCTACCACGGCGCCGGCACGGTGGAGTACCTGGTCGGCAAGGACGGCACGATCTCCTTCCTGGAGGTCAACACGCGACTCCAGGTCGAGCACCCGGTCACCGAGGAGACCGCCGGCATCGACCTGGTCCGCGAGCAGTTCCGGATCGCCGACGGCGAGAAGCTCCGGATCACCGAGGACCCGACACCGCGCGGGCACGCCATCGAGTTCCGGATCAACGGCGAGGACCCGGGCCGCAACTTCCTCCCCGCGCCCGGCACGGTCACGGCCCTGCGCCTGCCCAGCGGCCCGGGCGTGCGGGTCGACACCGGCATCTCGGCCGGCGACGTGATCGGCGGCAACTTCGACTCGCTGCTCGCCAAGGTGATCATCATCGGTGAGACGCGCACCGAGGCGCTGGAGCGCGCCCGCCGCGCCCTCGACGAGATGGTCGTCGACGGCATGGCCACCGCGCTGCCGTTCCACCGGCTCGTCGTGCGGGACGAGGCGTTCACCGCCGAGCCGTTCACCGTGCACACCCGGTGGATCGAGACCGAGTTCCACAACACCGTGCCGCCGTTCGCCGCCGCCGGCGCCGCCGATGCGCCGGCCGAACGCGACACCGTCGTGGTCGAGGTCGGCGGCAAGCGCATCGAGGTCAGCCTCCCCGCCGGCTTCGGCGGGAGTACGACCACAGCCTCAACCGCCTCCCGCAAGCCGACCCGGCGCGGGGGCGGCGCGAAGGCCGGCGTACCGGTCGGCGGCGACGCGCTCACCTCCCCGATGCAGGGCACCATCGTCAAGATCGCGGTCGCCGACGGCGACACGGTGGCCGAGGGCGACCTGGTGGTGGTGCTTGAGGCGATGAAGATGGAGCAGCCGCTGCACGCCCACAAGGCGGGTACGGTCAGCGGACTGGCCGCCGAGGTCGGAGCCGTGATCACGGCAGGTGCGCCCATCTGTACCATCTCCTGACCCTGGTCGGAGTTTTGTCCCCGCAGGTGGGCTCGGTGGGGGTGGTTTGCGGCACCGAGGTGGGCGCGGGCGTCCGCGGGCGGGAATGATGGCCGGGTGCGTTTCCTCTCCGGCGCGGCCCCCGCGCACGACCTGACCTACACCGACGTCTTCATGGCGCCGGCCCGCTCCGACCTCGGCTCCCGCCTCGACGTCGACCTGTCCACCGGCGACGGCACGGGCACCACCATCCCGCTGGTGGTGTCGAACATGACGGCGGTCGCCGGCCGACGGATGGCCGAGACGGTGGCCCGTCGGGGCGCGATCACGGTGATCCCGCAGGACATCCCGATCGAGGTCGTGGCGAACGTCGTCTCCTGGGTCAAGCAGCGGCACCTGGTCTACGACACGCCCATCACCCTGGGCCCGACCGAGACCGTCGGCGACGCGATCCACCTGCTGCCCAAGCGGTCACACGGCGCGGTGATCGTGGTCGACGAGGCCGGCCGGCCGATGGGCGTGGTCACCGAGGCGGACACCGTGGGCGTGGACCGGTTCGCCCAGCTGCGACACGTCATGTCGACCGAGCTGCACACCGTGCCGGCGGACGCGGACCCGCGTACCGGCTTCGACCGGCTCTCCGCCGGCCGACGTCGACTCGCTCCGGTGGTGGACGCCGACGGCCGGCTGGTCGGGGTGCTGACCCGGCAGGGCGCATTGCGGGCCACCCTCTACACGCCGGCCGTGGACGACCGGGGTCGGCTGCGCATCGCGGCGGCGGTCGGCATCAACGGAGACGTCACCGGCAAGGCCGCCGCGCTGCTCGAAGCCGGGGTGGACACGCTGGTCGTGGACACCGCGCACGGCCACCAGGCACGGATGATCTCGGCGTTGCAGGCGGTCCGCAAGCTGGACCCGGGCGTACCCGTGGCGGCCGGCAACGTGGTCACCGCCGAAGGCGTACGCGACCTGGTCGAGGCCGGCGCGGACATCATCAAGGTCGGTGTCGGCCCGGGCGCGATGTGCACCACCCGGATGATGACCGGCGTGGGCCGTCCGCAGTTCTCCGCCGTCCTCGACTGCTCGACGGCCGCCCGGCAGCTGGGCCGGCACGTCTGGGCCGACGGCGGCGTACGCCACCCCCGCGACGTGGCGCTCGCGCTCGCCGCCGGAGCGTCGAACGTCATGATCGGCTCCTGGTTCGCCGGCACCTACGAGTCCCCTGGCGACCTCTACACCGAACCGGACGGCCGGCGGTACAAGGAGAGCTTCGGGATGGCCTCGGCGCGGGCGGTGAGCGCCCGTACGGCCGACGACAGCCCGTACGACCGGGCTCGCAAGGCCGTGTTCGAGGAGGGCATCTCCTCGGCCCGGATGTACCTCGACCCGCACCGCCCCGGCGTCGAGGACCTCATCGACGAGATCATCGCCGGGGTACGCAGCGCCTTCACCTACGCCGGCGCCCGCAACCTGACGCAGTTCCACGAGCGGGCGATAGTCGGTGTCCAGAGCGCCGCCGGCTACACCGAAGGAATGCCCCTCCCCACCAGTTGGTAAGACCCCCACCCGCCGACGGTCAAGCGCGTTTGCGCTGTTTTCTGGGGCGCTGTTCAGGAGTTGGTGATCTGCTTTCGGTGACGCTGTAATCGGCCTGGTGGCGCGTCGCGGCGCCTGCTGAGGGAATGCTTGCCACGTCGGGGTGCCAGCTGGCGCTGGTGATGCTCATGGAGTCCATTTGTTGTGTGGTGTAGCTGATGGCTCGCTGGTCGACATTGCTGCTGCCGTACTGGATGGTCGGTGTGGCGGCGGTGGGGGCGTAGCTCGGGCCCGCGGCGTTGAAGGCGGGACCTGCGCTGTCGGCGTACTGGGTGTAGGTGGACTCGTAAGAAGGCGCATAGGTGGGCTCGTAATTGGGCGCGTAGGTGGGCGCGTAAAGGGTCGGCTGGTTGACGCCGTAGGACGCGCTCGTGCCGTATTGAGCCGGGTACTGACTGACCTCGGGCAAGGGGTAGGGGTACGGGTCCTGGGGTGTGAATGATGACTGAGCCGCGACCGAATAGAGGTTGGCGTTCTGGAACGTCAGGTCTGATCCGGTGGCGGGTGGACCTGCGTAGTACTGGGGTGCGGCGTCGTGGGCGTACTGCCCGGAGGGCGCCGAGTAGGAACGGGCGGGGCTTGCTGGGGCGGGCAGCCGCTGTGGCGGGTCGATGACCTGTTCGTACTGGTACGCCTCGGGCACCCTCGGTCGCCATCTCTCGGGCAGTGGGATCCTGCCGGGCGCCGCGATCTCCGGGTCGCCCCTGGGGGGCAAGCGGTCGGGGTTTGGCAGCAGGACGGAGCTGTTGCCGTATACGTTCAGGATGAACGAACCTCTGGGCAGTCCGTGGGCATCAGTGAAATCGTTCACCACCACCTGGCTCAGAACGCTGGCGTTGAGATTGGCGAGTCGGCCGGTGGCGCCAGCCCAGGCCGCGATGAGTGAGTGATCGACGATGCTGGGGTTGTCGATGACCTCCTGATAGGCCACCGGTACGAACAGTCGCGGGGGCCAGCCGGCGGGCGGGTCGATGCGCTGAGCTGCCGCGGCCCTCGGGTCGGCACCACCGGGGGCAAGATCAGGATGGTTCGCCAGGAAATATTTCGCGCCAAGCTGCTCAGACGTGTAGTACCCGTCGGGAAGCCCGTGCGCCCGGGCAAAGTCATCCAACACTCCCTGGCCCATAACAGCGAGGCTGGTGGTGGTAAGTGGCATTCGGCCTGTCGCATGTGTCCAGGCCACCACGATGCGGGGGTCGGCGATGCCGGGGTTGTCGATGACCGCCTGATAGGCAGCCGGGGTGAACACTCGCCCCCAACGGGCGGGCGGGTCAATTCGCTGAGCTGCCGCGGCCCTCGGGTCGGCACCGCCGGGGGCAAGATCAGGATGCTTCCCCAGGAAATATTTCGCGCCATCCCACTCGAGTGTGTAGTAGCCGGCGGGGAGCCCGTGCGACCGGGCAAAGTCATCCAACACTGCCCGGCTCAACTGACCAAAGTGATCGGAGCTACGCGCAAGTCGACCTGACCGGTGCGCCCAGTCCATGACGAGGCTGAGATCGGCGATGCCCGGGTCGTCGATGACCGCCTGATAGGCAGCCGGCACGAACGGTCGCCTCCAGCGGGCGGGCGGGTCAATTCGCTGAGCTGCCGCGGCCCTCGGGTCGGCACCGCCGGGAGCAAGATAAGGATGCTTCCTCAGGAAATATTCCCCGCCCTCCCTCTCAAGGGTGTAGTAGCCGGCGGGAAGCCCGTGCGAGCGGGCAAAGTCATCCAACACTCCCCGGCTCAACTTACCGAAGTGATCGGAGCCACGTGCAAGTCGACCTGACCGGTGTGCCCAGTCCATCGCGATACTGGGATCGGCGATGCCCGGGTTGTCGATGATCTGCTGGTAGGCCATTGGCGTATGGGCGGGTGCGCGTCGGGGCATGCTCCTGGTCCTCTCGCGTGGGCGATCGCTGTCCAGCTCCAACGGGGCGTCCACGACAAAGGTTCAACACGAAACGGATTTACCCGGATCAGTGCCCGCCGCTGCTCCGCACACGGCGCTACCGAGTCACTCTCGACCTCGCCGTCCAGCCACCGCTACACCACGACCCATCCCACACCACCTCGCGATGCTCCAGCGTGTCTACGTACGGTTGGATTCTCGAGTTAGGCGGCCCAGGACTTCGCGGGCAGCTTTACCGGGGTTGCCGCCTACGCGGTCCGGTAAGGCGCCGGCCAGCCACAGGGTGGCGAAGCCGTGGGCGATGGACCAGGCGGCGAGCGAGTCCAGGCCGGTGTCGCCGGATGCGTCACGGGCGGCCACCCCCGCGCGGAGTGCCGCGCCGGCGCGCTCGCGGGCGGCGGTCAGCTCGGGGTCGTCGACCCGGTGCAGCTCGGGCCGGAACATCACCTCGAAGTAGGCGCGGTGCGCCACGGCGAAGTCCACGTACGCGACGCCGGCCGTCAGCAGGTCGTCGCCGGCGCCGACCAGCGCCTGCGCCAACCGGTCGAAGCCCTCCGTGGCGAGGACGGTGAGCAGCCCCGCCTTGTCACCGAAGTGGTGGGTGGGCGCGGCGTGCGAGACACCGGCCCGACGAGCCAGGTCGCGCAGGCTCAGCGCGGCGGGTCCGACCTCCTCGATGGCCTCCAGCGCCGCGGCGAGCAGGGCGCGGCGAAGGTCGCCGTGATGGTACGCACGCGTCTCGGTCATGCCCGAATCCTAATCTTGTCATTGACAAGATGCCATCGGTCACCGCAATCTTGTCACCGACAAGTTTCCGCGAGGAGGATTTCGATGGCACCCCTGATCGTCCTGGCCGTCGGCAGCGCACTGGCCCGCCTGGCCGGCCTGGCCGGCGTCTCCGCGCTCGACGGCTGGCATCCCGCGCTGCGGGTCGGACTGGCCCTGATGTTCGTGCTGACCGGCGTTGCGCACTTCGTGGGCCGACGCCGCGCCGACCTGATCGCGATGGTCCCGCCCCGACTACCCCGGCCGGACCTGCTGGTCACCCTCACCGGCGTACTGGAGCTGGTCGGGGCGGTCGGGCTGCTGCTCCCGACGACCGCCCGCCCCGCCGCGGCCGGGCTCAGCCTGCTCCTGCTCGCGATGTTCCCGGCGAACGTCTCGGCCGCACGCCGGAGGCTGACCCTCGCCGGACGCCCGGTCACCCCGCTGGGGCAGCGCACGATCCTGCAACTCGTGTTCGTCGCCACCGCTGCGGCTATTTCGTTTGGCCCCTGACTATCAGGGAGCTAATGTGCTCTCGTGGAACTCATCACCCTCCAGGATGTGCCGCTGGGACGACTACTGGTCGTGGCCGGGCACCTCGTCGGGCAGCGCTGGAACCGCTTCCTCGCCGAGGAGCACGGCCTCACCCAGGCCGGCATGATCACCCTGATGACGCTCGCCCGGCACGGCGAGCTGCCCCACCGCCAGGTCGCCGAGAAGGGGTTCGTCCGCCCGGCGACCCTGACCGGCATCGTCGACACCCTCGAACGCGACGGCCTGGTCGAGCGCCAGCGCGACGACAGCGACCGACGCAGCATCCGCCTCGTCATCACCCCCGCCGGCCGGGAGCGCGTGGCCGCGCTCGGCGCTCTCATGCACTCCGGACGCCCGCTCACCTCTGTCGACGCCGACCCGGCGAAGGCCCAGGTGATCCGGGAGTTCCTACTCGAAGTCATCGGCAGCGGCCACGACCCGCAGATGACCGGACGACCCACCGACGCGGAGGAAACGTCGTGCTGATCCGATTGTTGCGCGGCCAACTGCGCCCGTACTCCAGACCGCTGCTGGCGGTGGTGCTGCTCCAGTTCGTGGGCACCATGGCCTCGCTCTACCTGCCCAGCCTCAACGCCGACATCATCGACAAGGGTGTGGCCCGGGGTGACACCGGCTACATCGTGCACACCGGCGGCTGGATGCTGCTGGTCAGTCTGATCCAGATCGTCTGCTCGATCGCGGCCGTCTACCTGGGCGCGCAGGTCGCCATGGGCTTCGGCCGGGACGTCCGCGCCCGGCTGTTCTCGCACGTCAACAGCTTCTCCGCCCGCGAGGTGGCCCGGTTCGGGGCGCCGTCGCTGATCACCCGCAACACCAACGACGTCCAACAGGTGCAGATGCTCGTACTGATGAGCTGCACCATGCTGGTCGCCGCACCGATCATGAGCGTCGGTGGGGTGGTCATGGCGCTGCGCGAGGACATCGGGCTCTCCTGGCTGATGCTGGTCAGCGTGCCGGTGCTGGCCGTCGCGCTGAGCGCGATCATCCGCCGGATGGTGCCGGGCTTCCGACTGATGCAGACCCGGATCGACACGGTCAACCGGGTGCTGCGCGAGCAGATCACCGGCATCCGGGTGGTCCGCGCGTTCGTGCGCGAGCCGTACGAGACGGAGCGCTTCGGCGTCGCCAACGCCGACCTGACCGCCACCGCCCTGCGTACCGGACGGTTGTTGGCGTTGATTTTTCCGGTGGTCATGTTGGTGCTCAACGTGTCCAGCGTGGCGGTGCTCTGGTTCGGCGCGCAGCGGGTCGACTCCGGCGCGATCCAGATCGGCGCGCTCACCGCCTTCCTGGCGTACCTGATGCAGATCCTGATGGCCGTCATGATGGCCACCTTCATGCTGATGATGGTGCCCCGGGCAGCCGTCTGCGCCGAACGCATCGTCGAGGTGCTGGACACCGACTCCTCGGTGGTTCCCGCCGCCACGCCGGTCACCGAGCTGCCCAGCCGGGCCGAGTTGGAGCTGCGCGGGGTGCGGTTCCAGTACCCGGGCGCGGTCGAGCCGGTGCTACGGGACATCTCCTTCCGCGCCACCGCCGGCACCACGACGGCGATCATCGGCAGCACCGGCGCCGGCAAGACGACCCTGCTGTCGCTCGTCCCGCGCCTGGTCGACGTGACCGACGGCGCGGTGCTTGTCGACGGGGTCGACGTACGCGAGTTGGAACCCGACGAGCTGTGGCGACGTATCGGGTTGGTGCCGCAGCGGCCGTACCTGTTCACCGGCACGGTCGCCAGCAACCTGCGCTACGGCAACCCGGACGCCACGGACGAGGAGCTGTGGGCGGCGTTGGAGATCGCCCAGGCCCGGGACTTCGTGGCCCAGATGCCCGGCGGACTGGACGCGCCGATCGCGCAGGGCGGCAGCACCGTCTCCGGCGGGCAGCGGCAACGCCTGGCCATTGCCCGGGCACTGGTCCGGCGGCCGGAGATCTACCTGTTCGACGACTCGTTCTCCGCGCTGGACCTCGGCACCGATGCCCGGCTGCGGGCGGCGCTGCGGCCGGTCACCGCGCAGTCCGCAGTGGTGATCGTGGCCCAGCGGGTGTCCACGATCGTCGACGCCGACCAGATCATCGTGCTCGAGAACGGAGGGGTCGTCGGAGTGGGACGACACGCGGAGTTGCTGGAGACCTGCCCGACGTACGCCGAGATCGTGGCCTCCCAGCAGACGGCGGAGGTGGCGGCGTGAGCGAGCAGAACGAGCCGCGCGCCGCGGCCGTACCCAATCAGAAGCCTGCCGGCGACCCGCGGACGCCGACCGGCGAGGCCGCTCAGCCCGGCGGCGGAGCCGCGCAGCAGCCCGGCGGCGACGGGCAGACGCCGAAGCGGCTGCCGGCGGGCCGACCCGGCGGCGGCCCGCCCTGGATGAGCGCGGGAATGCCCGCCGAGAAGTCGATGAACTTCGGACCGTCGGCCCGACGGTTGCTCGGCCGGCTGCGCCCGCACCGCCTTCACCTGGGCGCGATCATCACCCTCGCCGTGGTGAGTGTCGGTTTCAGCGTGGCCGGTCCGAAGATCCTGGGCCACGCCACCGACCTCATCTTCAGCGGGGTGATCGGTCGGCAACTGCCGGCGGGCACCACCGCCGACCAGGCCGTCGCCGCGGCACGGGCCAGCGGCAACGAGAGCTTCGCCGACATGCTGGCCCGGATGGACGTGGTGCCCGGGGTGGGCATCGACTTCGACGCGCTGCGCCGGGTGCTGCTGTTGGCGCTCGGGCTCTACCTGGCGTCGAGCGTGCTGTCGTGGTGGCAGGGCTGGCTGCTCAACGGGGTGGTCCAGCGCACGGTGCTGCGGCTGCGCGCCGAGGTGGAGGAGAAGCTCAACCGACTGCCGCTGCCCTACTTCGACCGGCAGCCCCGCGGTGAGCTGCTCAGCCGGGTCACGAACGACATCGACAACATCTCCACCAGCCTCCAGCAGACCCTCAGTCAGCTGCTCACCTCGCTGCTGACCGTGATCGGCGTGCTGGCCGTGATGTTCTGGATCTCGCCGCTGCTGGCCCTGGTGGCACTCGTCGCGGTGCCCCTGTCGGTGCTGGTCACCCAACGCATCGCCAAGCGGTCGCAGAAGCAGTTCATCGCGCAGTGGACGCACACCGGCGCGTTGAACGGCCAGATCGAGGAGGCGTACACCGGGCACGAGCTGGTGAAGGTCTTCGGCCGGCAGCGCGAGGTGGAGGCCGCCTTCCACGCGAAGAACGAGGAACTGTTCCGGGCCAGCTTCGGCGCGCAGTTCATCTCCGGGATCATCATGCCGTCGATGATGTTCATCGGAAACCTGAGCTACGTGGCGATCGCCGTGGTCGGCGGGCTGCGGGTGGCCTCCGGGGCGATGAGCCTCGGTGACGTGCAGGCGTTCATCCAGTACTCCCGCCAGTTCACCCAGCCGCTCACCCAGCTCGCCTCGATGGCCAACCTGCTCCAGTCCGGGGTGGCGTCGGCCGAACGGGTCTTCGCCGTCCTCGACGCCGACGAGCAGAGCCCCGACCCGGCCCAGCCGGCCCGGATCGCCGACCCGCACGGCCGCGTCGAGTTCGCGCACGTCTCCTTCCGGTACACGCCGGACAAGCCGCTGATCGACGACCTGTCGCTGGTCGCCGAGCCGGGGCACACCGTCGCGATCGTCGGCCCGACCGGTGCCGGCAAGACCACCCTGGTCAACCTGATCATGCGCTTCTACGAGCTGGACGCCGGACGGATCACGCTCGACGGGGTGGACATCACCACGATGCGCCGCGACGACCTGCGTGGCCGGATCGGCATGGTGCTCCAGGACACCTGGCTGTTCGGCGGCACCATCCGCGACAACATCGCCTACGGCCGACCCGACGCCACCGAGGAGGAGATCGTCGCCGCGGCCCGAGCCACCTTCGTGGACCGGTTCGTGCGCAGCCTGCCCGACGGCTACGACACGGTCATCGACGAGGAGGGCAGCAACGTCAGCGCCGGCGAGAAGCAGCTCATCACCATCGCCCGGGCGTTCCTCGCCGAGCCGTCCCTGCTCATCCTCGACGAGGCCACCAGCTCGGTGGACACCCGTACCGAGGTGCTGCTCCAGCGGGCGATGGCGGCGCTGCGCTCGGACCGGACGAGCTTCGTCATCGCGCACCGGCTCTCCACCATCCGGGACGCCGACCTGATCCTGATGATGGAGGAGGGTCGCATCGTCGAGCAGGGCACCCACGAGCAGTTGCTCGCCGCCCACGGCGCGTACCACCGGCTGTACCGTTCGCAGTTCACCGGCGCGGCGGTCGACGAGGAGTCGGCCACCGCCGCTCAACCGGCGTCGGTCTAGTCATGTCAGCCCGGGAGCAGATCCGCCGAGCGGGCGGCGACCTGCCCGCCGATCAGGGCGAGCGCGGCGTCGACCGGCATCGGAGCCAGGGCACGGCCGTCGCGCAGCCGGAGGGCGAGCGCGCCGGCGGCGGCCTCCCGGGCACCCAGGACCCCGAGGTACGGGACGCGGCGGCGGGTCGCGTCCCGGACCCGGGCGCCAAGCGAGCCGGCGGCGTCGACCTCGACCCGCAGCCCGGCGTCGACGGCCCGCCGGGCCAGCTCCGCAGCCGCGTCGGCCTGCCCGTCGTCCACCGGCAGCACCACCAACTGGACGGGCGCGTACCAGGCCGGGAACGCGCCCTCGTGCGCCTCGATCAGGTACGCGAACAGCCGTTCCATGCTGCCGACCAGGCTGCGGTGCAGCATCACCGGTCGACGCCGGCTGCCGTCCGAGTCGGTGTACGACAGGTCGAACCGCTCCGGCTTGTCGAAGTCCACCTGGATGGTGGAGATGGTCGACTCCCGGCCCGCCGCGTCGACGATCTGGATGTCGATCTTCGGGCCGTAGAAGGCGGCCTCCCCCGGCGCCTCGACGTACTCCACCCCGGCCAGCGCGCCCCGCAGCAGGTCCTCGGCGCGGGCCCACTGGGCGTCGTCGCCGACGTACTTCCCGCCCGGTCCGCGCAGCGACAGCCGGAACCCCGCCGGGCGTACGCCGAGCGCGGCGTGCGCGGCGCGGATCAGCCCCAGGATCTCGACGACCTCCGCGCCGACCTGCTCGGGAGCGCAGAAGATGTGCGCGTCGTTGAGGGAGATGGCGCGTACCCGGGACAGGCCGCCGAGCACCCCGGAACGCTCCGAGCGGTACATCCCGCCCAGTTCCGCGACGCGCAACGGCAGCTCCCGGTAGGAGCGGCCCCGGGCGCGGAACACCAGCGCGTGGTGCGGGCAGAGCGCCGGCCGGAGCACGAACTCGTCGTCGGCGCTCAGCCGCAGCGGCGGGAACATGTCGTCGGCGAAGTAGCCGAGATGGCCGGAGAGTTCGAAGAGTTCCCGCTTACCCAACGGCGGCGAGTAGACGTGCTGGTGGCCGGAGCGGCGCTCCAACTCCCGGACGTACTCCTCGACGGCGTGCCGGGCGGCGGCGCCGGCGGGCAGCCAGATGGGCAGGCCGGCGCCGGCCAGCGGGTCGGAGACGAACAGGTCCAGCTCACGGCCGAGCCTACGGTGGTCGATCATGTCGGGCTCCTGGATCGGGTACGACCCGGAGGCGACCTGGGCACCGAACGCCGAACGGCCCTCGGGGGCGGATCGCCCCGGGCCTGGTCGACGGTGGTTACGTCAGCGCGGCACGCCGGGGACACCCGGCGTCGTCGTCATCACTACCGCGCTGCGCATGCCGCGACGCTACCCGTCGGGCGGTCGGGGACGCACCCGGATTTGCGGCCGTGGGAAGGAAGGCGGGCCGCCGGCGCGGGACCCGCCGGCGGCCCTGAGCGGCCCGCATCGTCAGGAACGGGGGACCCGGCGTGCTGGGCCGCGCCGACCACGGTACGCCGACGCACGCCGATCCGGCGACCACCTCGGGCCACGCTGGGACCGTCACCAGCGGGACGCCTGCCTCGTTGGAACAGGGTGGCCCTGTGGTGTCGGCGGTCACGACGCCCCGGCCCCGTCCACCGTGACGCCCGCCATGCCGTCAGGCTCAAGACACCCAATCGGCCGCATCCGACGAGGTGGCAGGCGTGCCCGAACTACTGACTGACGTCGCGTCGCCGACGTGGGCGTACCTGGTGCTGCTCGGGCTCCTCGTCGCCGACGCCTTCGTACCCGTCATCCCCACCCAGATCGTCATGATCACCAGTGGCGCGCTGACCGTCTACGGCGGCCTCAGCCTGCCGGTCACCATCGCCGTCGGCGCGCTCGGCGTGTTCGCCGGTGACCTGGCCTGCTATCTGCTCGGCCGTCTCGCCCCGGACCGGCGGGCACCCCGGCACGCGGAGCTCAGCCGCGCCCGCCGGGTCGCCAGCCGGGTCACCCAGGGTCTCCGACAACCCGGCCCGATGGTCATCCTGCTCTGCCGGTTCGTGCCGGGCGGACGGATGGCGGCCTGCTTCTCGGCCGGCCGCAGCCGCTACCCGTACCGGCTGTTCGCGCTCTACGAGATGATCGCCGCGGTCGGCTGGGCCAGCTACGGCGCGTTGATCGGGCACCTGGGCGGCACCGCGCTCACCGAGTCGGCCTGGCGGTTGGCCATCATCGCCGCCGCAGCGGCGGCCGGTTTCGCGGCGGCCGGCTGGGCGATGACCCTGGTCAGCGCCCGCCACGCCCGCACCGCCACCGAAGTCCCCGTCGACTGAGTGTCGCGAGACGAGTCGTGTATAAGCTTGGCTTATATTGACGGCATGTGGGAGGTCACACTTCATCCCGAGGTCGAGAAGTGGTTTCTCCATCTCTGCGAGACGGAACCTGCCACCGCCGACCTCGTCAGCGAGGCCATCGACCTTCTCGCCGAACACGGCCCCGCTCTCCCGTTCGAGAAGCGGTCTTCCTGGTCGCCGGCGACAAGTCGGGCCAGTGGCAGAGTTGGTACAAGGCGGCGGTCCCGTTGGCGGACGACCGATTCCAGGAGCACCTCTCGAGGCTGAAGGGCACACAGAGATGACGGACGGAGTGGACTGGCGGGACGTACGGGCCAAGGCCCGAGACCTCGATCCGTCCTGGGAGCACCCGGATCGGGTCGCCCGCCGGGCTCAGCACCGTGAGCAGATGCTGGCACTGGTGAGCGGCGCGCAGCTGGCGGAGATCCGCAAGCACCTGGGGATGACTCAGACCCAACTGGCCGAGGCCGCAGGGTTGACCCAGGCCAGGATCAGCCAGATCGAGAACGGTGAGCACACCAGTCTGGACACCCTTCGTGCCTACGTCACCGGCCTGGGCGGCCACCTCGACATCGTCGCCCGCATTGGGAACATCCACCTCAACGTCGCCTAGTAACCTCAGCCGACCCGACCAGTGGTTCCGCCACGCCTGAACGTGGGAAGCGGCCTCTAGGGGTGGGTTTTGGGGGCCGGGTCGGTGGGCTTCCCGGATCTGGGTGGGGTGTTCGGGGCGACAGGCTGAGGCATGCCTGTAACCCGGAGTACCGGCCTGCTGGCCCTCGGCGGGATCGCCGTCGCGGCGCTGCTCACCGTGATCGGTCACCTGGAGGTCAACGACGACCTCAACCCGTGGACGCTGACCATCAGCGACTTCGCCGTCTCCGACCGGGGCGGTGTCATCGACGTCGCCATGGTGGTGCTGGCGCTCGCCACCGTGGCACTGATGTGCGGGCTACGCCGTACCGGACGGGCGGTGGACTTGCTGCTCGGCGCGTGGGTGGCGGGGCTGCTGCTGGCCGCCGTGGTGCCGACGAACGAGCCCGGCGCCGCCATGACCGCGTCCGCCTACGTGCACCGGTACGCGTCGGTGGTCGCCTTCCTGGCCCTCCCGATCGGCGGTTGGCTGCTCGCGCGTCGCCCCGACCTGACGCCCACCGCCAGGACGCTACGCACCCTGGTCGTGCTGAGCCTGGCCCTGTCGGCGGCGATGGTCTGGTCCGCCTATCCCGGCGACCGCCTGCTGATCGGCCTGGCCGAACGCCTCCTGATCCTCACCGAGGTAGCGGTCCTGGCGACGGTAGCGACGACCCAGGTCCGGCGTTCACCCGTCGATCATGGAGCTGTGGTGCCTGACAAAAGGGGTGCGACGCCGCAGAACGGCCACCACAAGTCCATGATCGACGAGGATGAGGGCTTACTCCAGCTCGTGGAGCATTAGCTGGCGGGCGGACTCGGTGATGGAGCCGGAGAGGCTCGGGTAGATGGTGATCGTCTGGGCCAGCTCGTTGACCGTCAGATTGTTCTCCACGGCCATCGTGATGGGCAGGATCAGCTCGCTGGCCTTCGGAGCGACCACCACACCGCCGATCACCTGACCGCTCGCCGGGCGGCAGAACAACTTCACGAAGCCGTCGGACAGGTCGTCCATCTTGGCCCGGGCGTTGCCGGACAACGGCAGCATCACCTGCCGGGCAGGCACCTTGCCCGCGTCGACCTCGTCCTGCGAGACGCCGACGGTGGCCAACTCCGGGTCGGTGAAGACGTTCGCGGCGACGGTCCGCAGCCGCAGCGGGCGCACTGCCTCGCCGAGGGCGTGCCACATGGCGATCCGACCCTGCATGGCGGCCACACTCGCCAGCAGCAGCACGCCGGTGCAGTCACCGGCGGCGTAGATGCCGGGCACGTTCGTCCGGGAGACCCGGTCGACCGTGACGTAAGCGCCCCGGCCCAGCTCCACGCCGTACTCGGCCAGGCCAAGGTCGGCGGTGTTCGGGATCGAGCCGACCGCGATGAGAGCGTGCGAGCCGCTGACCCTGCGCCCGTCGGACAGCTCCACCTCGACCCCGTCGGCGGTCCGCCGCACCGCGTCGGCCCGCGAGTTGTTGAGGATGTTCATGCCCCGGTTACGGAAGACCCGCTCGATGGCCGACGCCGCGTCGGCGTCCTCGTGCGGCATCACCCGGTCGCGGCTGGAGACCAGGGTGACCTCCACCCCCATCGCGAGGTACGCGCTGGCGAACTCGGCGCCGGTCACACCCGAGCCGACCACGATCAGGTGCTCCGGCAGCTCCGGCAGGTCGTACACCTGACGCCAGGTCAGAATGCGCTCACCGTCGGGTACGGCGGTGGGCAACTGCCGGGGCGTCGAGCCGGTGGCGACCAGCACGGTGGACGCGTCGATCGGGTACTCCTCGCCGCCGTCGACGGGCGTGACGATGACGCGGTGGGTGTGCCCGAGCGCGTCATCGCCGAGGCGGGCGGTGCCGGCCACGAAGGTGACACCCGCCTTGAGCAGCTTGGCGTGGATGTCGGCGGACTGTGCCAACGCCAGCCGCTTCACCCGCGAGTGCACGGCCTGCGCGTCGACGGTCACCGCCTCCAGGCCGTCCGAGTGCACCCCGAACTCCTCGGTGTCCCGATAGCCGGTGACCACCTGGGAGCTGGCGATGAAGGTCTTCGACGGCACGCAGTCGGAGAGCACGCAGGCCCCGCCCGCGCCGTCGGCCTCGACCACGGTGACATCGGCGTCCAGTTGGGCGGCGACCAGTGCCGCCTCGTACCCGGCCGGCCCACCGCCGATGATCACGATCCGGCTCACAGCGCCATCCTTTCGCTCGCGACTGCGGGGCTCCGCTGCGCTGCACTCCTCGCGCTCACCACGTTCGCCCTTCGCTTGTGCTCACAGTGACTTTCTTCTCCCGAGCGCATCCGACACGCACAGTCGTATTCTCCCCCACCCGTCCGCCGGGCTATCGTCATCGCCGTGGGTCATCACGCCGCCTACGGCTCAAACCTCGATCCGTCCCGGATGCGGGCCTACTGCCCGCACTCCCCGATGGTCGGCACCGGCTGGCTGGAGGGGTGGCGGCTGACCTTCGCCGGCGAGGACGTGATCGGCTGGGAGGGCGCGGTCAGCACCGTCGTCGAGTCCCCCGGCGACCGGGTGTTCGTGGCGATCTACGACATCCACCCGTACGACGCGGCGCAGCTCGACGAGATCGAGGGCGTGACTGCCGGCACCTACCGCAAGCTGCACGTACGGGTCTCCACCCTCGACGGCGACGTCACGGCGTGGATCTACGTGTTCGACGGCTACGAGGGCGGCCTGCCGACGTCGTGGTACCTGTCGGAGATCGCGAACGCCGCCGAGAAGGCGGGCGCGCCGGACGACTACGTCACCGAGCTGCGGTCCCGCCCCACCGGCACCGCGTCCCCGTAGCGCGTATCCCACGCCCCCAGTCTGCAACCGGAGCCGATCCGGACGCCCGTCGGGCCCGGCCGGGGTCGTCAATCACACACCGACGGCCGGGACGACCCGCTCGTACATGTCGGTCCACCCGGTCTCCCGCAGGCCCACCGAGCGGTAGAGCGACACCGGGGCCGTCGGGTTGGTGAGGTCCACGCCGAGGCCGGCGAACTGCCGGCCCTTGTCGGCGTAGCGGGCGAACGCGCGGCGCAGCAGCGCCGCACCGACACCCCTGCGGCGGTACGCGGGCAGCACCGACAGGCTCTTCACCCAGCCCTCCTGCCGGTCGAGCGCCTGGTCCGAGGAGTGCAACGCGCCGGCGAGCACCCCGTCGACCTCGGCGACGAACCACTCGTCCCAGGCGGTCACGTCACCGATGCGGGCCCGCCACCGCTCGTACGACAGCGGCTCGTGGTCCGGGGTGTCGCCGAAGGCGGCGTCGTGGATCCGGTGGAACTCCCGCAGCTCGGCCTCGTCGTCGGAGCGGACCGGCCGTACCGTCACGCCCGGCGGAATCGTCGGCTCGGCGGGCAGGTCGGCCAACGTGCGGCGCATCCGCACGTACCGCTTGGCCAGGGTGAAGCCCGCGGCCCGCAGGTCCCGGTCCCAGTCGCGCTCCGGGGCGAACACCGCGCAGCGGGCGGTGAGCGCCGGCAACCCCCGCTCCGCGGCGCGCTCGGCGACCCGGTCGAGCTGGCGGGCGAGCAGCGGCGCACGGAGGGTGGCGGCCCGCTCGGGGTCGACGTAGACCTCCACGAACTCCCGGCCGACCCCGGTCGGGTTGTCGACCGTCGCCCAGGCGACGACGGTGTCGTCCGGGTCGAGCGCCAGCCAGGAGTCCCGGCTCGGGTCGAAGTAGGGCGCGGTCAGCGCCTGCTCGACATCCTCGGCGTCGAAGTCGGGATGGCCGACGGCGAAGGTGTCGGCGGCGTGCACCACCGCGAGGATCGCCGGGACGTCGTCGAGGGTGGGCCGGCGCGTGGTCCAGCCGGCGGGAAGGGTCACGGCAGGAGATCCTGGCAGCCGTCGGCCGCGAACGCCGCCCATTTTCCGTGGCGGCGGCGTTGGCCGACCAGTCGATCAGTTCTGGCCAGGGCTCGCCACGGGCAACCCTGCTTCCTTGGCGCATTCGAGCAGTCGGCGATCGTAGGTGACGAAGGCGACGAGTGCGGTGCCGGACTCGTTGGTCAGGACCTGGGCGGTGGCCAGGTGGATGGCATCGAGACTGCGGAGCATCGGTTCGGCGAACGCGGCCGCGGTGGCCTCCTGCCTGACCAGCTTCACGACGGCGGCGGAGTCGAGATAGATCACCAGCGCTCCTCGTCACGCATGGCGCTGAGGTCGGCGGCCACATCGACTTCCTCGTCGCCCAGCTTTGGTGGAAGGGGCACCGGCCCTCCGCCGGTGGGGGCGACGGCACGGCCGGACGCCACCAGTTTGGCCAACATCGACCTGTCGTCGCTCACCGGCACGAGTCGGGCGATCGGGTGACCGCGGTCGGTGATCTCAACCGTCTCGCCACCGCTCACCCGCGCCAGTACCTGACTCGTGTTCTGGTTGAGCTCCCGGACACCGATGCGTTCCATGACACGAGTGTGGAATCAAATGTTCTACACTTCCACCTCTTCCGGCCTGCGGCGCGGAACCGGTCAGGCGAGGCCGGCGCGGGTGTGGTGCAGCAGCTCCACCAGCTCGGTGCCGTCGGAGGGGCCGAGCGCCGCGAACGCGGGCGCGGCCAGCCGGTCGGTCACCGCCTCCGCCCACAGCCGCCGACGCACCAACGGCCCGACCGCGGGGTACGGCGGCGGCCAGCCGCACGCCACCGCGCCGGCCTCGCCCTCCGGCCCGGCCAGCACCGCCTCCAGCGGGGTCATGCCGGCGGCCCGTACCGCCAGCAGGTAGGCGCCCGTGAAGTGTTCCCGCAGCAGCCGCAGCCCGGCCGCGCTCCGGGCGCCCGGAGAGTGGTCCGGCAGCGGCATGGCCCGCCACGCGGCGAAGAGCGGCATGCCGCTGGTGTCGGCGGCGGCGACCGCCCGCTCGACGAGGTCGGCCAGGCGCTCGATCCCGGGTAGCACGCCCAGCATCTCCGTCCCCCACCGGCAGCACTCGGCGAGACTCGCGGCGGCCACCTCGACCGGCGGCAGGACCCGGGCGGCGGCGTCCCAGCCGTCCGCGACGGCGTCCGGCGCGACGAAGCCGATCGCCGCGGCGGCCGTCTCCGCGCGTACGTCGCCGAGCGCCCCGGCCCGACCGCTGATGTAGAAGGCCCAGCCGGAGATGCCGAGCAGCCGAGCCCGACGCAGCGTGCTCGGACACCTGCTGAACCCGTCGCCGAGGTCGAGGACGGCGGGTTTGCTGGCGGCGGCGAGTTGCTCCGGCGTCATTCGGACGCCACCCGCGCTCGCGGCTCGGGGACGGCCGCCCGCAGACGGCCCACCCACTCGTCGTCATCCATCGATGTCAGTCTGCCGCCCCACCGCCCACGTCCGCATCCCCCTCTTCGGCCACCAACGCCTCGACGGCCGCCTCGACCTCGCCCGCCCGGCGGCGGGCCACGGTCACCGCCCGTTCGGCCGCCCGCCGAGCCAGCTTGGACCGGCTCAGGTCCTGCTCCGCCACCGCGCGCCGGCGTTCCAACTCGGCCAGCTCCGTCTCGATCCCATCGAGTACGGCGACCCCGTCGCGCTCCTGCCCGACCGCCTCGGCCAGCTCGTCCTCGGCCCGCTGCTGGTCGGCGCGGGCACGGTCCAACTCGCGGTCCAGTGCCCGGCGGCGGCGGGCCCGCTCGGCCCGGGCCGCTCGCTGCGCCGCCCGCTCGGCCTGCGCGGCACGCTCCCCGGCCCGGTCGGTACGGCGGTTCGGCTCCGGGCTCTCGCGCTGGGCGCCCGGCTGTCGAGCCGGTGGCTCCTCCTCGTCGCCGGTGACCAGTCGCAACTGCGGTCGGGGCACCTCGCCGAAACCGGCGTAGGTGGCCGAGCGGAGCAGACGCCCGGCGCGTACCTGCTCGGCGACGTCGGCATCGAGAGCGCGGCGTTCAGGGTCGCCTCCACCTCGGCCAGCGGCAGCCGGCCGGCCGGTGGCGCCTCGGGCTCCGCCGCGGCGAGCGTACGGACCTCGGCGACCAGGGCCGCGACCACCGCACGGCGCTGGGCCGACAACTCCCGCAGTCGGGGGCCGCGCAGCTCCCGCTGGGCTGCCCGTAGCGCGTCGGCGAGACCGACCAGGTCGTCCACCAGCTCGGGTCGTTCGATGGCGAGCAGGTTGACCAGCCAGGCGGCGACGGTGGGGCGACGCAGCCGGGCCAGTTGCCGGGCGGCGGTCGCGTCCCCGGCTCGCCGGGCCTCGGCCACCGCGGCGTCCCGGGCGGC
This sequence comes from Micromonospora sp. NPDC051543, assembly GCF_044454415.1. Lineage (NCBI taxonomy): Bacteria > Bacillati > Actinomycetota > Actinomycetes > Micromonosporales > Micromonosporaceae > Micromonospora > Micromonospora sp. NPDC051543. The sequence continues at coordinate 136,414 of NZ_JBITDT010000006.1, forward strand.
CACGAACCGGTCCGGTGGGGTGCGGTAGAGCTGCCGCACCAGCTCCGTGGAGGGGCCGGGCATCGCGTCAGACGTCCACCCGGGTGCCGGGCTCCAGACGCTGGTACTCGGTGCCGGACATCGCCGCGTACTGCCGGTTGAGCACGCCCAGCCCGTTGTGGTTGAGCAGGGCGTCGTGCACGGCGTACGCGCGGCGCGGGGCGACCGCCCGGATGAAGTCGAGCACCTCGGAGAACTTCGACCAGGGTGCGTGGATCGGCGCGAGGAGCGTGTCGACCGGCGTCTCCTGCGGTACGACGAGGGAGTCGCCGGGGTGGTAGACCACGTCGTTGATGAGGTAACCGATGTTGTCGATCACCGGGATGTCCGGGTGGATGACCGCGTGGCGTCCCCCGTAGGCGCGGACCGCGACCCCGGCGGCGGTGAACGACTCACCGGGCTCGACGGGGCACAGCGCCTCGGCCGCGTCGCCCAGGGCGTCGGCGAGCGCGGCGGGCCCGTAGATCGGGAACGGCCGCCGGTCGAGCTGGAGGCGCACCGCGGCCGGGTCGAGGTGGTCCGGGTGCTCGTGGGTGACGAGCACCGCGTCCGCGCCGTCGAGCGCCGTCGCGGGATCGCTGAACACTCCGGGATCGACCACGAGCACTCCGCCGTCGTGTTCCACCCGGACACAGGAGTGGGCGTACTTGGTGAGCCGCATCGTGACTCCTCGAATTATCGAATCGTGATGTCCTCAGCGCAGTCTGCCGGAACCAGCCGGTGGACGCGTCGCGTCCGAACTATCGCCACTGAAGCTGACGACGATGGGAGCGGGGATGGACGGACGAAGAGAACGACGCCGGTGGGCACTCCTGGCGGCGGGAACACTTGTGGCGGCGCTGGCCCTCGCGGGGTGCAGCGCCGGCGACAGCGGATCAGCGGATTCGGCGGCTCCGGCGGCCCAGGCCCCTCAGGGCGTGCTCGACAAGGGCAGCGGCGCGGAAGCCGCGGGGACCGCCGGGGCCGGCGCTACCGATCTGCGGGTCGACCAGCGGGCGATCATCTACACCGGAACGATGCGGGTGCAGGTGAGCGATGTGGACGCGGCGGCCCGCGAGGTCAGCGCGATGGTCACCCGGGCGGGTGGTTTCGTCGGCGGGGACCAGCGGCGCAGCGCCGGGGCCGACGCGGTGGCCGAGCTGGAGTTGCGGGTGCCGGCGGCCAAGTTCGGCGCGGTGGTGGAGGAGGTCGCGAAGCTCGGCCGACAGCAGAGCCGCGAGATCAACACCCAGGACGTCACGGAGGAGACCGTCGACCTGGAGGCCCGGATCGTCACGCAGCGGGCGCGCGTGGAGAGCGCGCGACGGCTGCTCGCCCGCGCCAACTCGATCTCCGACCTGGTGTCCCTGGAGAACGAACTGGGTCGCCGGGAGGCGGACCTGGCCTCGCTGGAGGCCAAGAAGCGTCGGCTGGCCGACCTGACCGCGCTGTCCACGATCACGGTGTCGCTGGCCGGGCCGGCGGCGGAGGCCAGCGCGGAGAAGGCCGAGACCGGCTTCCTGGTCGGGCTCAAGGGCGGCTGGGGGGCGTTCGTCACCTCGATGACCGTCCTGCTCACCGTCCTGGGCGCGCTGCTGCCCTGGCTGGTGGCGGTCGGCGTACCCCTGGCGGTCCTGCTGCTGGCGCTGCGCCGGCGACGCCGGTCGCCGGCGCAGGTCGCCGAGGTCAGCGCGCCGCCGCCAGTGCCCGCAGCGCGGTCTGCGCCATGACGCGTACGCCGGCCGGGATGGCCCGCTCGTCCACGTCGAAGGACGCGCGGTGCAGGTCGACGTTGGGGCCGATCCGGCCCACGCCGAGTCGGGCGAGGGCGCCGGGGACGTACTCCAGGTACCAGGAGAAGTCCTCGCCGCCCATGCTCTGCGGCGTCTCGGCGACGCCGTCCGGGCCCAGCGCCGCGCTGGTGGCGGCGGTCAGCACCTGGATGGCCCGCGAGTCGTTGCTGACCGGCGGCCGGCCGCGCAGGTACTCCAGGTCGACCGTCGCGCCGGTGGGGGCGATCACGTCCCGCACCACCTGAGCCACGATCTTGGGAGCCTGCTCCCAGGTGTCCCGGTCCATCACCCGCAGGGTGCCCGAGGCGCACGCCTCGGAGGGAATGACGTTGTAACGGGTGCCGGCCGAGGCGTGGCCGAACACCAGCAGCAGCCCGCTGTTGGCCGGCACCCGACGGCTGACCAGGGCCGGCACCTCGGTGACCAGCCGGCCGAGCGCGTCCACCAGGTCGACGGTCAGGTGCGGACGGGCGGTGTGCCCGCCCGGCCCGGAGAGCCGGACGGTGACGTTGTCGGCGGCCGCCGTGATCGGCCCGACGCGCAGGCCCACCTGGCCCACCGGCAGGTTCGGGTCGCAGTGCAGCGCGAAGATCTGCACCACGTCGTCCAGGCCGCCGGCCTCGATGACCTCCAACGAGCCGCAGGGCAGGATCTCCTCGGCCGGCTGGAAGATGAGCCGGACCCGGCCGTCCAGCTCGCCGAGGTCGGCGAGCTGGGCCAGCAGCATGCCGACGCCGAGCAGGATCGAGGTGTGCACGTCGTGGCCGCAGGCGTGGCAGACGCCCTCGACGGTGGAGCGGTACGGCACGTCCTTGGGGTCGTCGAGCGGCAGGGCGTCGATGTCGGCGCGCAGCGCGATGACCGGGCCGTCCGGACGACCGTTGACGTCACAGATCACGCCGTTGCCCTTGGGCAGCAGCCGGGGGCTCAGGCCCGCCAGGGAGAGTTCCCGGGCGATCAGGGCCGCCGTCTCGAACTCCGTACCGGACAACTCGGGGTGCGAGTGGAGGTGACGGCGCGTGGCGATGAGCCCGGGTACCCGAAGAGCGAGCAGGTGGTCCAGGTCGCGGGGCAGGGGCTGGGACCCGGGCGGAGTCTCCAGCCAGGACGACGCCAGCTGGCCGCCGGTGGGCAGCGTCAACGCACTCGTCACGTCGAATTCTCGATCACTAGAGATGGATGGATCATCGGGGACAGCAGACAGCCTAGACCTCCGACGGTGACGCTGCGCAACCTCGTTACGGTGATGATCAGACCGCGTAGCGTCACGTATGCCCTGCTGAGCGCGCTCATCGAGGTGCGGGACCGCAGGTAGATCGCGTTCGAACGCCGCCATGCGCCACCTCACCTCCTACAACGCGTAACCGACCCGAATGGCCAGGAGTCGCGATACCACCCCTGGGTCCACGCTGCGAATTGTCGCATTAGTCGGGGTGATGAACTGACACTCCGACAATAAGACGACCACGCTCCGCAACGGGCCGGACAAGGACGCTCACATAATCTCGCCGACGCCGACCGCACACCGTGTGCGTTCCGGCCCGCCTGTCGGCGTACCCCCGGAGCCGGGCGGACACACCCGGAGGGCGGTCGCGTCAGAACCGGTCGGTAGGCCGGTACTGCCCCCACACCTCGCGCAGCGTGCCGCAGACCTCGCCCACCGTGGCCCGGGCCCGCAGCGCCTCCCGCATCGGGTACAGCACGTTGTCCGAACCCTCGGCGGCGGCCCGCAGGTCGGCCAGAGCCCGCGTCACCGCGTCGGCGTCCCGCCCGGCGCGCAGCCGGGCCAACCGCTCGGCCTGCGCCGCCTCGATCGTCGGGTCGACCCGCAACGGCTCGTACGGCTCCTCCTCGTCGACCGTGAACCGGTTGAGCCCCACCACCACCCGCTCGCTGGAGTCGATCTCCTGGGCGATCCGGTACGCGGACTGCTCGATCTCCCGCTTCTGGAACCCGGCCTCGATCGCGTCGACCGCCGAGCCGTGGTCGGCCACCCGCTCCATCAACTCCACGGCGGCGGCCTCGATCTCGGCGGTCATCGCCTCCACCACGTACGAGCCGGCGAACGGGTCGACGGTGGCGGTCAGGTCCGTCTCGTACGCCAACACCTGCTGGGTGCGCAGCGCGAGCCGGGCCGCCTTCTCGGTGGGCAGCGCGATCGCCTCGTCGAAGCTGTTGGTGTGCAGCGACTGCGTGCCGCCGAGGACCGCGGCCAGGCCCTGCACCGCGACCCGGACCAGGTTCACCTCCGGCTGCTGGGCGGTGAGCTGGACACCGGCGGTCTGGGTGTGGAAACGCAGCATCATCGACTTCGGATCCCGGGCGCCGAAGTCGTCACGCATGAGCCGGGCCCAGATCCGCCGGGCGGCGCGGAACTTCGCCACCTCCTCCAACAGCGTGGTGCGGGCCACGAAGAAGAACGAGAGCCGGGGGGCGAAGTCGTCCACCGCGAGACCCGCGGCCAACGCCGCCCGCACGTACTCGACGCCGTTGGCCAGGGTGAACGCGATCTCCTGCGCGGGCGTCGCGCCGGCCTCGGCCATGTGGTAGCCGGAGATGGAGATCGTGTTCCACTTCGGCACCTCCTTGCGGCAGTACGCGAAGGTGTCGGCCACCAGGCGCAGCGACGGCTTCGGCGGGAAGATGTACGTCCCCCGGGCGATGTACTCCTTGAGGATGTCGTTCTGGATGGTGCCGTTGAGCGCCGGGCCGGCGACCCCGTTCTCCTCCGCGACGAGCTGGTAGAGCAGCAGCAGCACCGAGCCGGGAGCGTTGATGGTCATCGAGGTGGACACCCGGTCCAACGGGATGTCGGCGAAGAGCAGCCGCATGTCCTCGATGGAGTCGATGGCCACGCCGACCTTGCCGACCTCGCCGTGCGCGATCGGGTCGTCGGAGTCGTACCCCATCTGGGTCGGCAGGTCGAAGGCGACGGAGAGACCGGTCGTGCCCGCCCGCAACAGTTGGTGGTATCGCGCGTTGGACTCGGTGGCGGTGCCGAAGCCGGCGTACTGGCGCATGGTCCACGGACGGGAGGTGTACATCGTGGGGTACACCCCCCGGGTGTACGGGAACTCGCCCGGGCCGCCCAGCCGGGAGTCCAGGTCCTCCGGAAGGTCGGCCGCCGTGTAGACGCCCTTGATCGGATAACCGGACTCGCTTGACCGCCGTTCGCTCATCCTTCGGATGGTAGGTCGCCCCGGCTCGAGGTCGGGTGAGGGATACCGCACAGTGCGTCCCGACCGGTCGACGGGAGGTGAACGGTCGGGCACGATCTGTCGACTTCGGTAAACGTCCGCCGCGTCGGCTTTCGCATCGGGCGTCGGAACCAGCAAGATAGGGGGGTTGTGTCCCAGCCCCCCTCGATTTCCCCCGGTGGCTTTTCTGTGACTCAGATCCCGACGTGGAGCGGCGGACAGGTAAGTCCCGCCAGCGGACGAGCAGCGCCCGGCACCACCATCGGTGACCGGTACTCGCTGCGGTCCGCGGTGGGCAACGGCGGCATGGGCACGGTCTGGCGTGCCACAGACACCCTGTTGCGCCGCGACGTAGCGGTGAAGGAGGTCGTCCTGCCCCCGGGCCTGGCGCCCAGCGACCGCGACGCCATGTACGAGCGGACGCTGCGCGAGGCCCGCGCCGCCGCCGCCATCCAGCACCCCGCCGTGGTGCAGGTGTACGACGTGGTCACCGAGGCCGGTCGGCCGTGGATCGTGATGGAGCTGCTGGACGCCCGCAGCCTCGCCGACATGGTCATCGAGGACGGCCCGGTCGCGCCCCGCGCGGTCGCCAAGATCGGCATCGCGCTGCTCGGCGCGCTGGAGGTCGCGCACGCCATCGGCGTCCTGCACCGCGACGTCAAGCCGGCCAACGTGCTGATCTGCTCCGACGGCCGCTGCGTGCTGACCGACTTCGGTGTCGCCCGGATGCCCACCGACGTGCAGCTCACCACGCCCGGCATGGTGCTCGGCTCCCCGCACTTCATCTCGCCCGAGCGGGCCATGGGCCAGGAGTTCGGTCCGCCGAGCGACCTCTTCTCGCTGGGTGTGACCCTCTACACGGCCGTCGAGGGGCGTCCACCGTTCGACAAGGGCGACCCGATCGAGACGATGCACGCCGTCGTCGAGGACCCGCCGGCCCCGCCGCAGCGCAGCGGCCCGCTGACCCGGGTGCTGATGGGCCTGCTGGAGAAGGACCCGGCCCGCCGGCTGGACGTGCACACCTCCCGGGGCATGCTGCGGGAGCTGCTGGCCGGCCCGCTGGGCAGCACCGCCACCGCCGTGCACTCGGTCACCGACCCGTACGCCGTGGTGCCGGTACAGCAGCGTCCGGCGCCCGTCCACCAGCCGGCCCAGCCGGAGTCGAAGTCGGACAACCAGATCGGTGGCCGGGCCATGCTCGCCCCGGACGAGTCGCTGACCGACCGGTTGGCCGCGCTGCGCCGGGGCGAACGTCCGCAGCCGGCCGGCGCGAATGCCGCCGCCGCCCTCGACGAGACCAGCGCCGACGCGCTCGCCGGCCCGCTGCACACGCCCACCGGCGCGATGCCCGGCCAGGGTCGCCCTGCCGCCGGGCGCACCTACGGCGGTAGCGCGGACGCCACCCAGCGGGTGGACGCCGGGGCGCACCCCGACGCGACCCAGCGGGTCACCTACGGCAACCGGCCCGAGGCCACCCAGCAGGTCGGCTACGGGGCGCCGGAGGCCACCCAGCGCATCGGCGGCACCTACGGCGGCGGCAACCAGTGGTCGGTTCCGGGCACCGGCCAGCCGTGGACGACGACGCCACCCCCGGCCGCCGGCGGCGGCAGTGCCCTGGACAAGGTCCGCGCGACCGGTGGTCAACTCGTCACCACGGTGAAGGGCTGGCCGCGCAAGGTCCAGCTCGCCGCAGCCGGTGGCCTGGCCGTACTGCTGCTGATCAGCATCGTGGCGCTCTCCGGCGGGGACGACCCGGAGCCGAGCGCCCCGCAGGCGCAGCCGACCCCGTCCGCCCCGGCGGGCCCGGCCGTCGAGATGCAGGAGCACACGGCCCGCGGCATCCAGGTGATGGTGCCGAAGGGCTGGAAGAAGGCCACCGGCGGCTCGTACACCGACTACATCGACCCGGAGGACGACGGGCGCAAGATCCGGATCCTCACCGAGAAGTGGACCGGGACGCCCACCCGCTGGGCGGAGAGCGCGCAAAACTTCCTCCGCACCAAGAGCACCAGCTGCAAGAAGCCGTACGAGCAGGTGGCCATCGCCGAGCAGCAGTTGGCGGGCAGCCCGGGCGTCGAATTCGAGTACACCTGCGGCTCCGGTGGCGAGATGCGCCACGGGGTGTGGCGCGCGGTCGTCAAGGACGGCAAGTCGTACTCGTTCTACCTCTCCGCCACCGAGGACGCGTTCGCCGAGAGCAAGCCGATCTTCGACGAGATGGTGAAGACGTTCCAGCTCACCGGAAACGGCTGAGCCGGAGGGAACCGACAGCGGTGATCCGCCGTCGTGCTATCAAGGGGCATGGCGGCGGACACCACTGACATCGACGACATTCGCGAGCAGGCTCGGCGCTGGCTGGCCGACGATCCCGACCCGGCCAGCCGGGACGAGCTGACGGCGGTGCTCGACGGGCTGCCGGCGAGCGCCCCGGAGCTGGCCGACCGGTTCGCCGGCCCGCTGACCTTCGGCACGGCCGGCCTGCGCGGTCCGCTGCGCGCCGGCCCGAACGGCATGAACCTCGCCGTGGTTACCCAGGCCGCCGCCGGCCTGGTCACGTGGCTCGCGGCCCAGGGCGGAACCGGCCCGCTGGTGATCGGGTACGACGCCCGGCGCGGCTCCCGCCAGTTCGCCGAGCGCACCGCCCAGGTGGCGACCGGCGCCGGCCGGGCGGCGCTGCTGCTCCCCCGCCCGCTGCCCACCCCGGTCCTCGCGTACGCGGTGCGTCAACTGGGCGCGGTGGCCGGCGTGATGGTCACCGCCAGCCACAATCCACCCCAGGACAACGGTTACAAGGTCTACCTCGGCGCGGAGCTGGGTGGTGAGCTGGGCGCCGGCGCGCAGATCGTGCCGCCGGCCGACGCCGGCATCGAGGCCGCCATCCGGGCGGTCGGCCCGCTGACCCAGGTGCCGCTAGGGCGGGCCGGCGAGGTGCTCGGTGACGACCTCGTCGCCGCGTACGTCGAGCGGGCCACCGCCGTGATCGACCCGGACGGGCCACGGGACCTGTCCGTGGCGTACACCCCTCTGCACGGGGTGGGCGCGGCGGTGCTCACCGCGGCGTTCGCACGGGCCGGTTTCCCGATCCCCGGCGTGGTGCCCGACCAGGCGGAGCCCGACCCGGCGTTCCCCACCGTCTCGTTCCCGAACCCGGAGGAACCGGGGGCCGTCGACCGGCTGATCGCGCTGGCCGACTCCACCGGCGCGGACCTCGCCATCGCCAACGACCCGGACGCCGACCGCTGCGCGGTGGTCGTCCGGGCGGGCGCGGCGGCGAGCGCGAGGAGTGAGCTTGCGAGCCCCGCAGTCGGGAGCGAGGACCAGCACAGCTGGCGGATGCTGCGCGGCGACGAGGTGGGCGTGCTGCTCGCCGACCACCTGATGCGGCGCGGCGTGACCGGGCTCTACGCCACCACCATCGTCTCGTCGTCGCTGCTCCGGGCGATGTGCGCGGCGCGGGGCCTGCCCTACGACGAGACGCTGACGGGCTTCAAGTGGATCGTGCGGGCGGGCGGCGGAAGCGCGCCGCTGGTCTTCGGTTACGAGGAGGCGCTCGGTTACTGCGTCGCCCCGGAGCACGTCCGGGACAAGGACGGCATCACGGCCGCGCTGACGGTGGCCGAGCTGGCCGCCGGCCTCAAGGCGCAGGGTCGTACGCTGACCGACCGGCTGGACGAGCTGGCCGCCGAGTTCGGCGTGCACCAGACCGACCAGCTCTCCGTACGGGTCGACGACCTGCGGGAGATCGCCGAGGCGATGGCCCGGATCCGGGCGGCCACCCCGGGCACGCTGCTGGACCAGCCGGTCGACAGTGTCCGGGACCTGCTGCCCGAGTCGGACGTGGTGATCCTGCGTACCGCGTCGGCCCGGGTGGTGATCCGCCCCTCGGGGACCGAGCCGAAGCTCAAGGCGTACCTCGAAGTGGTGGAGCCGGTGCCCGACGGCGATGTCGCCGCCGCCCGGAGCCGGGCCGGCGCGGCGGTCGCGCGGCTGCGGGCCGACGTCGCCGCCGCGCTCGGCATCTGACCGCGACCGCCCCACCCACCTGTCCCGGTCCCTTTGCTCTGCTTCAGCGGAGGCAACAGCCGGCAGCCGTTTGTGTTGCGTGGGTTGAAGCAGAGCAAAGGGAGCAGCGGAGGTGGCTGGCCCCGGCGGTCAGGCGCGCTTGCCGAGCGCCTGGTCGACGGCGATGCCCAGGGCGGCGACGACCAGGCCGACCGACGGGCGGACGACCGAGTCGTCGGTGCTCACCTGGCCGGAGAAGCCCGCCCCGGTGGCGATCTCCTCCAACCGGCGGCGGGCGTTGGCGGCCTCCTCGCCGCTCACGCCCAGCGCCGACTCCATCCGCAGCACGACGACCAGGGTGGCGAGGGCGGCGGTCCGCTCGTCCGGGGCCGCCGCGCCGGCCAGCGCCTCGGCGAGCCGCCGGCGGGTGTCCGCCTCGACGGAGGTGTCCACCACCGGGTAGCGGTGTACGTGGATGAAGCCCAGTTCGGTCTCGTCGACATCGCGGACGACACCCTGGGCGCACAGGTCACCGAGGATCTTGTCGCGCAGGCCGTGGCGCAGGCGCTGCACCCACGACGCCGGGGTGTGCGGGGTGTCGGCGGCGATCCGGGCGAGCACCTCGTCGGCGACCGGCTCGCCGGTGGGCGTCGCGTCGACCACGGTCAACGACCCGTCCGCGTACGCGATCCGGCCGGCCAGTGCCAGCTCGACCAGCACCGCGGCGGCCATGCCCAGGTCCAGGCTGATCCGCGGCATGGTCGCCTTGCCGGTCGAGTCGTCGTAGGCGAGGAGCAGCAGCTCCTCGGCGAGCGCAACACCAGTCATGGCCGGAGACGGTAGCGGGTCCGCGCACCACCGCGCACGGACCCGCCGGACCCGGCACCGACCGGGTGTCACGCTCAGAACCGGGGCATGCCACCGAACTGGCGGTCGCCGGCGTCGCCGAGCCCGGGGACGATGAACATCTTGTCGTTGAGGCCCTCGTCGATCGAGGCGGTGACCAGGCGCAGCGGCAGGCCGGAGCGCTCCAGCCGATCGATGCCGACCGGCGCGGCGAGCACGCAGAGCACGGTGATGTCGGTGCAGCCCCGATCGGCCAGCAGCCGACAGGAGTGCTCCAGTGAGCCGCCGGTGGCGAGCATCGGGTCGAGCACCAGCACCGGCAGGCCGGCCAGGTCCCGGGGCAGCGACTCCATGTAGGCGCGCGGCTCGTAGGTCTCCTCGTCGCGGGCCAGGCCGACGAAGCCCATCGACGACTCGGGCAGCAGGCCGAGCGCGGCGTCCGCCATGCCCAGGCCGGCCCGCAGCACCGGCACCAGCAACGGCGGGTTCGCCAACCGGGTGCCCTCGGTGCCGGTGACCGGCGTCTGCACCGGGTACCGCTCGACGGGGAAGGTGCGCGCCGCCTCGTACACCAGCATGGTGGTCAGTTCGTGCAGCGCCGCCCGGAACGTCGAGGAGTCGGTGCGCGCGTCCCGCATGGCGGTCAGCCGGGACTGGGCCAGCGGGTGGTCAATGACGTGTACGTCCACGATCGCTCAACCTACCCGTCCGGTCGGCGTGCCGGTGGGGGTGCTGGCGGACCGGCGACCTCGCTCACGCCCGCAGCCACCGTGACCAAGATCACTCAGCGGTTCCGTGCGTAGACTTCTCGGCATGACGGCGACAACGACGTCGGCCCGGTCGGACCTCTCCGAGCTGGGACGATCCGAGACCGCTCTGCGGACCTTCCTGCACGGCCTGCCCGGCGTGGACCAGGTCGGCGCGGAGCAGCGGGCGGCACAGCTCGGCACCCGCTCCATCAAGACCACCGCCAAGGCCCAGGCGATCGACCTGGCGATCCGCATGGTCGACCTGACCACCCTCGAGGGCGCGGACACCCCCGGCAAGGTGCGCGCGCTGGCCGCGAAGGCGCTGCGCCCGGACCCGGCCGACCTGTCGTGCCCGCACGTCGGCGCGGTCTGCGTCTACCCGGCGATGGTCCCGTACGTCGCCGAGGTGCTGCGCGGCAGCAAGGTGCACCTGGCCAGCGTCGCCACCGCGTTCCCGTCCGGTCAGGCGCCCGTGGAGATCAAGCTCGCCGACACCCGGGCCGCCGTCGAGGCCGGCGCCGACGAGATCGACATGGTGATCAACCGGGGGGCGTTCCTGGCCGGGCGGTACAAGGAGGTCTACGACGAGATCGTGGCCACCAAGTCCGCCTGCGGAGACGCGCACCTCAAGGTGATCCTGGAGACCGGCGAGTTGGCCACCTACGACAACGTCCGCCGGGCGTCCTGGCTGGCCATGCTGGCCGGCGGCGACTTCATCAAGACGTCCACCGGCAAGGTCCCGGTCGCGGCGACGCTGCCGGTGACCCTGGTCATGCTGGAGGCCGTCCGCGACTTCCGCGCGGCCACCGGACGGCAGGTGGGCGTGAAGCCCGCCGGCGGCATCAAGACCACCAAGGACGCGATCAAGTACCTGGTGATGGTCAACGAGACCGTCGGCCCGGACTGGCTCGACCCGGACTGGTTCCGCTTCGGCGCGTCCAGCCTGCTCAACGACCTGCTGATGCAGCGCACCAAGCTGACGACCGGCACCTACTCCGGTCCCGACTACTTCACCCTGGACTGATAGCCGATGTTCGAATACGCCCCCGCCCCCGAGTCCCGCTCGGTGGTGGACCTCAAGCCCGCGTACGGGCTGTTCATCGACGGCACGTTCGTCGACCCGACCAACGGCGGCAGCTTCAAGTCGATCAACCCCGCCTCCGAGGAGGTGCTGGCCGAGGTCGCCGAGGCCGACGCCGAGGACGTGGAGCGTGCGGTCAAGGCCGCCCGCAAGGCGTACGACAAGGTCTGGGGTCCGATGTCCGGCCGCGACCGGGCGAAGTACCTGTTCCGGATCGCCCGGCTCATCCAGGAGCGCTCCCGCGAGCTGGCCGTGCTGGAGTCGCTGGACAACGGCAAGCCGATCAAGGAATCCCGCGACGTCGACCTGCCGCTGGTCGCCGCGCACTTCTTCTACTACGCCGGCTGGGCCGACAAGCTGGAGCACGCCGGCTTCGGCGCGGCCCCACGGCCGATCGGTGTTGCCGCGCAGGTCATCCCGTGGAACTTCCCGCTGCTGATGCTGGCCTGGAAGATCGCCCCGGCGCTGGCGGCGGGCAACACGGTGGTGCTCAAGCCCGCCGAGACCACCCCGCTGACCGCGCTGCTGTTCGCCGAGATCTGCCAGCAGGCCGACCTGCCGGCCGGCGTGGTCAACATCGTCACCGGCGCCGGCGACACCGGCCGCGCGCTGGTCGAGCACCCCGGCGTGGACAAGGTCGCCTTCACCGGCTCGACCGAGGTCGGCCGGGCCATCGCCCGGTCGGTCGCCGGCACCCGCAAGAAGCTGACCCTGGAGCTGGGCGGCAAGGCCGCCAACATCGTCTTCGACGACGCGCCCATCGACCAGGCCGTCGAGGGCATCGTCAACGGCATCTTCTTCAACCAGGGACACGTCTGCTGCGCCGGCTCACGCCTCCTCGTCCAGGAGAACGTCGCCGACCGCGTGCTGGAGTCGCTCAAGCGGCGGATGGCCCAGCTCCGCGTCGGCGACCCGCTGGACAAGAACACCGACGTCGGGGCCATCAACTCCGCCGCCCAGTTGGAGCGCATCCGCGAGCTGTCCGACGCCGGCTCCGCCGAGGGCGCCGAGCGCTGGTCGGCGCCGTGCGAGCTGCCCGACCGGGGCTTCTGGTTCGCGCCCACCATCTTCACGGGCGTCACCCAGGCACACCGCATCGCCCGCGAGGAGATCTTCGGGCCGGTGCTGTCGGTGCTCACCTTCCGCACGCCGGCCGAGGCCGTGGAGAAGGCCAACAACACGCCGTACGGGCTGTCGGCCGGAATCTGGACCGACAAGGGCTCCCGCATCCTGTGGATGGCCGACCGGCTGCGCGCCGGCGTGGTCTGGGCCAACACGTTCAACAAGTTCGACCCCACCTCGCCGTTCGGCGGCTACAAGGAGTCGGGCTACGGTCGCGAGGGCGGCCGGCACGGGCTGGAGGGGTACCTCAATGTCTGAGCGGGTCGCCGTACGCAAGACGTACAAGCTCTTCATCGGCGGGAAGTTCCCGCGCAGCGAGTCGGGACGGTCGTATCTCGTGCAGTCCTCGAATGTGTCACTGGCCTCCCGCAAGGACGCCCGGGACGCGGTGGTCGCCGCCCGCGCCGCCGTGAAGGGCTGGGCCGGCGCGACCGCGTACAACCGGGGTCAGATCCTCTACCGGGCCGCCGAGATGCTGGAAGGTCGCCGCGAGCAGTTCGTCGCGCTGGGCATCGGAGGCGACGAGGTGGACGCGGCCGTGGACCGCTGGGTCTGGTACGCCGGCTGGGCCGACAAGCTCGCCCAGGTGTACGGCGGCGCGAACCCGGTCGCCGGCCCGTACTTCAACATCTCCGCGCCCGAACCGACCGGCGTGGTCGCGGTGGTCGCCCCGGAAAGCCCGGCGCTGCTCGGCCTGGTCAGCGTGATCGCCCCGGCGATCGTCAGCGGTAACACGGTGGTCGTGGCGGCGTCGCCGTCCGAGCCGCTGGCAGCGGTGACGCTGGCCGAGGTACTGGCGACGTCCGACCTGCCCGGCGGCGTGGTCAACATCCTGACCGGCGCGATCACCGAGACCGCGCCCACGTTGGCCTCCCACCTGGACGTCAACGCGATCGACCTGACCGGGGTGACCGACGCGTCGCTCGCCACCGAGCTGGAGGTCAAGGCGGCCGAGAACCTCAAGCGGGTACTCCGACCGGCCCTGGCCGACCATGACTGGACCGCCGACCCCGGGGTGACCCGGATGACGGCCCTGCTGGAGACGAAGACGGTGTGGCACCCCAAGGGGGTGTGATCGCGGCCTCTTTGGTTTTCCGGGGGAGCCCGCCCACTCCGGGCGGTCAGGCTTGATCCCTGCGTGGGCGGGCTCCCCCCGGAAAACCTGACGTTGGCCACGCCCGTCGGGTGGGTCAGCTTGCGGGTGCCGCCCGACGTTGAGTCGCCGGTCAGCGGGCGATCGGGCGAGGCCGGCGGCGCGCGGTCGGCGCGGCGCGGCGCGACCGACCGCCGACCGGCGCGGCCGGCTGCGCGACCGGGGCGGCCGGGGCGACCGGGGCGACCGGGGCGGCCGGATGTGCGGTCATGATCTGCGCAACTTCAGGGATGTTGCTGTTTCCGAGGCGCCGGAGGCAGCAACATCCCTGTTCTTGTGCGGAACTTGCACGGTGGGCCGCGGCGGGGCTGCGGCGGTGACCAGCGTCCGGGCCGCCCGGGGGTGGGGTCTACTACCGGGGGTAGGATTGGGCTGTGACTCGGTTGGGCGATCTTGAGCGTGCGGTGATGGACGTGCTGTGGGACGTGGTCCCGGGCACGTCGGACGGTGTGACCGTGCGCGAGGTCGCCGACGCGCTCGATGGCCGCGAACTGGCGTACACGACGGTGATGACGGTCCTCGACCGGCTCGCCGGCAAGGGCATGGTGCAGCGTGAGCGGGAGGGCCGCGCCTGGCGGTACCGGCCGGCGGCCAGCCGCGAGGCGCACATCGCACAGCTCATGCTCGACGCCCTCGACCTGGGCGGCAGCCGGGACGCGGCGCTGGTGCGCTTCGCCCGATCGGTGACCGGCACCGAGGCCGAGGTGCTGCGGGCGGCCCTCGGCAGCGAGGCCGGGCTGACCGGACCGGGTGCGACCGGCAGCGAGGCCGGACTGATGGACCGGGTTGATCCGCCGGCGGGCCGACGGCCGGCCGACGAGACAGCGGAGCGGTAGGCCCGCCATGGCCTACGCCGTGCACTTCGCCGCCACCATGCTGGCCTGCTATCTGACCGCGCAGGTGCTGGCCCGTTCCACCTGGACGTGGCGCAGCCCGCGGGTGGCGATCGTCTGCTGGCAGGCCGTCGGGTTGGCGTTGGGCCTCTCCGCGATGGGGCTGCCGATGGCGCTCGGGCTGGCCGCGTACGACCGGCCCACGGGGAGCGCCCTGCTCGCCCTGACCAGCGATCTCGCCCACGGCACCCTGCCAATCGGTGTGACGGCGCTGCACCTCGCCGGCGTCGGGGTGGGCTTCGGCATCGGCGCGGTGCTCGTCACCACGACCGTCCGCAGCATCCACGGCACGATCCGCGCCCAGCGCCGGCACCGGGACCTGCTCACCCTGGTGGCCCGGGACGACCCGGCCGCCCCGGGCGCGCTCGTCCTGGATCATCCGAGCGCCGCCGCGTACTGCCTGCCCGGGGTGAAGCCGCAGGTGGTGGTCAGCGCGGGCACGCTGAGCCTGCTGGACCGGGCCGAGCTGGCCGCCGTGCTCTCGCACGAACGCGCCCACGCCCACGAACGGCACGACCTGGTGCTGCTGCCGTTCACCGCACTCTGCCGGGCGCTGCCGTGGTTCGGCTGGGTCCGTGACGCGCACGAGCGGGTCGCCCTGCTGGTCGAGATGCGCGCCGACGACAAGGCCCGCGAGCTGCACGCCGAGGCCCCGCTGGCGGGTGCGCTGCGTCGCTTCGCGGCCGCCGGGCACCGGGTCACTCCGGCCGGCGCGCTGGGTCTGGGCGACCGCGATCTCGACGTACGCGTCCAGCGCCTCCTGGTCGCCGACCGACCGCCCCGCGCCCTCGGCGCCACGGCCCTGGCAGTAGCCGCGATCCTGGTCTCCCTCCCGGTCACCCTCTTCCTGACCTAACCCCCACCCCACCCCACCCGCCACCCCAGCGCCCCGCCCCAAATTCGCGCCGATCTTGCACTTTCTGTTGTTGATACGGGCGGTTAAACCCCTTTTGTGACCGCAGAAAGTGCAAGATCGCGGGGGGTCTGGGGGGGCGGGGGTCTGGGGTGATCTTGGGGGCAGTGCGATCTTTATTACTACGGGTCGTAGTAGTATTAATAGGTAGCTAGGCTACGTGTAGGGTTGCTATGACAAGGGAGCCAACAGCTAGGAAAGAGCCGGCCATGGACACGCTGCTCCTCGCTCGCCTCCAGTTCGCCACCACGACGTCGATCCACTTCCTGTTCGTGGTCGTCACGCTCGGGCTCGTCACCCTGCTCGTCGGCATGCAGACCGCCTGGGTGCTCACCGGCAATCCGAAGTGGGAGCGACTGACCCGGTTCTGGGGCCAGCTCTACGTGATCAATTACGTGCTCGGCATCGCCACCGGCATCGTGATGGAGTTCCAGTTCGGGCTGAACTGGAGTGGCCTGTCGCGCTACGTCGGCAACGTCTTCGGCGCTCCGCTGGCGATCGAGACACTCGTGGCGTTCTTCCTGGAGTCCACGTTCCTCGGCATGTGGATCTTCGGCTGGCACCGACTCGGCAAGGGTGTCCACCTGGCGCTGCTGTGGGGCGTGGCGCTCACCGCGTACGCCTCGGCCTTCTGGATCATGGTGGCGAACTCCTGGCTGCAACACCCTGTCGGGTACGAGGTCCGCGACGGCATCGCCCACCTCACCGACTTCGGCGCGCTGCTCACCAATCCCAGTCTCGGCATGGCGTTCGGGCACGTGGTCTCCGCCGCGCTCCTGGTCGGCGGGATGCTGATGGCGGCGGTCAGCGCGTGGCACCTGATCCGACGTACGCCCGACTTCGCGCTCTTCCGTACCTCGCTGCGGATCGGCCTGGTCACCGCGGCGCTGGCGATCAGCCTCGTGCAGGGCTTCGGGTTCGCGCAGTTCGGGCCGGTCGGCGCCGTACAGCCGACCAAGTTCGGCGGGAACAGTCCTGAGGCGCAGGCGCTGATCGGCGAGTGGACGACGCGGTTCGGCCCCGGCGACTACACCCCGCCGGTCCTGGCCAGCGTCGGGCTGGGCTTCATGATCCTGATCGGCTTCACGCTCGGCTGCGTCTGGTTCCTGCTGCCGCTGCTCTTCCGCGACTGGATCATCCGGCTGCGCTTCCCGCTCTGGCTGATCCTGCTCGGCGCGCCGCTGCCGTTCGTCGCGGTGATCCTCGGCTGGATCGCCCGGGAGGTCGGCCGCCAGCCCTGGGTGGCGTACGGGCTACTCCCCACCGAACAGGCCGTCTCCGGGGTCGGGGCGCCGGTGATGCTCACCTCGCTGATCGGCTTCAGCCTGCTGCTGGGCACCCTCGCCGTCACCAACTGGGTGCTGCTCGCCCGGCACGCGGGCCGCGGCGCCGCCGACCCGGCTCTCGGCCGCCCGCCGGCACCACCCACCGAACCGGCCCAGCCGGAACCCGTGCTCGCCTGAGGAGATCACCCGTGGACCTCGCCTGGTACGCCCTGCTCGGCCTCTTCTTCGCCAGCTACCTCGTGCTCGCCGGCTACGACTACGGCGTCGGACTGCTGCTCGCCCGGGGCGGCACCCCGGCCGGACGGCGGGCCGCGCTCACCGCACTCGGGCCGTTCTTCCTCGGCAACGAGGTCTGGCTGGTCGCCGCCGTGGGCATCCTGTTCGGCGCCTTCCCGGTGCTGGAGGGCGAACTGCTCGCCGGCTGCTATCCGGCGGTCGCCGGCGCGCTGGTCGGGGTCGTCCTGGTCACCGCCGGGGTGCAACTGCGGAGCCGACCGGGCGACGAGCGGGTCCGCACCCGATGGGACCGTGTGATCGTGGTCGGGAGCGCGCTCGCCGCGCTGGGTTGGGGCGTGGTGCTGGCCGCGCTGTTGCAGGGCGTACCCCGCCAGGCCGACGGGCACGTCGCCGGGGTGTCGCACCTGGCCACCCCGTTCGCCGCCGCCGCCGGGCTGGCCGTGCTCGCCCTGGTCGCGGTGCACGGTGCGACGTTCCTCACGCTGCGCCTGCCTCCCGACGCCGCCGCCGTGGCCGGACGCACGGCCCGCCGACTGGTGCCGGTGGCACTCGCCGCGGTCGGCCTCGCCACCGTCGTCGGCCTGCTCTCCGGCCGGGTACGCGACGCCGTCCAGCGACCGGCGGTGGCCGTACTCCTGCCGGTGTTGCTGGTGGCGGCGCTGCTGGCGGCCCGGACGGCGCTGGCGCGGCGGCGGCCGGGGTGGGCCCTGGTCGCCACCGGCGCGGCGCTGGCGCTGCCGGTGGCGCTGGTCGGCGCGGCCCTGTGGCCCTACGTGCTGGTGTCAACGGCCGACCCCGGTGCCTCACTGACGGTGGCCGACGCCGCCGCCAGCGCACCGACGTTGCGTCTGCTCGGCTGGGTGGCGCTGCCGCTGCTGCCGGCCCTACTAGGCTTCCAGGCGATGTGCTGGTGGGTTTTCCGGGGACGGACCGACGGTAGGGCACCGGTGTACTGGTGAACCGCCGTCCGTTCGACCCGCGTCTGCTGCGTCGGGTCCCTGCGGCCCGGCGCGATCTCGCCGTGCTCGCGCTCCTCGGCGTGGCCGCCGCCGCGTTGATCGTCGCGCAGGCCACCGCCCTCGCGGCGGTGCTGGCCACCGCCTTCGACGGGCGCCTGAACCGGCCGGCGCTGGCGGGTTTCGTGCTCGCCGTCGCCGCCCGTTCGGCGCTCGTCTGGGCGCAGGGCACGGCGTCCGCGCGGGTCGCCGCCACGGTCAAGGCCACCCTGCGGGCCGACCTGCTCGGCGCGGTGGGCCGGCACGGGCCGGGCTGGGTGGCGGGGCAACGGGCCGGCGAGCTGGCCACCCTCACCGGGCGCGGGTTGGACGCGCTGGACGCGTACTTCACCGGATACCTGCCGCAGCTGGTGCTCAGCGTGACGGTGCCGGTGGCGGTGCTGGCGCGGATCGTCCTCGCCGACTGGAGCTCGGCGCTGATTATCGCGTTGACGCTGCCGCTGATCCCGGTCTTCGGCGCGCTGCTGGGCTGGCAGGCGCAGTCCGCCACCGAGCGGCAGTGGCGACGGCTCGCCCTGCTGGGCGGGCACTTCCTGGACATGGTCGCCGGGCTGCCGACCCTGCGGGCGTTCGGTCGGGCCCGGGCACAGACCGAGGTGGTGCGCCGGATGGCCGACGGGCACCGGGTCGCCACCATGAAGACGCTGCGGATCGCCTTCCTCTCCGCGCTGGTGCTGGAACTCGTCGCCACCCTCTCGGTGGCACTGGTCGCGGTGCCGGTCGGCATCCGGCTGCTCGGCGGCGGGCTGGCCCTGCACACCGCGCTGCTGGTGCTGCTGCTCACCCCGGAGGCGTACCTGCCGCTGCGGGCGGCCGGCAGCCGCTTCCACGCCAGCATGGAGGGGCTGACGGCGCTGGACGAGGCACTCACCGTCTCCGCCGCGCCGGCCACCCCCCGCGCCGCCGAGGGCGCGGCCGTCCCCGACGGGCGCGGTGAGATCCACCTTGAGGCCGTGACAGTGGCGTACGAGCGGACCACCGCGCTGCGCGACGTGACCCTGACCATCCGACCCGGCGAACGGATCGCCGTCATCGGGCCCAGCGGCGCCGGCAAGAGCACCCTGCTCGGTCTGCTGCTCGGCTTCGTGACGCCGACCGAGGGCCGGGTCACCGTGGACGGGGTCGACCTCGCCACCGCCGACCTGGACGCCTGGCGTCGACAGCTCGCCTGGGTACCGCAGCGCGCCCACCTGTTCGCCGCCTCGCTGACCGACAACATCCGGCTCGGCGCTCCGGACACCCGAGCAGAGGCGGTCGCCACCGCGGTGCGGGACGCGGCCCTGGACGACGTGGTCGCCGGCCTGCCCGACGGTCTGGACACGCTGCTCGGCGAGCGCGGCCACGGACTCTCCAGCGGGCAGCGGCAGCGGGTGGCGCTGGCCCGGGCGTTCCTGCGGGACGCACCGGTGGTGCTGCTCGACGAGCCCACCGCGCGGCTGGACACGGCCAGTGAGGCGGTGGTGCTCGACGCCACCCGCCGGCTGGTCGCGGGCCGGACCGCGCTGCTGGTCGCGCACCGACCGGCGCTGCTCGCCGACGCCGACCGCGTCCTGCGCGTCGAGGACGGGCGGGTCACCGAGCTGACGCCCGAGCCGACTCCGGAGGTGACCCGATGACCACCGTGCCAGAACCGGTGGACCCCGGGCCGGACGCCGACGCCGTACCGACCGGGCGGGTCGCCGCCGAGCGCGCCGTCCTGCGGCTGGCCCGCCCGTACCTGGGTCGCCTCGCCGGCGCCGGACTGCTCGCCGCCGCCACCGAGTTCGCCGGGCTTGCCCTGATGGCCACCGCCACGTGGCTGCTGATGAGCGCCGCCGGCCGGCCCCCACTGGACCGCCTCACGGTGGCGATCGTCGCGGTCCGGGCCCTCGCCATCAGCCGGGGTGTCTTCCGGTACGCCGAACGGCTCGCCGGGCACGACGCGGTCCTCCGCATGATCACCGACGTGCGGGCCCGGGTCTTCGCCACCCTCGCGGCCCGTCGCCACACCGGGCACCGCTCGGGGGACGTCCTGAGCCGGCTGGTCTCCGACGTCGAGGCGGTCCAGGACCTGCTGCTGCGGGTCCTGGTGCCCGGCGCGGCGGCGGCCCTGGTCGGGGTGCTGGCGGTGTTCGGGGCGCTACTGATCTCCCCACCGGCCGCCGGTGTGCTCGCCGTCGGCCTGGTCGTCGCCGGTGTGGCGCTGCCGACGCTGGCCACCGTGGTCACCCGACGCAGCGCGGCCGAGGTGGCGCCACTGCGTGGCGCGCTGGCCACCGACGCCGTCGACCTCACCCACGGCGCCGCCGACCTGGCCGCGTTCGGGGCGACCGACGCCGCGCTGCGCGCCGCCGAGCAGCGCGCCGGCCGGCTGGCTCGCCTGGAACGCCGGTTGGCGGCCACCGGCTTCGCGGTGGACGCGGTCGGGGTGCTGGTCGCCGGGCTGACCGCCGCCACCGTGGTGCTGGTCGCGTTGGCCGCCGACGTACGGGGTGTCCTCGTCGGGGTGCTGGCCGTCGGCACCCTCGCCGCCGTGGAGGTGGCGCTGGCCCTGGTCTCGGCCGCCCGGCAGTGGACCCAGTTGCGGCCCGGCCTGGCCCGGGTCGCCGCCCTCCTCGACGCCAACCCGCCCGCCCACTCGCCCTCCACCACCGGGGTGGAACCGTCCGGCCCGCACGACCTGCGCTTCGTCGAGGTGAGCGTGCGGTACCGGGCCGGCGCAGCGCCGGCGCTGGACCGGGTGAGCCTGGACCTGCCCGCCGGCCGGCGCATCGCTGTCGTCGGCCCCAGCGGCGCCGGCAAGAGCACCCTGGCCGCGGTGCTGACCGGTACGGTCCGCCCCACCGCCGGCCACGTCACCCTGGCCGACCGTGACCTGTCCGCGTACGGCGAGGAGGAGTTGCCCCGGGTCGTGGGCGGGCTGCTCGCCGAGGCGTACGTCTTCCACGCCACCGTCCGGGAGAACCTGCTGCTCGGCCGGGCCGGCGCGAGCGAGGCCGAGCTGACCGGGGCGATGACGGCCGCCGGCCTGCTGGACTGGGTCCACGCCCAGCCGGCCGGCTGGGACACCCTGGTCGGCGAGGAGGGCGGCCAGCTCTCCGGCGGTCAGCGGCAGCGGCTCGCGCTCGCCCGGTCCCTGCTCGCCGCGCCGCCGGTGCTGGTGCTCGACGAGCCCACCGAGGGGCTGGACCCGGCCGCCGCCGACGCGGTGCTCGCCTCCGCCCTCGCCGCCACTCCCGCCGGGCACTCGGTCCTGCTGATCAGTCACCGGCTCAGCGGGCTGGCCGGCCTCGACGAGATCGTCGTCCTCGACGGCGGTCGGGTGATCCAGCGGGGCCGGCACGCCGAGTTGGTCGCCATCCCCGGCTGGTACCGGGACCAGTGGCTTCTCCAGGCAGCGGCGGAGCGCGGGTACCTGGCGTTCGCGCCCTCAGGGCCTGTTTCATAAGAACTGGCCGGCCTGCGGCGGGCCCGGACGACGACCAGCGGCGTTGCGGTGGCGTCCGGATACAACACCGGTATCCGAACGCCACCGCGCCTTGCCGGATCGCCGCCCGGACTCCACCTCACCCGGAGGTCCTCACCCATTTCAAGATCTACGCCCTGTCACCAACGTCCATGGACAGAACACCTAGGTGTCTCGGGGACGGACCAGGGTTCTCCCCGACGTGGACGCTCGCACGCCCGTGGCAGGGTGGTGGCATGCGGCATGCGGACGACTTCCTGGTCGAGGAGCACCTGCGGGACCTGGGGTCCCGGTTGCAGGGCCCGGCGCGGTTGAAGTCCGAGCTGTTGACCGAGGCGCGTCACGACCTGCTGGACGCCGTCGACGCGTACCGCGAAAGGGGTGTGGCGCCCACGGAGGCGCAGCGCCGGGCGGTGGCCGAGTTCGGCGCGCCGGCGCAGGTGTTGCCCTCCTGGCAGGCGGAGCTGGCGGTGGCCGCCCTGCGCGGCCTCTCGCTGCGGATGCTGGCCGTGGCCGGGGTCCTGGTGGCGGCCGGCGACCTCACGTGGCGCGGGTCGAGCTGGAGCGCCGGCCCGCCGCCGCCTGCGGTCTACCAGCTGCTGTCCGCCTCGGTCGACTGGATCTGGGTCGGCGGGCTGCTGCTCGCGGTGACCGGCCTCCTGGTGATCTGGGCGAGCGCACGGTCGTCGCGACCCCACCTGGCGGTGGCGCAGCGAGCGGTGGGCATCGGCCTGACCGGCACGCTGGTCCTCGGCATGGCGGCCGGTGGCGCCCTCTTCGTCTGGTCGATCGACCTGTGGGACGCGGCGCTGACCTGGCCGCCGATGATCGTCGGCATGGTGGTGGTGGGTGCGGCGAACTTCTCGCTGAGCCGCGCGGCGCGCGGCTGGGTGCGGGCCACCGCACGCTGACCCGGTCGCCGCTCAGGCGGGGGTGACGGGCGGGTCGCCGGGGTCGAGGAAACGACCGACCGTCAGCCGGAACTCCTGCCACCCGGCCCGCTCACCGGCCAGCGCGCGGCGGCCGGAGTCGGTGAGCTGGTACGTCCGCCGCTCCCGACCGTTGACGGTGCTCCAGGCGCTCGCCACGTGCCCGGCCCGCTCCAGCCTGCGCAGCGCCGGATAGATCGTGCCGGTGGGCAGGTCGAGGCTGCCGTCGCTGCGCGTCCGCAGGGACTCGATGATGGCGTAGCCGTGCAGCGCCCCCTGTTCGAGGACGGCGAGCAGAAGGGCGTCGAGGTGACCGTGCAGCGACTGGGCCTTCATGCGTAGCTACGCTACTTGTCCGGCGGCCGGTCCGCCACCATCGCGCACCCGCAGGTACGAGACGTTCCTCGGCCGGCCACCGGGGTGCGGGCTCCGGGCTTCCCGAGTCGCCGACTAGGGTATGTGCCCAGAGTCACTCGCCGGTCGGAGACCCCGGTGGGTGGGCAACCCGAAGCACACGGAGGTCAGCGTGGCCCGCCAGTCGCCCCAACGGCCCGACGCCGACGAGCCCGAGCTCGACGACACCACCGGCCCGGCCGAGCCAGACGAGGCCGACGAGGCCGACGACACCCCCCGCGCGGCGGTCGACAGGTCGCTCTGGGAAGAGCTGCGGATCGACCCGGTGGAGATCGCACTACCGGCGGGTACCGGCTTCACACTGCGCGCCTACCGGACGGCCGGCTCGCTGACCCCGACCGACGTGACCGAGCGCGACCAGGACGACCCGTTCCTCGCCCGCCGCCAGGTCATCGAGGACGAGGACGACGAGACGGTCGTCATCCTCGACGAGGAGCTGGCAGAGGAGTTCGCCGACGCCGACGAGGAGGAGAAGTCCTCGCGTCGTCGCCGCGACGCCGACGCCGACGCCGACGCGACCGTCGACGAGGAAGAGGACGAGGACGCCACCGACGAGGCGGACGACGAGGAGGTGCCCGTCTTCCTCAGCCACCGGGGCAAGCTGCTGCTGTTCAAGACCCCCGAGTCGCTGGTCAGTTTCGTCCGTTCCGGCGCGCCCAACGATCTGTCCCAACTGGACAGCTGGAATGAATTGTCCGAACGGGTGGAGCCGGCCGACATCGTGCCGCTCGACGAGGACACCTACGAACTCGACCTCGTCGTGGAGAACCTGCGGGGCGGCCACGACACCTGGGACTCGACCCTGCTGATCGAGGCCGGCGAGGTCGCCCGCGACCTGTCGTACGCGTTGCGCCTGCCTGCGGTCCTGGACATGCTCTCCGCCGGCTCCAGCCTCGACGACCTGGACGAGGCGCTCCGCGCCACGGCCAACGGTGGCATCGGCGCCTTCATGGGCCGACGACGGCTGAAGAAGATCGGGGCACAAACCGCGAGTTTGGGTTGGCGCACCATTGTCGGCAAGATCTCTGCGGTGGTGGACTGGCGCGACTGACCCGTTGCGGGGAGCATCAGTTGCTGGCAGTAGGAAGACCTGTCCCGGGAGGAGGACGACGCCGTGGCGCTCGTGCGCGTGTACTGCGGTCTGGCCTCGGCGGATCCGGCTGACCGACCGGCCTCGGCCGGTTCGACGCTGACGTCCGCTGTGGTCGACGACGCAGGCCGTCTGCTGCATGTCTGCGAGATCGGCGACGACGCGGCTGGCTACGCCCAGCTCGTCGCGCTGCTCGTGGAGCGGTCGGGCGGGCCGAGCGGTGCGGCCATCGCCGCCGACAGCGACGACCACACGGTCACCTCGCTGTTGAGCGCGGCGGGTCGGCCCCTGGCGATCGCCGACGACGACTCGGTGGACGACTTCGCCGAGCGCTTCGCCGACGACGACTCCCTGGAGGAGATGCAGTCACCCCCGGCCGAGCGCCGGGCCGTCGGCCTGGCCCGCGCGTTGCAGGCCGGCGCTCTCTCCGCCGTCACACTGCCGGCTCCCCGGGACCTCGCCGGCTACAAGCAGGTACTCGCCGCCCACGCCGCCCTGGCCAGCGGCCGGCACTCCGCCGCCGTGGCGCTGCGCGAGGTGCTGCGGGAGCTGTACCCGGCGGCGCTGCGCGCGTACCCGGACCCGGCCGAACCGGTGTCGCTGGCCGTGCTGGACGCACTGCCCGAGCCCGGCATGCTCGGCGGCACCATCGCCCGTGGCCGCGAAGTCTCCGTCGCCGCGGACGCCATCGCCGCTCACCTCGCGGCGGACGGGGTCGCCGACGCCGAGGAGATCAACGAAGCGGTCACCGCGCTGCGGGTCGCCATCTCGGAGACGCCACGTCGCGCCGCCGTCAACCGGGCGCTCACCTCCGCCGTGGCCGAGACGGTCCGGCAGGCCGTCGCCTCCGTACGGGCCTGCGACGCGGGCTGTGAGGCGCTGGTGAGCGCGCTCAGCGCCCGCGTCAGCACCCCCGCGCCGGCTCCGGGCCGCCGGGCCGCCGCCCGACGCGGCGAAACCGTCGGCGAGCTGACCGGTCTCGCCGGCACCGGCGCGGGCACCGGCCTGCGCTCCGTCCGACCGACCCCGACCCCCGCCGAGCCCATGCCCGTCGGTGGCCGACGCAGCCGGCCCGAGCCCGCCCCGGGCAGCTCCCCCCTGGCCTCGCCTCGGCCACTCGGCCCGCCGCCGGTCGCACCCGCTCCGGTCACCCCGCCACCGGTCGCGCCCGCCCCGGTCGCACCGGCCGCCGTGGCCGGCCCGCCGGTGTCCGCGCCACCCGGTCGTGCCGAACCACTCCCGAGCCGGATCGACGGCCCGACCAACCGGCCGGTCTCGTCGCCCCCGCCCCCGCCACCGGGGATCACCCCGATCGCGCCGGCCCAGCGGGGCGCGGTGCCACCGGCCGAGGCGGGCGAGCCGTTCCGGCCCACGCTGACCACCGCCGCCATCAACAGCGCCCGGGCCGAGCGGCAGCGCACGGTCATCCCGCCCCGCCCGAAGACCAACGGCGAACGGCAGGGCCACCCGCAGCGGCCGTCGGTCCAGGACCCACCCACCGGTGGGTTCAGCGTCACCGACCTCAGCATCCCGGTGCCCGCCCCCCGGCCGGAGCAGGAGTTGTCCGCGCCGCCGGGCTCCCGGGCGAACTGGCCTCTGGTCAACAACCCGGAGGACCCGGCCGACAGCTCGCCGAACAACCCGGTCGCCTACCCGTACGGCGGCGGCCGTGGCGTCGAAGCCCCGACGGACCCGGGTCGGGCCGACGGGCGGGTCACGCCGCCCTGGCTGGCCGACGACCTGCCCCAGGAGCCTCCCATGCTGCGGCTGGTCGAGCCGCCGCCGCTGGCCGACCGGGCGCTGCGGGAAGGGCTCAACCCGCCCTCGGGCGAGTCTCGCCTGGACACTCCGCCGCTGCGGCTGGTCGACCGTGAGCAGGCCAACCGCAACGGTCGTCCGGCGCCGCTCGTCGAGCGGGCCGCCGAGCACCGGCCGCCGCCCCCGGTCGAGCACCGGCCGCCGCCGGTCGCCGACGAGGGTGACGGCGACCTGCTGATCTTCGCGCAGGCCAAGTCCGCCTGGTTCGTGGGCCACGGCGAGGACGAGTCCGACCTGGACTGGTCGACCACCGCCGACACCGGATGGCAGGCCGCCGAGCAGGCCGCCCGCCCCGCGGTCGGCGCCGAGACCAACGCCGGCCTGCCGAAGCGCGTTCCGCAGGCCAACCTGGTCCCGGGCTCCCCGCTGCGCGAGGAGCGTCCACTCCGGATCGTGCGGGACGCGGCGAGCCTCGCGGAGAACACCACGGGCTACTTCCGTGGCTGGCGTCGCGGTCAGGAGATCGGCGGTTTCGCGGTGGGCGGTCGTCCCGGCCGCGAGGCCGCCGGCGGTTGGGACTTCAGCCGCGACCACGGGGACCGCGACGACGACCGCGAGTACGAGTACCGTTCGGCCGGCTACCAGTCCTGAGCGCCTCTGTAGCGCCCGTTCCTCCTCCTGCCCCCATTGCCGCAAGGCTGGGGGCGGGAGTGCTTTCAGGAGCGAACTCAGCCGGCCGCGCCGTCACGGGCGGCACTGCCCGCGACGCAGAGAATCCTGGAAGGGCCTCTGCGGCCGTTCCAGGATTCTTGGTCGCGCGCGGGGGTGGGCAGCATCTCCCGCCCGGTGGCGGCAGGAACCACCACCGGGCGCGGGAGCCTACCGGTCAGGCCGGGGCGACGGCGCGGGTACGACGCATGGTGAGCACGTACTCGACAAGCGAGATCAGCACGTGCTTCGTCGACTCCCGGTTACGGGCGTCGCAGGCCACCACCGGCACGTCGCTCGAGATCGCCAAGGCGTCCCGGACGTCCTGCGGGTCGTGGTACTGCATCCCGTCGAAGCAGTTGATGGCCACCAGGTACGGCAGCCGCCGGTGCTCGAAGAAGTCGATCGCCGCGAAGCAGTCGGCCAACCGGCGGGTATCCACCAGTACGACCGCACCGATCGCACCCCGCACCAGTTCGTCCCACATGAACCAGAATCGGGTCTGACCCGGCGTACCGAACAGGTACAGGATCAGGTCACGGTCGATCGAGATCCGGCCGAAGTCCATGGCCACCGTGGTCGTCGTCTTGCCCGGCACCTGCCGGGTGTCGTCGACGCCCACGCCGGCCGAGGTCATGATGGCCTCGGTGGTCAGCGGCGTGATCTCCGAGACCGAGCCGACCAGCGTCGTCTTACCGACGCCGAATCCACCGGCGATAACGATCTTCGCCGACGTCACGCGCCCACTCGGGGTCGGTGGGCGGTGCGACATGTCAGAGCCTGCGAAGTCCACTCAGCACCCTCTCCAGCAGTTCAGTGCCCACCGCGTCGTCGGAGTCGTCCAGGATGGTCGGCTCGTGGACCGCGACCAGGCCGTCCGTCGCCATGTCGGCGATGAGCACCCGGGCCACACCGAGCGGCAGCTGCATCCGCGCCGCGATCTCCGCGAGCGATTGCACGCGTCCGTCACACAGCGCGGCGATGTACTGGTGTTCGCGGCCCTGGCCGCTACTGCCATTGGCAGTGGCCCGGCCGCGCACCGTCGTCTCGACGAGCGCCTCCAGCGCGATGTCGAGCCGGGGACGGGTTCGACCACGGGTCACGGCGTATGGACGGACCAACGCTCCGGTCGGTTCGTCACGATCGGACATGTCGCCGCTCACCTCCTTCGCACCCCGTACCGGCTCCCACCGGTGGAACTCGTCGTTCTTCTCGTATCAGTTGCGCCGACCGCACGATCGGCGAGACGTCAGCCCAGCATGCCCGCGGCCGCGCGCGGCTGCGGGGTCAGGGCGTCGCCCACCCGGTCGACCAGTAGCGCCATCTCGTAGCCGACCTGCCCGACGTCGGAACTGCGGGCCGCCAGCACGGCGAAGGAGGAACCATCCGAGATGGACATCAGGAACAGGAAGCCATTGTCCATCTCCACGACGGTCTGCAGCACCGCGCCTCCCTCGAAGCAGCGGGCCGCTCCCTGGGTCAGGCTGACCAGACCGGACGCGATCGCGGCGAGCTGGTCTGCCCGGTCCCGCGGCAGGTCCCGTGACGACGCGAGGAGCAGGCCGTCCGCCGAGACGGCCACCGCGTGTGCGACACCCGGCACCCGATCGGCGAAGTTGGCCAGCAGCCAACCAAGATCCTGCGTAGTTGTCATCCTTCTTGCTCCTTCTGCCCGCTCCCGGCCGCTGAGCCTGAGCCAGACTGCGAGGATTGCTGCCCTCCCGGAGTCTCCTCCGGGCTGGTCGGGTTGTCCGAGGTGCTACGCCCTCGCTGCACGCCCCGATGGTAGGCGGAGAGCAGGCCACGGACCGCCTCCGGGGAGCGCCGCTGGACCGAGGTGACGGGCTTCTCCACCGCGCCCGGCACCAGCTGCGCCATCGGCTTGCGCTTGGGCAGGCCGGTCGTGGTGGTCTCGTTCACCGGCGCCGCGCTGGCCGCTGCCGAGGCGGCACGCCAGCCGTCGTCGGCGGCGGTCTGCCAGCCGTTGCTCGGCGATTGGGGCCGGCGGTTCGGTAGGCCCTCGGCGAGGTCGGGGCGTGCGCCGCCGTTCGCTGTCGACCCGTTGTCCCGCGGCGCTCCTCCGGCCGTCGGAGTGTCTGCCATCGGTGTGTTACCTGTCGTTCCGGGTGGTGTCTTGGCTGCCCGACCGGTGGCATCGACCGTGGCGAACTGCTGGGTCGCGTCGCCGCCGTTCGTCGACGGCGTGGGGCCGGCGTCCTCCGAACCCGGACGGCGGGTACGGAACCAGGCGGACTCGAGCTCCCGGAAGATCGGCAGCTCCATGGTCTCGTCCGCGTACCGCTGGCGGTTCTGGGCCTGCGGCTGCTGTGGTGCCGGGCGAGCCGACGACGTCTGGGCCTGCGCGGTCGGCATCGACGGTACCGGCGACTGCGGGGCGGCGAGCGGCGACGCCTGCGGCGCGGGAGCCGGCGGCTGGGCCGCGGTGGTCGGCTGCTCGCCGGGGCGCGGCACCCGCGGCAGCTCCGTCGTCATGTCCAGGGCGGCGGCGAGCCGCTCGGGCACCGGCGGAGTCTGCGTGTCCCGCTCGCCGCCGGGAACCGGCGGCCAGGCCGGCGGCGCCGGGGTGCTGGGCGCCGGTGCGGGCGGGGCGGACCGGGGGGTGAAGCCGCTGAACGACTGGCCGGAGACCGGGGGCGCCGAGTACGGCTGACCGGAGGCCGGAGAGGCCGAGACGGGCGCGGCCGACACCGGCGGACCGCCGTACGGCTGACTGGAGGCGGGCGCGGCCGACACCGGCGGACCGCCGTACGGCGCACCCGAGTAGGGCTGGCCGGAGTATGGCTGGCCGGACGCGGGCGAGGAGGAGACCGGCGCACCGGAGTACGGCTGGGCGGACACCGGCGGCGCGGAGTACGGCCGGGCCTCCGGGCTGCTGGGCAGCTGCCGGGGGATGGTCGGCTGCTGACCGCCGTTCGGCTCGTCGCCGGCCCGGCGCTGCGGCAGCGGGTCGATGGACTGCCCGTTGGCCGAGCGCGGGGTGAACCCGTCGCCGCCGTTGACGCCGTTCGTCGCGCTCGCGCTCGCGCCGGTCAGGTCCGACCAGGCGGGCATCGAACGGTACGCGCCGGTGTTGGCGGGCGTACCGGCACCGTTGCGCGATGCCGGGTCGAATGGCCGGCCGCCGAGGGTGACCTGGTTGCCGGACTCGCCGGGGCGCGACCCGTTGCCCAACGCGGGCAGCGCGCCGAGGACCGGCGACGGCGGGGCGGACTGCGGACCGGCGGCGGGAAGGGCCGGCGGCTGCTGGACCCGCCCGGAGAGCGCCCGGGGCACCAGCACCGAGGTGGGCATGGTCACGTCGGCGACCGTGCCACGGTCGGACCCGGGACGCAGCTCGACGCGCACGCCGTGCCGCGACGCCAGGCGGGCGACCACGACCAGGCCCATCATGCGGGAGACGGCCACGTCCACCTGGGGCGGCGTCGCGAGCTTGTCGTTGAGCTCGTGCAGCTGCTCGCGGCTGATGCCGATGCCGCGGTCCTCCACGTACAGCGAGGCGCGGTCACCGACCCGGCGGGCCTCGACCATGACCTGCGAGTCCGGCGGGGAGAACGCGGTGGCGTTGTCGAACAGCTCGGCGACGAGGTGCACGAGGTCGTTGACGGCGTGCGCGGCGACCTCGATGTCCCGGTCGATGACGCCGAACTCGATGCGGGTGTAGTGCTCGACCTCGGACTGCGCGGCGCGCAGCACGTCGATGAGCGCCGCCGGCTCGCGCTGCACGCGGGTGGAGTCGGCGCCGGCGAGAACGAGCAGGTTCTCGTCGTTGCGCCGCATCCGGGTGGCCAGGTGGTCGAGCTGGAACAGCTCGGCCAGCCGGTCCGGGTCCTCCTCGCCGCGCTCGAGCCGGTCGAGGTGCCCGATGAGGCGGTCGACCAGGATCTGCGAACGACGGGCCAGGTTGACGAACATGGTCGCGACGGAGGCGCGCAGCGCCGCCTGCTCGGCGGCCGTGCGGACGGCTTCGAGGTGGACGGCGTTGAACGCCTCGGTCACCTGACCGAACTCGTCCTTGCTCCGGACCGGCAGCGGCTCGGCGATCTGGTTGGCCAACTGCACCGGGGAGAGCTGACCGACGACCTGCGGGTCGCGCAGTCGGGCCACCGCCTGCGGCAGACCGTACTGGGCGACGGAGAGGGCGCCCTGGCGCAGCTCGCGCAGGGACCGGGCCATCGAGCGGGCGACCAGGTACGCGAAGAGGATGGCCAGCAGCAGCATGCTGAGCAGCAGGCCGGTCTCCAGGAACACCTGACGCTGGACGTCCGACCGGATGTTGTCGGCCTCGGCGACCACGTCGCCGTCGAGCTTCGTCTCCACGGCGCGGATCAGCTTGGCGTTGGCCGTCATGGCCGATTCCCACTGGTCCGGGCCGAACGGAGCGCCGCGCATGTCGCCGGTCGTGTTGCCGTCGATCCAACCGATGTAGTTCTGCGCCTCGCGCCGGTCACCACCGGCGACGGTCTGGTCGTGGAACTTCGCCTCGTCGGGGCTGGCCACCGCCTTGAAGCTCTGCAGCGCCTGCTGCTGGCCGGTGCCGCTGGCGATGTAGTCGGTGCGCAGCGCCGGGGTCAGTCGCTGACCACCCTGCACGCCGAGCGCGCGGTGCACGACGACCCGCCGGAGCGAGAGGAACTCCTTCTCCCGGGCGACCGCCGCAGCGGCCCGCATCCGGTCGCTCAGCTCGTTGTTGCCGGCGAGCTGGGTGGCCGAGTCCCGGATGGCGAGCAGGTCGTTGATCAGACCCTCGTACGCCTGGACGGCCTCGGCGAGCTTGAGCTTGCCGTTGAACACCTGGCTGCGGACGCCCGGCAGGTCCTTGAGGCTCTGGTCGATGCCCCCGAGCACGCCCTCCAGGCTGCCCGGCAGGTCCTCTACGTCGCCGCGCTGCTGCCGGTAGGGGGACATGGCCTGGTCGACCCGGCTGTTCGCCCGGTTGTAGGCCTCCTGGTACTGCGCCTTCGGCTGCGTCCCGGTCGCCTGCAGCAGCAGGACGGCCGAGGTCCGCTCGTCCTGGAGCTTGTCGACCAGGTCACCCGAGTAGCTCGACAGATTGGCCAGGTCGCCGGCCCGGTTGGCATTGTTGAGCGTCTCCAGGTGGTCAACGAGACCACTGGTGCCCACAACGACCGTGGCGATGGTCGGCACGATCATGATGAGACCGAGCTTGGACCAGATCGGCATGTCCCGGAGTCGACTGGCCGGCCGGCGCAGTCGCGACAGGAAGGAGCCCGCCGTCTTTGGCCGTTTGCTCACGTCACCGCCCTCGCGATTACAGCTTGAACGCGTTGCCCCGGGCAACGCCCAGCGTCCGACCCGGCGGGTCGGACCCCCGAGATTCCATCACGCCGCTCGACAAGAAGAAAGCCCAGGTTGTCACCGGCCGAGAGTGTGATGAGATGTTGATGCGATTTGATAGCAGTCCGTCTGGCCGGAGTAACTGAAGGTAATGGATCTTCCCCACCGCGTTGTCCTGCTCGCCGGCCCCTCAGGCT
The DNA here is from genome assembly GCF_044454415.1 of Micromonospora sp. NPDC051543. Taxonomy (NCBI): domain Bacteria; kingdom Bacillati; phylum Actinomycetota; class Actinomycetes; order Micromonosporales; family Micromonosporaceae; genus Micromonospora; species Micromonospora sp. NPDC051543. The sequence goes on from NZ_JBITDT010000006.1 coordinate 168,577, forward strand.
CCGGAAAGTCGTACATAGCGCAGCAAACCGGCTTGCCTGTGCTGTGTCTTGACGACTTCTACAAAGACGGCGATGACCCTACGTTGCCGCGACGAAACGGCCAGGTCGATTGGGAATCGCCGCAGTCCTGGGACGCCCTGACGGCCGTCGAAACGATTGCGCGACTCGCCCGCGAGGGACGTGCCGATGTGCCGGTTTATGCGATCGGCGCGGATCGACGGGTGGCCACCCGGCCATTTGATGTCGACGGATCGCCACTTTTCGTGGCCGAAGGGATTTTCGCCGCCGAGATCGTCGAGGAGTGCCGCCGACGCGGGCTGCTCGCCGGGGCGTACGCGCTGCGCCGCCCGCGCGGGGCGACGTTCCTGCGCCGGCTGGCCCGGGACCTGTCCGAGCAGCGCAAGGCGCCCCGGGTGCTGGTCCGGCGCGGCGTGGCCCTGCTGCGGGCCGAACCCGAGGTGCTGCGCCGCCAGACCGGGTTGGGTGCCGAGGCGGCCCGGGCCCGGGAGGTGCTGCGCCGGGTGGCCGGCCTGCTCGCCGGCCACCACACCCACCACCGGCAGGACCACCCGCACGGCTGACGAGGATCAGGCCAGCAGTTTGGCGTACGCCGGCTTGATCACCTCGTCGATGATCCGCAGTCGCTCGTCGAACGGGATGAAGGCGCTCTTCATCGCGTTGATGGTGAACCACTGCAGCTCACGCCAGCCGTAGCCGAAGGTCTCCACCAGCAGCGACATCTCCCGGGACATGGACGTGCCGCTCATCAGCCGGTTGTCGGTGTTGACGGTGGCCCGGAACCGCAGGTCCCGCAGCAGACCGATCGGGTGCTCGGCGATCGAGGCCACGGCACCGGTCTGCACGTTCGACGACGGGCACAACTCCAGGGGAATCCGCTTGTCGCGGACGTACGCGGCCAGCCGACCGAGCGTGCCGTCCGGGGCGATGTCGTCCACGATCCGTACGCCGTGACCGAGCCGGTCCGCGCCGCACCACTGGATCGCCTGCCAGATCGACGGCAGCCCGAACGCCTCACCGGCGTGGATGGTGAAGTGGAAGTTCTCCCGCTGGAGGTATTCGAAGGCGTCCAGGTGGCGGGTGGGCGGGAAGCCCGCCTCCGCGCCGGCGATGTCGAAGCCGACCACGCCGGCGTCCCGGTGTCGTACGGCCAGCTCGGCGATCTCCTGCGAGCGGGCCGCGTGCCGCATGGCGGTGAGCAGAGTGCCCACCCGGATGGTCAGACCCGCCTCGGCGGCCAGGGCGGTTCCCTCGGCGAACCCGGCCAGCACGGCCTCGACGACCTCGTCCAGGGTCAGGTCCCGCTCCAGGTGCTGCTCGGGAGCGAAGCGGACCTCGGCGTAGACGACGCCGTCGGCGGCCAGATCCAGCGCGCACTCGCGTGCCACCCGGCGCAGCGCCGGTCCGGTCTGCATGACCGCCACCGTGTGCGCGAACGTCTCCAGGTAGCGTTCCAGCGACCCCGAGTCGGCGGCCTCGGAGAACCAGCGTCCGAGCGCCTCGGGGTCGGTGGTGGGCAGTTCGTGCCCCGCCTCGGCCGCCAACTCGACGATCGTCGCGGGACGCAGCCCGCCGTCGAGATGATCGTGCAGCAGCGCCTTCGGGACCTTGACGATGTCCTCGTACCGGATAGTTGCGACCATGCCCAGACCCTAGTCACCTGCCGGGGTCGGCCACGCCAGCCCGCTCATCCGGGCCAGCCGTAGACGCGGTCGACGGCGAGTCGCAGGACCACCCGCCCGTCGGCGACCATCACGGCGCGGTAGTCCGCCCAGTCCGGGTGGTCGCCGCGGATCCCCCGGTAGACCTCGACCAGTTCGTCGACCTCGGCGTCGCCGGTTGCCGCTGCCGGCTCGGTGATCGTCACGGTTCCCTCGGCGACCGCGTACGCGCCGCCGTCCGGCGTGGTCACGTGGAAACTGGCCCGGGGGTCACGGCGCAGGTTGCGCACCTTGGCCCGGTCGCCCGTGGTGGAGCAGCGAATCAGCCCGGGTTCGGCCAGGTAGTCGAGGTTCGACAGTTGGGGCCGGCCGTCGCGGCGCAGGGTGACGAGCACGCCGCGTCCACGAATGCCGAAGAGGTCCCACAGTTTTGTTGACATGTCATCGACCGTAGGAGGCGATTCGATGACATGTCAACCAAGACGTTAGGGTAGCGGCATGGAAGCGACCCGCTGGCTGGACGAACGCCAGGACCGCGCCTGGCGGGGCTACCGCCGGATGCGTCGCCTGCTCGACCTGGAACTGGCCCGGGAGCTGGCCCAGGACGCCGGTCTGTCCGATCCGGACTACGACGTGCTCTCCGACCTCTCCGAGACGCCGCAGGGCCGGCTGCGTCTCAGCGAACTGGCGGACCGGATGCTCTGGTCCCGCAGTCGACTCTCGCACCACCTGACCCGGATGCAGCAGCGCGGCCTGGTGACCCGCCAGGAGTGCCCGGACGACGCCCGCGGCGCGATCGTCGTGCTCACCCCGGCCGGTCGGAACGCCATCGAGGCCGCCGCCCCCGGCCACGTGACCGCCGTCCGGCAGCACTTCCTCGACCTGCTCACCCCGGCCGAGGTCGAGGCGCTCGGCGCGTTCACCCACCGGGTCGTCGACCACCTCGCGCAGAACCGCGCGCCCCGTCCCCGCCGGGGTCTGGAGGCCTGACGTGGACCCGCGCATCCTCGACCGGCTGAGCTGCCCGGTCTGCGGCGAACCGCTGGCCGACACGACCGCCGGCAACGCCCGTGCGCTGCGCTGTCCACGCCGGCACACCTTCGACGTCGCGCGTCAGGGCTACGTGAACCTGCTCACCGGTCGGGCGCCGCACGCCGGCGACAGCGCCGAGATGGTCGCCGCCCGCGCGGAGTTCCAGGCCGCCGGCCACTACGACATCATCTCGACGGCGCTCGCCGCCGCCGCGACCGAGGCGGTCGCACGGCTTCGCGCCACGCCCGCGTCGCCGCCCGCCCGCACTACTTCCGCCCTTTGCTCTGCTTCCACCGAGGCAACACTTTCCGCACCGCACTGTCGCGTGGAGGGAAGCAGAGCAAAGGACGCAACGGCAGGGGTACGGGTCGAAGCGCCGACCACGGACTCTGACGCGTACCCCCTGGTGGTGGACGCCGGCGCGGGCACGGGCCGCTACCTCGGCGCGGTGCTGGCGGCGCTGCCGGACGCCGTGGGTCTGGCCCTGGACGTCTCCAAGCCAGCGCTGCGACGCGCGGCGCGGGCGCACCCCCGGGCGGCCGCGGCCCTCGCCGACACCTGGCAGCGGTTGCCCCTGGCCGACGGTGCGGCGGCCGTGCTGCTGAACGTGTTCGCCCCGCGCAACGGCTCGGAGTTCCACCGGGTGCTCGACCGCGCCGGGACGCTACTGGTGGTGACGCCCGCCGACGAGCACCTCACCGAGTTGGTGGACGCCCTGCGCCTGCTCCGGGTGGACCCGGACAAGGCCGACCGGGTGACCGCCACCCTGGGCGGGCACTTCACGCCGGTCAGCTCGACCGTGCACCGCGCAGAGCTGGCCCTGACCCGGCCGGAGGTCGCCACGCTGGTCGGGATGGGTCCGAGCGCCTGGCACACCGACCCGGCCGCGCTCGCCGAACGGCTGGCCGCGCTGCCCGAGCCCGTCCGGGTGTCCGTGGCGGTCCGGCTGGACGCCTACCGGCCCCGCTGACCTCAGGTCGAGAGGTCGACCTCTTCCCAGCCGGGCGGCTCGTCGTGGTACGGCCCGCGCAGGATCACCGCCCACTCCAGCGCCCAGCGCCGCTGCCCGATCGCGTTGGCGTCGACCAGGCCCGGCAGGGGGCGACCGTTGCGCTCGGACTCCAGGTAGGCCCAGTCCAGGCAGTAGTGCAGGTCGAGCAGGGCCGCCGCGTCGGCCGGATGCTGCGGCGCGGCGAGGATGCGGGACTGCCAGCGCCCGAAGGTCTCCCCCTCGGCGATGTGCGGCAGCCGCTCGACCAGCCGCTCGTCCACCGACAGGGTCGGATCGAGCTGTTTGCTCAACCCCAACACCCAGGTGAGCGCGAAGAGCGCGTCGTGGTGCAGCACGAACGAACGGTGGTCACCCTTGCCGCCCATCACGAACTGCCACTCGGGCGGGGTGACCATCTCGACCAGGTGCGAGCCGAGCAGCCAGCTCATCGCCGCCTGCGGGGGCATCCCGAAGCAGCGGGCCAGGATGAGGTGCAGCACGGCGATGCGGGCCTCGATCTCGGCCCGGGGACGCAGCTCGATCGTGTCACCCGGCTCCCACACGAGCGGGAACTGGGCCGGCGGCAGCGGCAGACCGAGCCGGGACAGCTCGTCCAGGCTCGCATCGCGCACCTCGCGCGGGTCGGGGGCAGGTACGGTCACGGGGCAACTTCCTGTCTGCACGCGACGCCTTTGGCCTGCGACAATAGCGCTCCCAGGTGACCGGCACCACGCCGGCCCGATCCCGGCTCGGTCAGCCGATCCGCTCGATGACCAGCGGTGCCGCGGTCGGCGCGGTCGGCGCAATGTGCACCGCGCGACTTGCCTCCGCCAGAGCCGCCGGAATTCGGGTCGAATCCTCCGCGCGCAGCTCGTACAGAGGATCGCCGGCCCGCACCGCGTCGCCCGGCCGCCGGTGCAACACCACACCGGCCGGCACGCTCACCGGGTCCTCCTTGCGGGCCCGGCCCGCGCCGAGCCGCCAGGCCGCAACCCCCATGGCGTACGCGTCGACGGCCGCGACATATCCGTCCCGGTCGGCCCGGACCACCTCAACCTCGCGGGCGGCCGGCATGGGCGCGTCGGGGTCGCCGCCCTGCGCCCGGATCATCGCCCGCCAGGAGTCCATCGCCCGCCCGTCGCGCAGGGCGGCCTCCGGGTCGGCGTCCGGCAGGCCGGCGGCGTCGAGCATCTCCCGGGCCAGCGCGAGGGTCAGCTCCACCACGTCGGCGGGACCACCCCCGGCCAGCACCTCGACCGACTCGGTCACCTCGACGGCGTTGCCGATGGCCAGGCCGAGCGGGGTCGACATGTCGGTGAGCAGGGCGACCGTCCGGACGCCGTGCGCGCCACCCAGCTCCACCATGGTGCGAGCCAGCTCGCGCGCCTGGTCGACGGACTTCATGAAGGCGCCCGAGCCGACCTTGACGTCGAGGACCAGCGCGCCGGTACCCTCGGCGATCTTCTTGCTCATGATCGAGCTGGCGATCAACGGGATCGCCTCGACGGTGCCGGTCACGTCGCGCAAGGCGTACAGCTTGCGGTCGGCGGGAGCCAGCCCCGCGCCCGCCGCGCAGATCACCGCACCGACCTCGCCGAGCTGGCTGATGAACTCGTCGTTGGTCAGCGCCGCCCGCCAGCCCGGAATGGACTCCAGCTTGTCCAGCGTGCCACCGGTGTGCCCGAGACCGCGCCCGCTGAGCTGCGGAACGGCCGCGCCGCAGGCGGCCACCAACGGGGTGAGCGGCAGGGTGATCTTGTCGCCGACGCCGCCGGTCGAGTGCTTGTCGACGGTGGGACGCCGGACGGCCGAGAGGTCGAGCCGCTCACCGCTGGCGATCATCGCGGCGGTCCACCGGGCGATCTCCGGGCCGGTCATGCCGTTGAGCAGGATGGCCATGGCCAGCGCCGACATCTGCTCGTCGGCGACGACCCCCCGGGTGTACGCGTCCATCACCCAGTCGATCTGCGCGTCCGACAGCACACCCCCGTCCCGCTTGACCCGAATAACATCAACAGCAGCAAAACCCATCAGAAGATCTTCCTAGTTCTCTGGGGAAACCGACCCACGGCCGGCGACCAGGTCGGGGGTTGTGGGGGGGGCGGGGCCGGGGGCCGGGGCGCGCGCGGCCGGCCGCCCCCCCCCCCGCGCCCGCGCCCTCCCCACCAACC
>NZ_JBITDT010000006.1:174459-403294 GCF_044454415.1 Micromonospora sp. NPDC051543
TGCCCGGCGGAGGGATCAAGCCTGACCGCCCGGAGCCGGGCACGGTCGGCCCAATCCCCGAACCTCAAGAGGCAGACCACCGAACCGGGATCTCCAGAGGCGGCTCCCCCTCGCCCGCCCAGAAGATCGTGCCGGTCTCGTCCACCACGACGACCCGGGGCGTCCGGGCCATTCCCCAGGTGATCGCCTCGGCGGGATCATCCCAGCTCGGTGCCTCCTCCAGCACACCGGTCTCGGCGCCCGCGTCGTCCCCGGCCGACCGCTCCCAGTACGCCGTCCAGACCTGCTGCCCGGCGGACATGTCCGGGTGCACGAAGACGGTGCCGCGACCGCGCCAGGCGGCCAGCCGCTCCGGGACGACCGGTACCGGCGTCTCACCGGTGACGGCCTCCAGGTCCTCCACGCCGAAGGCGTGCGGCAGCAGCTCGGCCATCCGCAGCGGCCGGGTCTTCGTCTCGATGAGGCACTCCGGGCCGCCGTTCTCCCAGAGCAGTTGCCGGCACCGGCCGCACGGCATCAGCGGCTCGCCGGTGGCGTCGACGCAGGAGAGCGCGACGAGCCGGCCACCACCGGTGGCGTGCAGGCTGGACACCACTCCGCACTCGGCGCACAGCGTCACGCCGTACGCGGCGTTCTCGACGTTGCATCCGACCACCACACGACCGTCGTCGACCAGCGCGGCCGCGCCGACGGGAAAGGTCGAGTACGGGGCGTACGCGTGCCGCATCGCCTCAACGGCGGCAGCGCGCAACCGCGCCCAGTCAATGTCGCTCATAGCACCATTCTCCGGAAAAACCCCCACCCCCTGCAGCGGTGATCAAGAGGTTTGCGTCAGGATCGGCGATGTTCCTGACGCAAACCTCTTGATCAACAGAACGAGGGTGGGTGTCAGCCCTTGATGTACGGCTTGCCGTCGGCGGCGGGCGCCCGGACCCGGCCGACCAGGCCGGCGACCGCCAGGATCGTCGCCAGGTAGGGCAGCATGGCCAGGAACTGGCTGGGGATCGAGCTGTTGATCGCGCTCAGGTAGGTGGCGAGCTGGTCGGCGAAGCCGAAGAAGAGCGCGGCGAGCAGCGCCCCGGTCGGGTTCCACCGACCGAAGATGAGCGCGGCCAGCGCGATGAAGCCCTTGCCGCCGATCATGTTCTTGGTGAACGAGTAGAGCGCCAGCGTGTACGACGCACCACCGATGCCGGCGACCACACCGGCCAGCAGCACGTTACGGTAGCGCAGCCGGAGCACCTTGACGCCCAGCGTGTCGGCGGCGATCGGGTGCTCGCCCACCGACCGGGTCCGCAGTCCCCACCGGGTGCGGAACAGCCCGATGTGGATCACCAGCACCAGCAGCAGGCCCAGGTAGAGGAAGATGTTGCCGCGGAACAGCGCCGGACCGAGCACCGGGATGTCCTTGAGTAGCGGGATCTCCCAGTTGCTGAAGCGCGGCGCGCTGTTGTACTTCTCCGCGTCGGTCTGCATCAGCCGCTCGTAGAGGAAGCCGGTGACACCGACCGCGAGCAGGTTCAGCACGATGCCCATGACGACCTGGTCCACCAGGTAGCGGATGGCGAAGACGGCCAGCAGCAGCGAGATGAACGCGCCACCGATGGCGGCGGCGACCAGGCCCACCCAGACGTTGCCGGAGAGGCTGCCGAACAGGGCGCCGCTGAACGCGCCCATCAGCAACTGCCCCTCGATGGCCACGTTGACCACGCCGGACCGCTCGCAGAGCACACCGGCGAGCGCGCCGAAGATCAGCGGCAGGGCCAGGATGAACGTGCCCCGGATGATGTTGACCAGCGGCATGAAGTTCTGCCCGGTCGGCGCGGCGGAGACCTGCCAGCAGAGGAAGGAGAGCACGAAGGCGACCAGCCCGACGCCGAGCACCGGCAGGAACCAGCGCTTCGGCACCCCGGCGAGCAGGGCCGCGCCGGCGGCGATCGTGATGATCCCGAACAGGATCGCACCGATGGTGCCGTTGATCTCCAAGGCGGCGCCGGCCGCGTCGTCGCTGAGCGTGAACCGGGCCTGCTGGTCGGTGGCGAGCGCCCCGAACAGCACCGCCGCCAGCAGGCCGAGCGCCGTCAGCGTGAGGCCGACCTTGCGGGTCCGGGTCCAGAAACCCTCGTCGACGCCGACCGCGACGTCGGGGACAGCCATGGTGGACATGCGTTACCAGCCCTTCGCCAGGCTCGTCTGCAACCGGGCGGCCCGTGCGGCCCGGAGCTGGAAGATCGCCTTCACCAGGGCGGGTGCGGCGATGAAGATGACGATCAGCGCCTGGAGCACGGTCACCAGCTCCAGCGAGATGCCGGAGTACGACTGCATCCGGTTACCGCCGGCCTGGAGCGCACCGAACAGCAGCGCGGCGAGCAGCACTCCCCACGGCTTCACCCGGCCCAGCAGCGCCACCAGGATGCCGTCGAAGCCGATCTGCGCCACCACCAGCGGCGTCAACGCGCTGGCGGTGGAGCCGAGCACCATGTTCGAGCCGCCGAGACCGGCCAGGATCCCGGAGAAGACCATGATCAGGATGTACGTCCGCGTCACGCTGATGCCGGCCGTCCGCGCGGCGTCCGGGTTGGCGCCGACCGCCCGCAACTCGAAGCCGAGGGTGGACCGGTTGAGCAGCCAGGCGACCGCCCAGGTCGCCAGCACGGCGAGCAGGATGCCGGCATGCACCCGCAGGTTGTCACCGAGCAGACGGGGCAGCTCCGCGGAGGTGTCCACCGCCTTGCTGATCGCGTCGGTCCGGGTCGGGTCCTGCACGCCGTTCTGCACGATGAGCCAGGTCAGGAAGTACGTGGCGACGTAGTTGAGCATGATCGTGTTGATCACCTCGTGGGCGCCCGCACGGGCCTTCAGGATGCCCGGGATGAAGCCCCAGAGCGCCCCGCCCAGCGCGCCGGCGAGCACCGCCACCAGCAGGTGCAGACCGGGCGGCAGCGGCAGCAGGAAGCCGGCCAGTGCGGCCAGGATGACGCCGATGGTCGCCTGACCCTGCGCGCCGATGTTGAACAGGCCGCCACGGAAGGCCAGCGCCACCGCCAGGCCGGTGAAGACCAGCGGCGCGGCGTACGTCAACGTCTCGGAGATCGGCGCGAGCACGGCCTGCCAGCCGTTGCTGCCGTTCACCCAGCCGGAGAACGCCTCGGGGTCGAAGATCGAGCCCTTGAACAGGTTGGCGTACGCCTCGCTCACCAGCGTCCAGCTCGAACTGAACGCGTCCGAGGGGCGGGCGGTGATGTAGGTGTAGGTGTGCAGCACGTCCGGGTCGGAGACGACCATCAACACCGCGCCGACGACGATCGCCAGCACCAGCGACAACAGGGTCACCGTGAAGGTGTTGGCCGCCCAGAGGTTGTCCAGGAAGAGCCGGCCCAGGGACGGCTTCGGCTCCGGCGTCTTCTCCGTCGTGGTCGTGCCGGCCCGCTCGGTGTTGCCGAGGGCGTTCTGCGCCGCCTGCGCCTCGCTCGCCGGCTCCTTGTCCGGAGAGCCCGACTGCGGATTGGGGTTGGTCATGCCTCGTCCTCGCTCGCGGGGCCGTCGGCGCGCGCCGGACCCCCGTCGGCCGCGCCACCAGAGGTAGCCGTGCCGGGCTGGGCTGCGGTGCCGGCGGTGGTCGCGTCGGGCTCGGCCGGCGCGCCCGCGCCCGCCGCGTCCGGGTGGATACCGGCCATCAACAGACCGATCTCCTCACGCGGGGTGTCCGGGCCGACGATGCCGATGATCCGTCCGCGGTACATCACCGCGATCCGGTCGGCTAGCCCGACCACCTCGTCCAGCTCGCTGGACACCACCATCACGGCGGTGCCGACGTCCCGCTCGTGGATGATCTGGCTGTGGATGAACTCGATCGACCCGACGTCCACGCCACGGGTCGGTTGGGCGGCGATGAAGAGCTTCAGCGGCCGGGACAGCTCCCGCGCCACGATCACCTTCTGCTGGTTGCCACCGGACAGGGTGCCCACCGCCGCGTCCGCCGATGAGGTGCGGACGTCGAACTGCTCGATCCGCTCCTTCGCTGAGGTGGCGATGGCGTCCGGCTTCAGGGCGAGCCCGCTACCGAAGGGTGGCCGGTCGTAGATGTCCAGCACCAGGTTCTCGGCGACGCTGAACTCCTTGACCAGGCCGTCCACGCTGCGGTCCTCGGGCACGTAGCCGACGCCGGCCCGGAGCACCCGCTTGGGCGTCCAGCCGTCGATCCGGTCACCGCCCAGGCTGACCGTGCCGGCGAGCACCGGGCGCAGCCCCATGATCGCCTCGATCAGCTCCGTCTGGCCGTTGCCCTGCACGCCCGCCACGCCGAGCACCTCGCCCGCCCGTACGGTCAGGTCCACGCCGTCGACCGCCCGGATCTGCCGGTCGTCGTCGACGACCAGCCCGGCCACCTCCAGCACCGGCTCACCCGGCGTGGCCGGCGACTTCTCGACCGTGAGGCGCACGCTGCGGCCCACCATCAATGCGGCCAGCTCGTCGCGGCTGGTCTCCGGCGAGGCCGTGCCGACCGTCTTGCCGCGTCGGATCACCGTGATCCGGTCGGCGATCGCCTTGACCTCGCCCAGCTTGTGGGTGATGAAGACGATCGACTTGCCGGCCGCCTTCAGCGACCGCATGACCGTCAACAGCTCGTCGGTCTCCTGCGGGGTGAGCACCGCGGTCGGCTCGTCGAGGATGAGCAGGTCGACGTCGCGGGTGAGGGCCTTGACGATCTCCACACGCTGCTGGATGCCGACCGGCAGGTCCTCGATCACCGCGTCGGGGTCGACCCGCAGGTTGTAGCGCTCGGACACCTCCGTGACCTCGCGCCGAGCCCGCCGCCGGTCCAGGAAGCCGGCGATGCCGCCCCGGACCTGCTCCGCGCCGAGCATGATGTTCTCGGCGACGGTGAACACCGGCACCAGCATGAAGTGCTGGTGCACCATGCCGATCCCGGCCGCGATGGCGTCGGACGGCCCCTTCAGCCGCAGCGGCGTGCCGTCGACCAGGATCTCGCCCTCGTCGGGCTGGTAGAGCCCGTAGAGCACGTTCATCAGGGTCGACTTGCCCGCGCCGTTCTCGCCGAGCAGGGCGTGGATCTCTCCAGGCTCCACCGTCAGATCGATGTGGTCGTTGGCGACCAGATCACCGAACCGCTTGGTGATGCCGCGCAGTTCGAGTCTCAGCGCAACCTCCTGGAGTGCGAGCGATGGTGCAGCCTAGCTGCCGTCGAGCGGACCGGAGCGGCCCGGCTGACGCGGTGCGCGATCGGCCGCCCCGACTCCCACGGTCACCCGCGGGGCCGAAGCGGCCGATCGGTCGTACCTGTGCCCCGCAGACCCCCCGATGATCTCATCGGAGAGGTCCGCCGGACGTCACTTGGTCGGCTGAGCCTTCGAGGTGACGGTGATGGTGCCGGCGGCGATGTCCGCCTTGATCTTGTCGACCTCGGACTTCAGCTCGGCCGGAACCTTGCCATCGAAGTCGTGGTACGGGGCGATCGAGACACCGGTGTTGGCCAGGGTGCCGACGAAGCCGGGTTCGGCCTGCAGCTTCTCGCCACCGGCGGCCTTGACCACGGCCTCCTTGACGGCCTCCGGGATGTTCTTCACCACGGTGGTGATGATCGCGGCGCAGTCCGGGGTGCTCTCGCAGCCGTCGACGTCCACCCAGATGGTGTTGTACTTGCCGCCCGAGGCCTTGGCCGCCGCGGTGGTGCCGAGGCCGGAGCCGCCGGCGACCGGCATGATGATGTCCGCGCCCTGGGCGACCAGCGCGTCGGAGACCTTCTTGCCCTCGTCCTGCTTGGCGAAGTCGTTGGTGAAGGAGCCCTTCTGGGTCTCCTTGTTCCAGCCCAGCGCCTGGACGTTCTTGTTCTTGGTCTTGTTGTAGTACGCCACGCCGTCGACGAAGCCGTCCATGAAGATCGTCACCGGCGGGATCGGCAGACCACCGTAGGTGCCCACCTTGCCGGACTTGCTCATCCCGGCGGCGAGGTAACCGGCCTGGAACGCGGCCTGGGCGGTGTCGAACTGCATCGGGTAGACGTTGGCGTCACCCGGCTTGGCGTCGACGATGCCGAACTGCTGGTTCGGGTTCGCCTTGGCGATCTTGGAGGTGGCGTTGGCCATCAGGCCACCGACCGCCAGGATGAAGTCGCACTTCTGGTTGACGTACTGCGTCAGGTTGGGCTCGTAGTCGGCCTCGGCCTTCGACGCGACGTACTTGATGTCGATGTTGTCGTTGGCGGCCTTGGCCTCCTGGAGGCCCTTCCAGGCCGAGGTGTTGAACGACTTGTCGTCGATGCCGCCGACGTCGGTCACCATGCAGGCGCTGAACTTCTTGGCGCCACTGCCGGCGTTGTTGTCATCATCCGGGGCCTCGCCACACGCGGCGGCGCTGAGCACGAGCCCACCTGCCGCGAGGATCGAGGCGATCCGCATCCCACGCACCGAGCGCAAGACGTCTCCTTCCCATTGCACACCGCGCCTAGTGCGGTGGCAGCCCATCAGCCGACCTGCGGGTGTGCCGCCGGCTGTCCCACGTTACGGACGGGAGCGTACGCCCGCGCCCACCCACCGGCCGACAATCGTGCACGACTGTTGAGTGCCTGTTACCCGGGTGTAACCCTTGCGTGGGGCACATCACTCTTCGTGCTGCTAACCGAGCCCCCAGGTGTCGCCGAAGTCCGGTTTCCGGGGTGCGGTTCCCCCCTCGGACGCTACCGCCAAAAGACCGCCACCGCCGCGTTCACCAGGGTCAGGCCGACGATCGCGAGGAAGTGGCCACGGTTGACCACGTCCCGCTTACGGGAGAAGAAGACCATGACGAAGATCAGCAGCGCGATCACCAACTTCGTCACAAGTTTCGCCGGGTTCGGCTCGTCGTCTCCGCCACCGCGCAGGGGCGCGGAGAGCCCGAGGCCGGTCAGCAGCTGGATCACGGCGCCCCAGAGCATGGCGGGGTTGATCCGCAGCTTCCCGCTGACGTACTGGGCGATCGAACCGCCGAGCAGCAGGGCGAAGCCGATCAGATGGACATAGAGGAGGATGAGTCGCAGTGCTTCCACGCCGCCCATCCTCCCCTATCAACGACACTTTGTAGTAGTGGGGCCGGCCGGTCGGCGCGTCGCTGCCCGCGTACGTCCGGGGCGGTGGCAGGACGTGCCGCAATGGAAGAGCTTCCAGGGAGCCGTGCAAGAACTTGCCGGTGGGCTACAGTGCCGCCATGCGCGCTCGACTGTCTGACATCGCCCAACAGGCCGAAGTCAGCGAGGCCACGGTGTCGCGGGTGCTCAACGACCGCCCCGGTGTGGCACCGGAGACCCGGCAGGCCGTTCTCACGGCCCTCGACGTACTCGGCTACGAGCGACCGGCGCGACTGCGCAAGCGCAGCGCCGGCCTGGTCGGTCTGGTGGTGCCGGAGCTGGAAAACCCGATCTTCCCGGCGTTCGCGCAGGTCATCGAGTCGACACTGGCGCAGAGTGGGTTCACCCCGGTGCTCTGTACGCAGACCGCGGGCGGCGTGACCGAGGACGAATACGTGGAGATGCTGCTGGACCGGCAGGTCTCCGGAATCGTCTTCGTCTCCGGCCGGCACGCGGACACCGCCGCCAACCACGACCGCTACCGGGCGCTGATCGCCCGGCCGCTGCCGGTCGTGATGATCAACGGGTACGTCCCCGACGTCGCGGCGCCCTTCGTCTCCTGCGACGACCGGGAGGCCGCCGACCTGGCGGTGGCCCACCTCGTCGCCCTCGGGCACCGGAGGATCGGCCTGATCACCGGCCCGGACCGGTTCGTGCCGGTGCGGCGCAGGGTGGCCGGCTGGCGGGCGGCGATGACCCGGCTGGCCGGCGTCGCCGAGGCCGATCTCGCCCCCCTGGCCGAGCTGACACTGTTCGGTGTGGAGGGTGGCGAGGCGGCGGCCGGCCGGCTGCTCGACCGTGGTGTCACCGGGCTGGTCTGCGGCTCCGACCTCATGGCGCTCGGCGCGGTGCGGGCGGCCCGGCAACGCGGCCTGTCCGTTCCGGGCGACCTCTCGGTGGTCGGCTACGACGACTCGCCACTGATGGCCTTCACCGACCCAACGCTGACCACCGTGCGGCAGCCGGTGACCGCGATGGCGGTGGCCGCGGTCCGGGCTCTGGTGGACGAGATCAACGGGCACGGCGCCCCGCACTCCGAGTACCTGTTCCGCCCCGAACTGGTCGTCCGCGGCTCGACCGCGGTGGCTCCGGCCGCCGTGCGGTTGCCTTACGCAAGGTCTGCTTGACGCTTGCAAGGGTGACCGGCCCGGGCGTCTTGGCGTTCGCGCCGCTCACCGACCAACTGCTGCCCGTCGACGCAGCCGCCTGGTTCGAACGGCGCTGAGCGGGTAAGCCAATCTCGACCTGGTCGTCCGTCGTGCCCCGCGCCAACGGGCGACTGGGCTGCCGACCCCTTGTGGTGGGGGGTGAGGTGCACCGGCGCCACGCGGAACGGATTCCGCGCGGCGCCGGTGTTCGTGTGACGCCCGTGGTGCGTCCCGTCGCCACCCCGAGGCGCTGACCTGCCGCGTTACTTCGCGGTGAGCAGCGCCGCGATCCGGGTGAAGCCGGCGCGCACCTCGGCCTCGTCCGGCGGCTCGGCGGGCTCACCGTGACCCGCCTCGTCGGCTGCGGCGTCCAACTCCTCGTCGATCACGTCCTCGAAGTCTCCGTACAGGTCGGCCCCCTCGACCTGCCGGGCCTCGTCCTCGGCGGCCACCTGCGCGGCGGCGATCTCGCTGCGGATCTCGTCGGCCGACAGCGCCGGCAGCAGCGGTTCCACCACTGCCATCAACTGCTCCTCGGCCACCACCGCCTCGGCCAACGCCAACGCGTGCGGCCGTTCGTACGGCCCGCAGACCACCGGCTCCCACTCGTCCAGGTCGCCGAGCGGCCCGAAGGTGATGATCCACGGCAGGCCGAGCATCGGCGAGTCGGCCGGCAGGTCCAGTGTCATGAGTGCGCCCACGGGCTCATCATGGTCCGCGAACGTGAGCGCCGGTGCCGTTCTGTTCAGTTACCGCCCGTCCGGCGGCCGATGAGAGGCTGGTCGGCTCAGTCGTGTCGGGTGGCGTCCAGGGCGGCCCGCACGAGAGCGACAGCACGGTCCGGGGACACGCCGAGCCGCCGCGCCTCGGCGGCGTAGTCGACGGCGACCCGGTGCAGCCGGTCGACGGCGTCGTCCCGCCCGGGCGCGACGAAGGTGCCGTTGCGTCCCCGGGTCTGCAACAGGCCGGCCGCCTCCAGCTCCCGGTAGGCCCGCGCCACCGTGTTCGCGGCCAGTCGCAGGTCGGCCGCGAGCTGCCGGACGGTGGGCAGGCGGTTGCCCACCGGCAGCCGGCCGTCGCCGATCAGCTCGGCGAGCTGCACACGGACCTGCTCGTACGGCGGCACCGGCGAGTCCTGGTCGACGGTGATCAGCACGTCGGACATCTCCACCCTCACCCCGCACCGCCCGGAGCGCCGGGGTCGGTGTCCTCGTCGACATCCACCGCGGGGGCGCCCTCCGCCAGGTCTACCACGCGCCCACTCCGGCTGGTCGCGAGCAGCGCCGCGCCGAACAGCACCAGTTGGTTCAGCAGGTAGAGGTAGAGCAGCAGACCGACCGCGCCGGCCACCACGGTGTACGCCGGATTCCGCTCGGTGCGCACCACGTAGTACCGCCCGAGCGTGTTGAGCAGCGTGATGCCGACCGCGACCAGCAGCACCACCGGACGCAGCCGGGACCGGCTCATCCGCAGCCGGGGCACCGCGAGCAGCAGCGCGGTGGCGAGCACCGCGTTGACCAGCACGCTGAGTACGGCGCTGACGGTGGTCAGGCCGACCGACCCGGTGCTGCGCAGCAGGAAGCGCAGCAGCGATTCCAACGCGTCCACCGCCGCCACGGAGAGACCGAGCAGCACGAAGACGCCGATCATCACCCCGAGGTCGACCAGCCGCCGGACCACGAGGTTGCCGGGCTGCTGGTTGAGCGCGTACATGAGCCGCTGCGAGGAGCGGATCGCCTCCACCCAGCCGATGCCGGTGAACACGAGGATGACCAGGCCGACCACACCGACCGTGCCGCTGGAGTTCGCGATCTGCTGCGCGTCCAGGAACGGCAGGTTCTCCTTCAGGAACCCGGTCGCCGCCTCGCTGACCTCGTCGTTGTCCTCCAGGATCGCGCCGAAGACGGAGTACGCGACCAGGGCGAGAGCGAAGACGGCGAAGAAGCCGTAGTACGCGATCGCCGCGGCGAGCCTTCCTGCCAACACGTCGGCGTAGAGTGTCCCGGCACGCCACACGTGGTCGAACAGGCTCGACCGGGCACGCGCGGCACCCACCCAGCGGTCGATGCCCGCCTCGATCCGGCCGATCACGTTCACGCGATCATCCTCGCCGATCTCCCGCCGCCGTCCCGGCAACCAGTACAAGACCGCTCGCCAGCCGGCGCGCCGCCGAACGTCAGTCGCCGAGGCGGAAGTCCCGGCGGGGCTGCCACCGGGCCGGCCCACTGTGCGAGAACAGGGTGAACGCGTCGACCTCGAACATCGCGGAGAAGTCGGCCAGATCCTCGTACACCTTGTCCAACGCCTCCGGAGCGACGTCATGCGCGACGGTGACGTGCGGATGGTACGGGAAGCGGGTCTGGCGGTGCAGGCCCGGCGCGGCCGCGATGGCCGCGGCCAGCAACTCACATTCGCTGATGCCGGCGGCCACCGCGACGAACACCACCTGCGTCACCGGCCGGAACGTGCCGGTCCCCCGCAGGTGCAGCGTGAACGGCAGGTGTGCGGCGGCCACGGCGGCGAGGTGCCGCTCGATGCCCGGCAGCACGTTGGTCGGGATCTCGGTCGGACCGAGCAGCGTCACGTGCGCGGGCACCGCGAGGGGATCACCCGCCTCGATCCGTCGCCGGGTGAGCTGCGCCCCCCACGGCTCCGGGATGTCCACCGCGATGCCGATCTGCACGGTGTCGCCCGACGGTGGCACCCCGCCACTGCGATCCACACTCCGTGCCGCCACGTCGGCCACCGACTCGCCCACCCGTCCCCGCAGCGCTATTCGCCGCGCACCGGCGGGAAGAAACCGACCCGCTCGTACGCGGACCGCAGCGTCTCGCCGGCCACGGACCGGGCCTTCTCCGCGCCGGCGGCGAGCAGCTTGTCCAGTTGGGCGGGGTCGTCGAGGTACGTGCGCGTGCGCTCCTGGATGGGACGGACGAACTCCGCCACCACCTCGGCCAGCTCCTTCTTGAGGTCGCCGTAGCCGCGGCCGGCGAACGCGGACACCAGGTCGTCGATGCCACGCCCGCTGAGCGCCGAGTAGATGGTCAACAGGTTGGACACGCCCGGCTTGGTCTCGGCGTCGAAGACGATCTCCCGACCGGTGTCGGTCACCGCGGAGCGGATCTTCTTCGCCGAGCGGGCCGGGTCTTCCAGCAGGTCGATGATGCCGGCCGGCGAGGACGACGACTTGGACATCTTGGCCGTCGGATCCTGCAGGTCGGTGATCTTCGCGGTGTCCTTGACGATGTGCGGCGCGGGGATCGTGAACGTCGCGCCGAACAGCGAGTTGAACCGCTGGGCCAGGTCGCGGGAGAGTTCCAGGTGCTGACGCTGGTCCTCGCCGACCGGCACCGCGTTGGCCTGGTAGAGCAGGATGTCGGCGGCCTGCAGGACCGGGTAGGTGAACAGCCCGACGCTGGCCCGCTCGTTGCCCTGCTTCTGGGACTTGTCCTTGAACTGGGTCATCCGGCTGGCCTCGCCGAAACCGGTGATGCAGCCGAGCACCCATGCCAACTGCGGGTGCTCGGGCACCTGCGACTGTACGAACAGGGTGCTGCGGTCCGGATCGATACCGACCGCGAAGAGCTGGGCGGCCGCCACCCTGGTCCGCTGGCGCAGCACCGCCGGATCGTGACCGGCGGTGATCGCGTGCAGGTCCACCACGCAGTAGAACGCGTCGTGGGTGTCCTGCAGGGCCACCCAGTGCCGCACGGCGCCGAGGTAGTTGCCGAGGTGGAACGAGTCGGCCGTCGGCTGGATGCCGGAGAAGACGCGGGGTCGCTCGGGAACGTCGGGCATGACGATAATTCTGTCAGCAAGCATGCGGAGCCGTCATGACGGGCCGGCGCGTCGGCCCCGGCCAGCCGGTGTCGGGGCGCTGACCTCGCGTGGCCCGCTCGTCCCCGGCCGTGGGCCCGGCCCCAGCGCGGTGCCCCGCTGCTGTCCCGCGCCCCGGTCCGCCTCGCGCTGGTGGCTGACGGCGGGATCGCGCCGCTGCTCCGGCATCCGGGCCGCCGTCACCGCGAGCCGGGCGACCCGGCGTCCGTCCAGGGCCAGCACGCGCAGCAGCCAACCGTCGGCCGATGCTGCCCGATCGGGCCCGCCGCCGTCGGGCGGCTCGCCGGGCACCGGCACCTCGTCGCCGGTCAGCGGCAGGCGACCCAGGACGGCCATCACGTACCCGCCGACGGTCTCGTACGGACCGGCGGGGAGCGCCACACCGGTCCGCTCGGCGAAGTCGGCGAGGTTGAGCCGGCCGTCGACCACGGCCGGCAGGCCGGCGTGGCTCGGGTCGGGCGGCCTGCCGTACCCGTCGTGGATCTCTCCGACGAGTTCCTCGATCAGGTCCTCCAGGGTGACGATGCCGGCGGTTCCGCCGTACTCGTCGACCACCACCGCCAGGTGGTGCCCCTCCCGGCGCATCTCGGTCAGCGCGGCCAGGACCCGCTTGCTCCCCGGCACCTGCTTGACCTCGCGGGTCAGTTCGCCCACGGTGGCGCAGGGGTCGGCGTCCGGACGGAGCAGCACGTCCCGCAGGTGCACGAACCCGACCACGTCGTCCTGGGTGCCGTCGGTGACCGGGTACCGCGAGTGCGTCTCGGCCCGTACCAGCCGGGCGGCCTCGGCGATGGTCAGCCGGGCCGGCAGGAAGACCACCTCGGTGCGGGGCATCATCACCTCGCGGACGAGGCTCGCCCCGGCCACCAGCACCTCGTCGATGATCCGCCGCTCGTCCGGGTCGAGCACCGTGTTGACCGCCACGAGGTCCCGCAGCTCGGCCTCGGAGATGCGTTCCCGGCCGGCCGCCGGGCCGGTGCCGAGCAGATCGGTGACGAGGCGGGTCGCGCCGTCGGCGGTACGCACCAGCACCCGGGCGACGGCCCGCGCGAGCGGCCCGGGGTCACGGCGGGACCGTTTCCGCACCCGCCGCCGGAGCCCGGAACGGGCTGCTTCCCGCATGAAAGAGATGGTAGACACCGGGTGCCCACCGCACCGGAGATGTTCGGCTCTGTTTAAACGTGAGAGATTATGATGGAATGGCGTTCGGCGCGATCCACACCGCTCCCGAGCGCCGCCGTAGGGTGATCACCAAGGGCCACGTCCCGGCGGGCCAGGCAGGAGGCAACGACGTGAAACTGCTCGTCACCGGGGGTGCCGGCTTCATCGGCAGCGTGGTGACCCGGATGCTGCTCGACGCCGGCCACCAGGTCGTCATCCTGGACGACCTGCGCACCGGTCACCGCGAGGCGCTCGCTCCGGACGCGACGCACGTCGAGGCGTCCATTCACGACGCCGCCCAGGTCCTCACCCCCGACGCCGGCTTCGACGGGGTGCTGCACTTCGCCGCCCTCATCGCCGCCGGCGAGTCGATGGTGAAACCCGAGCTGTACTGGGAGAACAACACGGTCGGCTCGCTCGCCCTGATCAACGCGGTCCGGGCCGCCCGGGTGCCCCGGATGGTCTTCTCCTCCACCGCCGCCGTCTACGGCAACCCCACCGAGCTGCCGATCACCGAGACCGCGGTCAAGGCGCCCACCAACACGTACGGCGCCACCAAGCTCGCGGTCGACATGGCGCTCACCTCCGAGGCCGACGCGCACGGGCTGGCCGCCGTGTCCCTGCGCTACTTCAACGTGGCCGGAGCGCACCTCGCCGGCGACGTCGCGCTCGGCGAGCGGCACGACCCGGAGACACACCTCATCCCGATCGCCCTGGAGGTCGCCGCCGGCCGGCGGGAGAAGCTCCAACTCTTCGGCGACGACTACCCGACCGTGGACGGCACCTGCGTACGCGACTACATCCACGTCGCCGACCTCGCCCGCGCGCACCTGCTCGCGCTGGACGCCGCCACCGCGGGTCAGCACCGCATCTACAACCTCGGCAACGGAAACGGCTTCACCAACCGCCAGGTGGTCGACGTGGTCCGCGAGGTCACCGGCCACCAGCTCCCGGTCGAGGTCGCGCCGCGCCGCGAGGGTGACCCGGCCGAACTGGTCGCCTCCTCCGCGCTGGCCCGTGACGAGCTGGGTTGGGTGCCGCGCAAGCCCACCCTGCACGACATGGTCGGCGACGCCTGGGCCTTCTACCGCGCACACGTGCTGGAGCAGTCGTGAGCGCGGGGAGTGAGCCGGGTCTGCGGGCCCCGCAGTCGCGAAAGGAGGCACCATGACCAGCCCCACCGGTGACGTCGCCGAGCGGGCCGCCGCCGGCTTCACCGACCAGTACGACGCCTCGGCCGCCGGCCTGTGGGCCGCGCCCGGTCGGGTCAACCTGATCGGCGAGCACACCGACTACAACGACGGGTTCGTGCTGCCGTTCGCGCTTCCCATGCGTACCGTGGTCGCCGCCGACCGGCGGGACGACGAACGTTGGACGGTCTGGTCCGAGCTCTCCGGCGAGACGATCACCTTCGACGCGGACGACGTGGCCGAGCCCGGCCGGGTGACCGGCTGGGGCGCGTACGTGGCCGGGGTGGTCTGGGCGCTGCGCGACGCCGGCCACGCGGTGCCCGGCGCCCGGCTGGCCATCGCCTCCGACGTGCCGCTGGGTTCCGGGCTCTCCTCGTCGGCCGCGCTCGAGTCCGCCGTTCTCGCCGCCCTGCTCGACCTCGCGGGGCTGGAGCTGCCCGCCGAGCGGCAGCCCCGGCTGGCGCAGCGGGCGGAGAACGTCTACGTGGGCGCGCCGACCGGCATCATGGACCAGTCCGCGGTGATCCGCTGTCGCGCCGGGCACGCGCTCTTCCTCGACTGCCGCGACGAGTCCGTCGAGCAGATCCCGTTCGACCTGGACGCCGCCGGGCTGACCGTGCTGGTCGTCGACAGCCGCGCGCCGCACCGGCACGCCGATGGTGAGTACGCCGCCCGCCGCCGCTCCTGCGAGGCCGCCGCCAAGGCGCTCGGGGTGCCCGCGCTGCGCGACGTGACCGTCGACGAGCTCGACGCCGCCCTGGCCCGGCTCGACGACGCCGAGACCCGGCGCCGGGTCCGGCACGTGGTCACCGAGGACCAGCGCGTGCTCGACACCGTCGCGCTGTTGCGCGCCGGCCGGGTCCGGGACATCGGCCCGCTGCTCACCGCCTCGCACGTCTCGATGCGCGACGACTTCGAGATCACCGTGCCGGAGATCGACACGGCGGTCGAGGCGGCGCTGTCGGCCGGCGCGTTGGGCGCGCGCATGACGGGCGGCGGATTCGGTGGCTGCGTCCTCGCCCTGGTCGAGACCGACCGTGTCGAAGCGGTGGCCGAGGCAGTCAGGATCGCCTACGCCGAACGCGATTACACGGCCCCCACCACGACCCCGGTCCTGCCCTCCCCCGGCGCAACCCGCCTGCCCTGACCCCACCCCCTCCCACCCCGGCGTTCACCCCCGCGTTCATCCCGGTGATCAAGAGGTTCGCGTCAGAATCCGCACGTTTTCTGACGCGAACCTCTTGATCAACGCGAAATGGGGGTGGGGGTTAGGCGGCTTCGACGATCATGGCGGCGCCTACCGTGCGGTTGGTGGTCTCGTCGATGATGACGAAGCCGCCCGTCGTACGGTTGCGGCGGTACTCGTCGGCCAGCAACGGCACCGTGGTGCGCAGCCGGACCCGACCGATCTCGTTGAGCCGCAGCTCGTCCGCCGACTCGTCCCGGTGCAGCGAGTTGATGTCCAGCCGGTAGTGCAGCCCGCGCACGATCGCCCGTGCCGAACGGGTGGTGTGCTTGATCGCGTACCGGCCACCGACCCGCAGCGGGGCCGTCTCGTCCATCCAGCAGACCATCGCCTCGATGTCCTGGGCGACGGCGGGCGCGTTGTTCGGCCGACAGATCATGTCGCCCCGGGAGATGTCGATCTCGTCGGCCAGCCGCACCGTCACCGACATGGGCGGGAACGCCTCCGCGACCGGCCCGTCGGCCGTCTCGACGGCGGCGATCCGGCTGGTGAAGCCGGACGGCAGCACCATCACCTCGTCGCCCGGCTTGAGCACGCCCGAGGCGACCTGACCGGCGTAGCCGCGGTAGTCGGTGACCGTGGTCGACTGCGGACGGATCACGTACTGCACCGGGAACCGGACGTCGACCAGGTTGCGGTCACTGGCGATGTGCACCCGCTCCAGGTGGTGCAGCAGCGACGGGCCCTCGTACCACGGCATGTTCTCCGACCGGGCCACGATGTTGTCGCCCCGCAGCGCGGAGATCGGCACCACCGTCAGGTCCGGTACGTCGAGCTTCGCGGCGAACGCGGTGAACTCGTCGGCGATCCGCTCGTAGACCTCCTGCGACCAGTCGACCAGGTCCATCTTGTTGACGCACAGGACGAGGTGCGGCACCCGCAGCAGCGAGCAGAGGAACGCGTGCCGGCGGGACTGCTCGACCAGGCCCTTACGGGCGTCGACCAGGATCAACGCCAGGTCCGCCGTGGAAGCGCCGGTGACCATGTTCCGGGTGTACTGGATGTGCCCCGGGGTGTCCGCGATGATGAACTTGCGCCGGGGCGTGGCGAAGTACCGGTACGCCACGTCGATCGTGATGCCCTGCTCCCGCTCGGCGCGCAGGCCGTCGGTGAGCAGCGCGAGGTTGGTGTACTCGTCGCCCCGGGCCGCGCTGACCGCCTCCACCGCTGCCAACTGGTCGGTGAAGAGCGACTTGGTGTCGTACAGCAGCCGGCCGATCAGGGTCGACTTGCCGTCGTCCACGCTGCCGGCGGTCGCGAACCGCAGCAGGTCCATCGCCCGCGCCTCCGGACCGGCCCCGGTAACAGCCGCGAACGCCAGTGTCTCGGTGCTCATCAGAAGTAGCCCTCCCGCTTACGGTCTTCCATGGCGGCCTCGCTGACCCGGTCGTCACCACGGGTCGCGCCCCGCTCGGTGATCCGGGTGGCCGCCACCTCCTCGATGACCTTCTCCACGGTGTCCGCGTCCGAGCGGACCGCCGCGGTGCAGGAGGCGTCGCCGACGGTGCGGTAACGCACCTGGGCTTTGAACCGCTCCTCGCCGGCGCGCGGCCGGAAGAACTCGTTGACCGCGTAGAGCATGCCGTCGCGCTCGATCACCTCACGCTCGTGGGCGTAGTAGATCGACGGCAGCGGGATGCGTTCGCTGGCGATGTAGTGCCAGACGTCCAGTTCGGTCCAGTTGGACAGCGGGAAGACCCGGATCGACTCGCCCGGGTGGTGCCGGCCGTTGTAGAGCGACCACAGCTCCGGACGCTGGTTCTTCGGGTCCCACTGGCCGAACTCGTCGCGGAAGCTGAACACCCGCTCCTTGGCCCGTGCCTTCTCCTCGTCCCGGCGGGCGCCACCGAACAGCGCGTCGAAGCGGTGCTTCTCCACCGCGTCCAGCAGCACGGGCGTCTGGATCCGGTTGCGCATGCCGTCGCCCGACTCCCGGACCAGCCCGCTGGTCAGGGCCTCCGGCACGCTCGCCACCACGAGCTGCAACCCCAGCTCGGCGACCCGCTGATCGCGGTATTCGAGCACCTCGGGGAAGTTGTGCCCGGTGTCGACGTGCATGACGGGGAAGGGGATGTTGGCCGGGGCGAACGCCTTCTGCGCCAACCGCAGCATGACGATCGAGTCCTTGCCGCCGGAGAAGAGCAGCACCGGACGTTCCATCTCGGCGACAACCTCACGCATCACGAAGATGCTCTCCGCCTCGAGGGCGTCCAGGTGGGAGACCCGGTAGGCCGCGGGGGAGGTCATGACACTCGCTCGCTCATCCGATTTCCAGACCTTTCCGGTCGGACATGTCAAGAAGTGCGCTCAGGCTACCCGGAATGCCTCTGCAGCGCTGCAAGCAACCGGCTGGCGAGATCCTTGCGACAGACCAGCAGGTCCGGCAGGCGCGGATCCGCCTCGTTGTATCGAAGCGCAGAACCGTCGATCCGGGAAGCGTGCAGTCCGGTGGCCGTCGCCACAGCCACCGGCGCCGCCGAGTCCCACTCGTACTGCCCGCCGGCATGGATGTACGCGTCCACCTCGCCGGTCACCACCGCAGCGATCTTCGCCCCGGCGGAACCCATCGGCACCAGGTGCGCGCCCACGTCCTCGGCCAGATCGGTGAGGAACACCGGCGGCCGACTCCGACTCGCCGCCAGACGGATCTTGCGCTCGCCGGCGGTCGCCGCCTCGACCGTCATCGGCGGGTACGCCGGTGGATAGTCGGTGCCCAACACCCGGTGCTGCGCCGGCAACCCCACCGCACCGGCGACCAGCCCGTGCGGGCTCGGCGCGCTCCGCGCCCAGAGCGCCACGTGCACCGCCCAGTCCGAGCGGCCCTCCTCGGCGAACTCGCGGGTGCCGTCCAACGGGTCGATGATCCAGACCCGGTCCTCGGTCAGCCGGGACACCGCTCCGGCGTTCACCTCCGCCGCCCAGGCCAACCGCGAGCCCTCGTCCTCCTCGGAGAGCACCGCGTCCCCCGGCCGCCACCGCGCCAACTCCGTGCGGATCAGGTCGTGCGACACCTTGTCCCCGGCCGACTTCAGCGCCCCGGTGTCCGAGAAGCCCATCTCCGTACGCAGGTCCAGCAGAGCCTGACCGGCCCGGGAGGCCAACCACCGGGCGAACGCCCCGTCGATCATCGGAGGACTGCCCATCTGCCCGCTCCCGTCGCCTCGCCGCGGCCCGTGCCCGCACGCACCGATCGGCCGCGACCCGCGTCGCCGGTCACGGCACGCCGAAAGGCGCAGACTACCGGCCCGGCGTTTCCAATCCGGTACGCACCGCCCGACTCAACCCCCGTGATACTGGTTCTGGGTCGGCTCCACGCCCTTGACGATCACCGACTCCACCACGTCGGCAGCCCGGTCCACCAGGAAATCGAGCTCCTTGCGCTCCGCCGCGCCGAAATCCGACAGCACGAAGTCCGCCGGATCCTGCCGCCCCGGCGGGCGCCCCACCCCGAACCGCACCCGCACGTAGTCCTTCGTGCCCAACGACTTCGACATCGAACGCAGGCCGTTGTGCCCGCCCTCGCCGCCACCGAACTTGATCCGCACCTGGCCGAACTCGATGTCCAGCTCGTCGTGCACCGCGACCACCTGCGCCGGGGGCACCTTGTAGAACTGCGACAGCGCCGCCACCGGCCCACCGGAGAGGTTCATGTACGTCAGTGGCTTCACCAGCACCAGCTTCGGACCACCGAACCCCAGCCGCCCCTCCGCGACCTCGGCCACCGCCCGCTTGTGCCGACCGAACCGCGCGCCGACACGACCCGCCAGCAGCTCGGCCACCATGAAACCGACATTGTGCCGGTTCCCGGCGTACTCCCGCCCCGGGTTGCCCAGGCCGACCACCAGCCACGGTCCCGCCTCGTCCGTCACGACCCGCCCCTTAACACGTCTGCGCCGACTCCCGATACACCGACAGGCGCCCCCGAAGCTCGGGGACGCCTGTCAGCAGAGTACGAACCGATCAGGCCTCGGTACGCGCCTCGGTGTTCTCGTCGCCCTCGGCGGCCGGGGCGGCGTCCGCGCCCTCGGAGCCCTCGGTGGTCTCGCCGACCTCGGCCTCGGCCTCGTCGGTAGCCGTCTCGACCTCGGGCAGCGTCGCCTCGAGCTGCTCCGCCGTCGGCGCGGCGGTCACCGAGGCGACCGGCAGCTCGGAGTCGGCGGCCAGCTCCACGCCGGAGGGCAGCTCGACGTCGGCGGCGGTGATCGTGGTGCCCGCCTCGGCGCCCTCGATCGACGCCTCCAGGTGGTCCGGCACCTTGGTGGCGTCGGCGGTCACCGAGAGGGTGTCGTGGTCGTGCACGATCAGGGTGTCCTTCGCGGCCTCACCGGTCAGCTGAACCGGGACCTCGACGGTGACCTTCTCGCCGCGGCGGACCAGCAGCAGGTCCACGTGCTCGAAGGTGTCCTTGATCGGGTCACGCTGGATCGCCTTCGGCAGCGCCAGCACCTGGGTGCCGTCGGTGATGTCGATCGCGAAGAGCTGGTTGGCGCCACCCTTGCGGATCGCGGCGGCGAACTCCCGCGACGGCAGCGCGATGTGCTTGGGCTTCTCGCCGTGGCCGTACAGCACGGCGGGCACCTTGCCGGCCCGGCGGGTACGACGGGCACCACCCTTGCCGAACTCGGTGCGGGGCTCGGCGCTGATCTTTACCTCGGACACGGGGAAACTCCTGATGCTTCGCTGCGGCGGCTTGTCGTCTGGCGGTGCTGGGGCGAGGGGCTCGCTGGGGCTCATGCGTCATGAACGACTGCCCGGAGCACCGCGTCGATGACGGTGCCTCCGTGCGGCGCTCTTCAGCGGCCCGCCGGGCACCCTCGCCGTGGCAACCGCACCAGTCTACCCGAGCCAATTCCCAGGTTTCCGGCAGTCCCCGATCACGGCACCGGACTGATCCGCCAGCGGTGTTTCCCGCTGGCGGATCAGCCCGTTTCGACCAGTTTGTCAGACTTGCCTGCCAGACCGGACCCGGTTCAGCTCAGACCACCGAAGAGGGTGGTCACCGAGCCGTCGTCGAACACCTCCCGGATCGCCCGCGCCAGCAGCGGCGCGATCGACAGGACGGTCAACTTGTCGAGCTGCTTCTCGGGCGGCAACGGCAGCGTGTTGGTCACCACGACCTCGCTGATCGGGCTGTTCTTCAACCGCTCCGTGGCCGGGTCGGACAGGAGCGCGTGGGTGGACGCCACCACGATCTCCGCCGCCCCCGACTCCTTGAGGATGTCCGCCGCCTTCGTGATCGTCCCACCCGTGTCGATCATGTCGTCGACGATCAGGCAGACCCGACCCTCCACCTCACCGACCACCCGGTTGGCCACCACCTGGTTCGGCTTCATCGGGTCACGGGTCTTGTGGATGAACGCCAACGGGCAGCCGCCCAGCCGGTCGGTCCACCGCTCGGCCACCCGCACCCGGCCCGAATCGGGCGCCACCACGGTCATCGGCCGGCCGGCGTACCTGTGCTCCACGTACTCGGCGAGCACGTCCATCGCGAAGAGGTGGTCCACCGGCCCGTCGAAGAAGCCCTGGATCTGCGCGGTGTGCAGGTCGACCGTGAGGATCCGGTTCGCACCGGCGGTCTTCAGCAGGTCCGCCACCAGGCGGGCCGAGATCGGCTCCCGGCCGCGGTGCTTCTTGTCCTGCCGCGCGTACGGGTAGAACGGCAGCACCACGGTGATCCGCTTCGCCGAACCACGCTTCAACGCGTCGACCATGATCAGGGTCTCCATGACCCAGGTGTTCACTCCGTGCGTCACGGACTGCACCACGAAGGCGTCCGAACCACGCACCGAATCCTTGAACCGTACGAAGATCTCGCCGTTGGCGAACTCGTACGCGTCAGCCGGCGTCGGTGCCACGCCGAGCACCTCGCCGATCTCCTTGGCCAACTCCGGGAAACCCCGTCCGGAGAAGAGCATCAGGCTCTTGCGGTTTTCGGCGACGATGCTGCCCATGGGCCCGTCTGCTCCCGTTTGTCGGCGGTTCCCGGCCCGGTGGTGGTGGGTCGGGGACTATTCGGTTGCAGTATCTCCCGCGCCGGACGCACCGCCCACCGTCTCGGCCCGCCCGTGCATTGCCTCACTGTCACTTGCGGTCCCGGCCGCCTCCGACGCACCCTTCGCGTCGCCGGATCGCTGCGCACCCTTCGCGTCGCCGGATCGCTGCGCACCCTTCGCGTCGCGGGCACGCTGCGCGGCCTCGGCCGCCGCCGTACCGGCCCGCCGCATCACCACCCAGCCCTCGATGTTGCGCTGCCGCGCCCGGGCGACACCCATCGCGCCCGGCGGCACGTCGTCCACGATCACCGAACCGGCCGCCGTGTACGCGCCGTCACCCACCTCGACCGGTGCCACGAACATGTTGTCCGCGCCGGTCCGGGCGTGGCTGCCGATCACCGTACGGTGCTTGTTGACCCCGTCGTAGTTCACGAAGACCGACGCGGCGCCGATGTTGCTCTGCTCGCCGATCGTCGCGTCACCCACGTAGGTCAGGTGCGGCACCTTCGAGCCCGCCCCGATCTCGGAGTTCTTCACCTCGACGAACGTGCCGACCTTCGCCTTGTCCGCGAGGCGCGCGGCAGGCCGCAGGTACGCGTACGGCCCGACGCTCGCGCCCGCGCCCACCTCGGCGCCGACCGCGTGGCTGCGCACCACCGACGCGCCCTCGCCGACGATGGTGTCGACAAGCGTGACGTCCGGCCCGACCAGCGCGCCCGCGCCGACCACCGTGGCGCCGCGCAGCTGGGTGTTCTGGTCGACCACCGCGTCGCGGTCCAGAGCCACCGTCACGTCGATCCAGGTGGTCACCGGGTCGAGCAGGCTCACGCCGGTACGCATCCACGCCTCGTTGACCCGGTCGCGCAGCAGCCGGCGCAGCGACGCCAACTCCACCCGGTCGTTGCAGCCCAGCGTCTCGACATGGTCGACGGCCAGGTGCACCGCGACCGGCTCGCCGGCCGAACGGAGCAGGCCGAACACGTCGGTGAGGTACTCCTCGCCCTGGTCGTTGTCCGTGGAGAGCTTGCCCAGGGCGTCGCGCAGCCGGACCGCGTCGAAGGCGTAGATGCCGGCGTTGATCTCGCGGATCGCGCGCTGCGCCGCGTCGGCGTCGCGCTCCTCGACGATCTGCTCCAGCCGGCCGTCGGCGTCCCGGACGATCCGCCCCAGCCCGGCGGGGTCGGGCACCTCGGCGGCCAGCACGGTGGCCGCGGCGGCGGCCTCCTCGTGCGCGGTCACCAGCGCGCCCACCGTCTCCGGGCGCAGCAACGGCACATCTCCGTTGATCACCACGACCGTGCCGGCGCCCTCCGGCACGGCGTCCAACGCGATCCGCACGGCGTGCCCGGTGCCGAGCTGCTCGGCCTGGAGCACGGGCGTGGCGTCGGGGGCGACCTCGGCGAGGTGCGCTCGAACCTGGTCGGCGCCGTGACCCACCACCACGACGGTCCGGTCGGCGGCGAGCGGCGCGGCCGCACTCAACACGTGGCCCAGCAGGGTACGACCGAGCAGGGGGTGCAGCACCTTGGGCAGTGTCGACTTCATCCGCTTGCCCTCACCGGCGGCGAGTACGACGACGGTACGAAGGTGGGGCTGGGGCACGACGTGGCTCCCGTCGGGACGGCGGACACTCTCGCGGCCATGCTAACCACGAGGCCCGGCACGGTTCCCTCTTACCCCCAGGAGAACCTAAAGCGGACTTATAGGGACAGCTCGGCCGCCAGGGTTCGAACCTGAAATACGGGTACCAAAGACCCGGGTGTTGCCAATTACACCACGGCCGATCGCATCGTCAAGAAGGACGACGCGGCAGGAGCGGATCCCGCCGCTACACCTTAACGCCCGACCCCGCCGACGCCAGCACTCATATCCCTCAAGATCCCCTCGATCGTCCACGTCGGTGGCGTCCGGTCGCCGCGTCCGAGGCCCTGACGGCACCCCGCTCAGGAGACGCTGGAGACGGTTGCGCCCGATGCCGAGACGGTCCAAAATCCGCGCGACGGGAAGCTGTTCAGCGGTGCGCAGGCGAGCCACCTCGACGGCAAGCAAATCGGCCATGACCAGCAGTTTGGCACGGGCGTACGACGGTTCTTCGAAAGTTCCTCGTGCGATCTACCGGACCGTAAGTTACGGTGACGTAGGCGTAGGTTAGTGATCTTTTCCCCGTCCCCCCTGCGAGGTGTCATGTCCACCACCGTGCTCGAACCCAACACCACCGGCCCCGGCCCGAAACCGCTCACCGACGGCACCCAGTCCCCCGGGATCCTGGCCGCTCTGTGGGCGTTCGTCGTGATCCCCTTCGTCGCACTGCTGGTCGCCGTGCCCGTCGCCTGGGGCGGCTGGCTGGGCTGGACGGACGTGATCATCGGCCTGGTCTGGTACGTGGTCTCCGGGCTCGGCATCACGGTGGGTTTCCACCGCTACTTCACGCACGGCTCGTTCAAGGCCAAGCGGTGGCTGCGGGTGACCCTGGCGGTCGCGGGTTCGCTGGCGGTGCAGGGCGAGATCATCCAGTGGGTGGCCGACCACCGACGGCACCACGCGTTCTCCGATCTGGAGGGTGACCCGCACTCGCCGTGGCGTTTCGGCTCGAGCGTCTGGGCACTGACCCGGGGCCTGTTCCACGCCCACGTGGGCTGGCTGTTCCGCCGCGAGTTGTCCAACCGGGAGCGTTTCGCTCCGGACCTGATCGCCGACCGGGACATCAGCCGGGTGGACCGGCTCTTCCCCGCGCTGGTGGTCGTCTCGTTGCTCGGCCCGGCGCTGATCGGCGGCCTGGTGACCTGGTCGTGGCAGGGCGCGCTCACCGCGTTCTTCTGGGCCGGGCTGGTCCGGGTCGGCCTTCTGCACCACGTCACCTGGGCGATCAACTCGGTCTGCCACGTGTACGGCGAGCGTCCGTTCGCGATGCGTCAGGGGGACCGCGCGTCGAACTTCTGGCCGCTGGCGATCCTGTCGTTCGGTGAGAGCTGGCACAACCTGCACCACGCCGACCCGACCAGCGCGCGGCACGGTGTGCTGCGGGGTCAGGTGGACATCTCGGCGCGGGTGATCTGGTTCTTCGAGAAGATCGGCGCGGCGTCGCAGGTGCGCTGGCCGAAGCCCGAACGCATCGCGGCCAAGCTCGTGAAGCCGGTCGCACCACGGTAAACCGGGCGGTGCCACGGCGGGTCGCCTGGCAGGATGGCCGGATGACCGAGCGATGCGGGGGACCGGACCGCTCGGCGGACGAGGGCCGCGCCTGATCCGGGTACGGTCGCACGGCACGGCACGGCAGGGCGGTCGGACAGCCCGCCAGTGAGGCGACGACGTGAACGGGCACAGCGGAGACACCATTCCACGGCAGGGCGTGACCGAGCGCCAGCGAGGCGGCGACATGCCCGAGGTGACTGACGAGCCGGTCGGACGGCGGTCGACGCCGGCCGCGGCGGCGAAACCCAAGCCCACCTCCCGGGTACGGATGTCGGCGGCGCAGCGTCGGGAGCAGTTGATCGCGATCGGCCGGCAACTGTTCGCCGAGCGCGGTTTCGACGCCACCTCGATCGAGGAGGTGGCGGCCCGCGCCAAGGTCTCCAAGCCGGTGATCTACGAGCACTTCGGCGGTAAGGAGGGGCTCTACGCGGTCGTGGTCGACCGGGAGGTCCGGGCCCTGCTGGACCGGATCACCACAGCGCTGACGGCGGGGCATCCGCGGGAGTTGTTGGAGCAGGCGGCGTTGGCCCTGCTGGGCTACATCGAGGAGGAGACGAGCGGGTTCCGGGTGCTGGTCCGCGAGTCGCCGCTGATGTCCGGCACGGCCACCTTCAGCAGCGTGATGAACGACGTCGCCCACCAGGTCGAGCACATCCTCGGCGCCGAGTTCAAGAGCCGGGGGTACGACCCGAAGCTGGCCGAGCTCTACTCGCAGGCGCTGGTGGGCATGGTCGCGTTGACCGGCCGCTGGTGGCTGGAGGTGCGCAAGCCGCGCAAGGAGACGGTCGCGGCGCACCTGGTCAACATGGCGTGGAACGGGTTGTCGCACCTGGAGGCGAAACCCACCCTGATCACCGCCCGCCGGCACTGACCCCGTCTCAACTCCGGTGCGCGTCCGCCACCGGGTGTTTACGGCGTTCCAACTCCGCCTCGGCGTGCTCCGACGGGCCGACCTTGTCGTAGAGACCGGTGCCGAGCAGGATCAGGCCGAACAGCATCGACACGATCACGGTCGACATCGAGAAGTTGAGGAAGTTCGCGTCGGTCTGCAGCACGGACATCATCAGGATGCTGGTCACCAGGAACACCACCCCGGCGGTCAGGTTCATGTAGTGGCCGAGGTTGGTGCGCCGGGACGCCCCGATGATCAGGACGACTCCGAAGACCACGGAGGCGAGCGAGAAGGCCAGGTTGGTCCGTAGCCCGAGGGCCCAGGTGCTGGTGCGGGCGAAGAGCGGGTCACCGATCGTCTCGGCCACCCCCCAGACGCCGAAGACCAGGATGTACACGCCGATCAGCCCGGAGAGCACCCGGTAGAGCGGCCGTGCCGGATGGTTGACCGGAAAGTGCGGCATACCCGAACCCCATCCACCTGAGTCTGACCGTTTCAGGAGGATTGTCACCCAAGGCAGAGCCAACTGTCCGAAGAACCACAAAGCCGGACGGTCCGCCGGAGGCTGGACCAGGTCAGGTTTTCGCCGGAGCCCGAGCTGCGCAGGGATCAAGCCTGACCGCCCGGAGCAGTTCGGGCTCCGGCGAAAACCCACGGCCGCAACCACGAAAGCAAGCAGAGAGCCTCAGAGAACGAGCCGAGCCTTCTGGAACGCCTCCGCCTCCTCGTCCGTGCCGACCTTGCCGTACATGCCGGCCATGAGCAGCACCAGGGAGGCCGACAGCAGCACCATCACCGTGACGACGCTGAAGTTGAAGATGTTGGCGTCGGTACGGATGAACGCGAGACCGCCGAGGCCGATCACCATCAGGGCGTACGCCATCCACTGGTTGACCGCCACGTCGATGTTGCGGCCGAGCGCGGCGCCGACCAGGACGACGAGCCCGAGCAGAACGCTGAGCAGCGAGAAGCCGAGGTTGGTGCCCTGGCCGAGGACGCGGGTGTCATCCTGCGCGAGGACCTCGTTGCCGGCGCTCGCGATGATGCCGAGCACACCGAAGACCACCAGGTACAGACCGGTCAGCCCGCCGATCGCCCGGTAGATCGGCCGCGCGGGGTGGTTGATGGGGGTGTGGGCCATGTCTGGGTCTCCAACGCCGTGGGGTGAGGTGTCGCCGATGATTGTCCCGCATGTGCCGGTGTGACGCCGCACACGGCCCCCGCGCCGGCGTGCCCGGGCAGGTCAGCCCTCGGGCAACTCCTCGGCCAGGGTCATCCAGCTCTCCTCGATCCGTTCCCGTTCGGCGCGCAGGTCCTTGAGCTGGGTGTCCAGCTCGGCGACCCGGGCGTAGTCGGTGGCGTCGGCGGCGAGTTGGTCGAGCAGGGTCGCCTCGCGCTGGTCGAGCTTGCCGAGTTGCCGTTCCAGGCGGGTCAGCTCCTTGCGGGCCTGGCGCACCTCGGCGGCGGACATGCCGCTCGTGGCCGGGCCGGTGGGCGCGGCGGTCAGGGTGCCGCCCGTCCGGGTGGAGCCGGCCCGCTCGGCGGTCCGGGCGAGGTACTCGTCGACGCCACCGGGGAGGTGCACCAACCGGCCGTCGCCGAACATCCCGTACGCGGTGTCGGTGACGCGTTCGATCAGGTAGCGGTCGTGGCTGGCCACGATGATCGTGCCCGGCCACGAGTCGAGCAGGTCTTCGAGCGCGGCCAGGGTGTCGGTGTCGAGGTCGTTCGTCGGCTCGTCGAAGAGCAGCACGTTGGGCTCGCCGGCGAGCAGCCGCAGCATCTGCAGACGGCGGCGCTCACCGCCGGAGAGGTCGCTGACGGGGGTCCAGAGCCGCCGGTCGTCGAAGCCGAAGACCTCGGCGAGCTGCGCGGCGGAGACCTCACGGTCGCCGAGCTGCACGCGGCGGGCGACCTCCTCGACGGCTTCGAGCACCCGCAGGTGTCCGGGCAGTTCGGCGAGTTCCTGGGACAGGAACGCCGGTCGGACCGTGGAGCCGGTGGTGAGGCGGCCACCGTCGGGCCGGGTGATGCCGGCGAGCATTCGCAGCAGCGTGGTCTTGCCGGCGCCGTTGGCACCGAGGATGGCGATCCGGTCACCGGGGCCGATCAGCCAGGTGGCGTCGCGCAGGATCTCCTTCGGGCCGGCGTGCAGCTCGACGTCCGTGAGCTCGTACACCTGTTTTCCGAGTCGGGAGACGGCCATGCGCTGCAACGACATGGTGTCGCGGGCCGGCGGCACGTCGGCGATCAGCGCGTTGGCGGCGTCGATGCGGAACTGCGGCTTGGAGGTGCGGGCGGGTGGGCCACGCCGCAGCCAGGCGATCTCCTTACGGAGCAGGTTCTGCCGGCGGGCCTCCACGGCGGCGGCGACGCGTTCCCGCTCCACGCGGGCGAGGGTCCAGGCGGCGAAGCCACCCTCGTACGCCCGGACGGTCTGGTCGGCGACCTCCCAGGTGGTGGTGCAGACGGCGTCCAGGAACCACCGGTCGTGGGTGACCACGACGAGGGCGCCCTTGCGACCGACCAGGTGGCGGGCCAGCCAGTCGACACCGCCGACGTCGAGGTGGTTGGTGGGCTCGTCGAGGATCAGCAGGTCCGCGTCGCGCACGAGCAGCGCGGCGAGCGCCACCCGTCGCCGTTCGCCACCGGACATCGGGCCGACCGGCTGGTCGAGGCCGAGGTGCGGCATGCCGAGGCCGTCGAGGATGTTGCGGACACCGGCGTCGCCGGCCCACTCGTGCTCGGCGCCCATGCCCTCGCCCAGCCAGGCGGTACCGAGCACCACGTCCCGGACGGTGGCGTCGGGGGCGAGCGTGAGCTGCTGCGGCAGCCAGAGCACGCGCAGGTCACGACGGTGGGTGACCCGACCGTCGTCGGGGTCCTCCTGCTTGGTGAGCAACCGCAGCAGGGTGGACTTGCCGGCGCCGTTGAGGCCGACCACACCGATCCGGTCGGCGTCGTCCAGGCCGAGCGAGACGTCCGTGAGCAGCCGCCCGGCGGCGCCGTACCCCTTGGACACCCGGTCCAGGTTGACGATGTTGGCCACGTTCCACCCTTCAAGATCAAGGCGTCCGGGTGCCGGCGGGCACCTCGGGACGCCTGACCCAAGGGTACGCGGACGCCCCGGCCGGCCGCGCCGGCCGGGGAGCGCCGTCAGACGACGCGCGCGCCCGCCACCGGGCCGTGTGCGACCCGCGCCTCCCGGCAGACGCCGGCGCTGGTCAGCTCGGCGGCGATCCGTTCGGCGTCGGCGGCGTCGGTGGCGAGGAAGACGCAGGTGGGTCCGGAGCCGGAGACGATGCCGGTGAGCGCGCCGGCAGCCTCGCCGGCCTTGAGGGTGTCGGCCAGCGCGGGGCGCATCGCGAGCGCCGCGTCCTGGAGGTCGTTGCCGAGCGTGCGGGCGAGGACCCGGGGGTCGCGCTGGCGCAGCGCACCGAGCAGGGCGTCGGTGCTGCCCAGCGGCGTGCTGGCGGTGCCGGAGTCGCGCAGCCGGTCCAGCTCACGGTAGGCGGCCGGCGTGGACAGGCCCACATCGGCGATGGCCACCACCCAGTGCCACGAGGTGGGTCGGGCCAGCACCGGGCTGACCGCCTCGCCGCGCCCGGTGCCCAGCGCGGTGCCACCGTAGACGAGGAACGGCACGTCCGAGCCGAGGTCGGCGGCGATCCCGGCCAGCTCGTCGCGGGACAACCCGGTGCCCCAGAGCGTGTCGCAGGCCACCAGCGCGGCGGCCGCGTCGGCGCTACCGCCGGCCAACCCACCGGCGAGGGGGATCTGCTTGCGCAGGTGCAGACGGGCGTGCGGCAGGACACCCGCGTACCCGGCCAGGGCGTGTGCCGCCCGGATCACCAGGTTGGAGTCGTCCAGGGCAAGCTCGCCGGTGCCCTCGCCCTCCATCGTGAGGGCGAGGGTGTCGCCCCGGCGGGCGGTCAGCTCGTCGTAGATGGAGATCGCGTGGTAGACGGTGTTCAGCTCGTGGTAACCGTCGCGGCGCAGCGGCCCCACCCCGAGGTGCAGGTTGACCTTCGCGGGCACCCGTACCCGTACCGGGCCGATGGCCCCGCGCCGCTCGTCCTCGTCGTCCGGTCGCCAGGCCTCGGTCACGGGGCGATGTCCCGCACGCGCAGGCGGATGTCGAACGGCTTGGCCACGATCAGCTCCTCGGCGGAGTCGGCGGCCAGCTCGTACCGGCCGTCGACGAGGTCGTACGCGTGCACGTGCACGTGCAGCGGATCCTGCTCGATCCGCCAGTAGTGCGGAATCCCGGCATCGGCGTAGTCGGCCGGCTTCTCCAACCGGTCCCGACGACGGGTGCTGCGGGAGACGACCTCGACAACCAGAATCACGGGCTCAGCAGTCGAGTAGTGACTGTCATAGTTGATTGTTTCCGCCGCGAGAAGCATGACGTCAGGCTCAAAGGTCTGGTCGACGCCGACCATGATGCCGGTGGCGAAGCTGGCCTCCATCCCCTGCGGCGAATGTTGTCTCAGCCAATTCCAGAGCAGGCCGCTGATCTTCTGATGACCGAACGTCGGGGAGGGAACCACGATCATGACTCCGTCGCGTAGCTCCACCCGGGGAGCGTCGTCGGGCAGGGAGAGCACGTCTTCGACTGTGTAGTTGCCGAGCTTTTGGCGCCAGAGGTCCGGACCGGACCACCGGTTGCGCGGCGGCGGAAGAGCATCCGCGGTCACTCGTACACCTCCTCGGCGGGCACGGCGCCAGCCTACTTCGCGGCCGGCGTACCGGCCGGAGCCGACGCGGCGATGGCCGCGAACTGCTCCACCGTCAGCGACTCGCCACGGGCGCCGGGGTCGACGCCGGCGGCGGTGAGAGCGGCCTCGGCCCGGTCCGGGCCGCCGGCCCAGCCGGCGAGCGCCGCGCGCAGGGTCTTGCGACGTTGCGCGAACGCCGCGTCCACCACGGCGAAGACCCGCTTGCGGGGTACGTCGGGCCGGGGCGGCTCGTGACAGGTGAAGGCGACCAGACCGGAGTCGACGTTGGGGACCGGCCAGAACACGTTCGGCGGCACCCGCCCGGCACTGCGGGCGTCGGCGTACCAGGCGAGCTTGACCGACGGGATGCCGTACACCTTGGAGCCGGGACCGGCGACGAGCCGGTCGGCGACCTCCTTCTGCACCATGACCAGGCCGTGCCGCAGGCTGGGCAGCTCGGCGAGCAGGTGCAGCACCACGGGCACGGCGACGTTGTAGGGCAGGTTCGCGACCAGCGCGGTCGGCTGCGGGTCGGGCAGCTCGGCGGCGGTGACGCGCAGCGCGTCGGCGCGGTGCACGGTGAGTCGGTCGGCGTCCGCTCCGGCGTGCCGCGCGGCGGTCTCCGGGAGCGCGGCCGCGAGCGTCGGATCGATCTCCACGGCGTGCACGTGCCCGGCGACCGGCAGCAGTCCCAGGGTGAGTGAGCCGAGGCCGGGGCCGACCTCCAGCGCCACGTCGTCGGGCGTCAGGCCGGCGGCGTTCACGATCCGCCGGACCGTGTTCGGATCGTGCACGAAGTTCTGGCCCAGCTTCTTGGTGGGCGCGACGCCGAGCCGGGTGGCGAGTTCCCGGATCTCCGCCGGGCCGAGGAGGCTCACCACGGGCCGAAGGCCCGCTCGCCGTTGGCGGAGATGGCGACGCACAGCTCGTCCAGGTCGCTGCCGGTGGTCGCGGCGAGGGCGCGGACGGTCAGCGGGATCAGGTACGACGCGTTCGGCCGGCCCCGGTGCGGCGTCGGGGTGAGGTAGGGGGCGTCGGTCTCCACCAGGATCTGGTCCAGTGGTGTGAGCGCGGCGGCCTCGCGCAGGGCGGTGGCGCTGCCGAAGGTGACGGTGCCGGCGAAGCTGAGCAGGTAGCCACGGCGCACACACTCGCGGGCGAACTCGGCGTCGCCGGAGAAGCAGTGCAGCACCACCGTGTCCGGTGCGCCCGCGTCGTCGAGGATTCGCAGCACGTCCGCGTGGGCGTCCCGGTCGTGGATGACGAGCGCCTTGCCGTACCGCTTGGCGATGGCGATGTGGGCCCGGAAGCTCTCCTCCTGCGCGGCCCGCCCCTCGTCGCCGGTGCGGAAGAAGTCCATCCCGGTCTCGCCGATCCCCCGGACCCGGTCGCGGGCGGCCAACGACTCGATCTCCCGCAGCGCCTCGTCGAGGTCCGCCAGCCGGGGCGCCTCGTTGGGGTGCAGCGCCACGGTGGCCAGCACGGCCCGGTGCCGGTCGGCGATCTCCGCGCCCCAGCGCGAGGACGCGACGTCCACCCCCACCTGGACCAGCCGGTCCACCCCGACGGTGACGGCCAGGTCGACCGCCGCGGCGACCGGGTCGTCGGCCGGTCCGCCACCCGGCACGCCGGCCTCACTCACCGTGATGTCCAGGTGGGTGTGGCTGTCCAGCACCGGCCGGGGCAGCGGCTCGGGGGCGGGCGGGAACTCTCCGGCCCGCCGGGCGGCACGCTCGCGGCGGGTTTCAGTCGGCTCGCTCATCAGCGACAGCATCACACACCGGCGTCGTCCATCCGCCCGCCACCCGGCGTTCACCTCGACTACGCCGCGCGACTCTACCGTCGCGGCAATGACGGTCACACCTCACGCGAGCGACGCGGCCGGCGAGCGGATCGGCCTGCGTGTGGCGTTCGGCGGGGACGTGTACCCGGCCGAGGAGATCGCCCGGGGCGCCGCGTACGAGCTGTTCAGCGCCGAGGAGGTCGCCGGCTTCGAACGGGCGTCCCGCCCGGGCAGTGCCCTGCCGTGGCATCGGTTCGTGCACGTCACCGAGGTGAACGCGGTGCACGGGGCAGTCGAGGCGGCCGAGGAGCCGGAGACGCCGCTGATGCTGCCGGCGCACCGGGAGCACGGTTGGTCGCACGTACACCAGCTCAGCCAGCAGCCGTCCGCGGCGGGTGACCCGGTGTTGGCCGCGGTGCGCGCCTCGGCGGTGGTGCGGCGCGGAACCCGGATGGTGAAGATGCTCTCCGCGCGGCAGCTCGCCGGGTACGTGCGGGGCTGGCTGCCGCACGGCTTCTGCTACCGCGAGCACGACGTGGCGCACCTGCGCACGCCGGCGACGACCACCGTGCTGCGCACCGACGGGGACGTCGGGCGGGACGGGTCGGACGTGGCGTACGCGCTGCGCTGGCGGGCGGCCGACCCGGGCGACTACGACGTGCCGGTGGGCGAGGCGCACCGTGGGCTGACCGCGCTCAGCTCCCGGGACCGCGTGGGTCCCTCGGTGCTGGGCACCGGCTTCGCGCCGAGCAACGGTCAACTCATCCCGGAGTTCGTGACCCGGGACTTCGCCGACCTGCCGATGCCGGCGAACGCGACGCTGTTGGCGTACACCGCCGAGGGGGTGGAGGTGGTGCTCTACAGCTACCAGGCCGAGCAGCGCGCGTGGCTGCGGATGGTCGGCCCGCAGTGGCGGCACCTGCTGGCCGCGGTCCCGGGCCTCTCCCCCGACCAGGAGTTCGTGCCGACCGGCGACGCCCCGCGCTCCACCCAGCTCGTCGGCCTCTACGGCGACACGGAGTACGAGGCGGTGGCCGACCTGCCCGGGGGTTTCCGGGTGCTGGCGATGACCCGGGCGGCCCGCTACCCGGTGGAGGCGGTGGCCCGCCGGCTCCGGTTCGCCACCTGGCGGGGCGTGCCGTGCCTGGTGTTGCGCGAGGAGGCCGGCTGGCTGCGGCTACGGCTGCGCCACCCCGACCCGGAGGCGGTGGTCGACACCGGCGCGCAGTGCCACGACCGGGGCGTCTACGAGACCTGGGCGCCGGGCGTCGAGGTCACCGAAGACCAGGTCATGGACACCCGGTACGCGCTCTGACGGCACGCGGCGGCAGGACGTGCCGCCGCGTGCCGCCAAACGCTCAGCCGGTCAGGCGGGCCAGCTCCTCGTCGACGATCGACGGGTCGAGCTTGCGGAACACCGGCGTCGGCGCGGTCAGCGCCCGGCCGGTCTCGATCGGCACCGACTCCCAGCGCGCGCCCACCGTGTAGTCCCCGGTGAGCACGGGGTACGACGGACCCCCGTCCAGGTCGTCGACCTGCTCGATGACGGGCATCGGCGCGTGTACGCCGGTGCCGCCGAGCAGCTCGTACACCTTCTGCGCGGAGTGCGGCAGGAACGGGGTGAGCAGCGTGTTGGCGTCGCTGACCACCTGGAGGGCGACGTGCAGGATGGTGCCCTGGCGGGGCTTGTCGGCCTCGGCCTTGAGCTTCCACGGCGCCTGCTCGGAGAGGTACTTGTTCGCCTCGGCGACCACCCGCATGGCCTCACCGATGGCCTGCTTCTGCCGGTGCCGACCGATCAGGTCGCCGACCGTGTCGAAGCCGGCCCGGGCGACGGCGAGCAGCGCCTCGTCGGCCTCCGTGAGCCCGGCCGGGTCGACCGGCGGGATTGCCCCGAAGTTCTTCGCCGCCATCGAGACGCACCGGTTGACCAGGTTGCCCCAGCCGGCGACCAGCTCGTCGTTGTTGCGGCGCAGGAACTCCGCCCAGGTGAAGTCGGTGTCGTTGCTCTCCGGCCCGGCGGCGGCGATGAAGTAGCGCAGCGCGTCGGCGTCGTAGCGCTCCAGGAAGTCCCGGACGTAGATGACCACCTTGCGGGACGAGGAGAACTTTCGCCCCTCCATGGTCAGGTACTCGCTGGAGACCACCTCGGTGGGCAGGTTCAGCCGGCCCAGCTCGCCCGGCTCACCGTCGCGGGAGC
Organism: Micromonospora sp. NPDC051543; assembly: GCF_044454415.1. Taxonomy (NCBI): domain Bacteria; kingdom Bacillati; phylum Actinomycetota; class Actinomycetes; order Micromonosporales; family Micromonosporaceae; genus Micromonospora; species Micromonospora sp. NPDC051543. Next base: position 208,943 of record NZ_JBITDT010000006.1, read on the forward strand.
CCTCACCGGAGTAGCCGGAGAGCAGCGCCGGCCAGATCACCGAGTGGAAGACGATGTTGTCCTTGCCCATGAAGTAGTAGGACTGTGAATCCTTCCCCTGGCCGTCGGCGGACCACCACCTGCGCCACGCCTCCGGGTCGCCGGAGCGGCGGGCCCACTCGATCGAGGCCGACAGGTAGCCGATCACCGCGTCGAACCACACGTAGATCCGCTTGTCGGGGCGGTCGCGCCAGTCGTCGAGCGGGATCGGCACACCCCACTCCAGGTCGCGGGTGATCGCCCGGGGCTGGAGGTCGTCGAGCAGGTTGCGGGAGAACCGCAGCACGTTGGGCCGCCACCCCTGGCGGGTGTCCAGCCACTGCCGGAGCACGTCGGCCAGGGCGGGCAGGTCCAGGAAGAAGTGCTCGGTCTCGACGAACTTCGGCGTCTCGCCGTTGATCCGCGACTTCGGGTCGATCAGGTCGATCGGGTCGAGCTGGTTGCCGCAGTTGTCGCACTGGTCGCCGCGGGCGCTGTCGTAGCCGCAGATCGGGCAGGTGCCCTCGATGTACCGGTCGGGCAGGGTGCGCCCGGTCGACGGCGAGATCGCGCCCATGGTGGTCTTGGGCACGATGTAGCCGTTGCGGTACATCCCCTCGAACAACTCCTGCACCACGGCGTAGTGGTTGCGGGTGGTGGTGCGGGTGAACAGATCGTAGGAGAGGCCGAGGCCGTGCAGGTCCTCCACGATCACCCTGTTGTACCGGTCGGCCAGCTCGCGCGGGGTGACCCCGTCGGCGTCGGCCTGCACCTGGATGGGGGTGCCGTGCTCGTCGGTGCCGGAGACCATGAGCACGTCGTGGCCGGCCATCCGCATGTACCGGGCGAAGACGTCGGAGGGAACGCCGAAACCGGAGACGTGGCCGATGTGGCGGGGGCCGTTGGCGTACGGCCAGGCCACTGCCGCGAGAACGTGACTCATGAGCAGCAAGCCTAGTGACCCGTCCGGCGGGCCCGCGAACCAATAGGGGGTGACGGGTCGACGGACCGGGCCGAGCCCCTCGGCCTTTGGTCCGATTTGTCGCCGACACGCGGTCCAGCTGCCCGTTCGACCCCCGCCGCCGGTGTGCAATGAACCTCGTGACTGGCAGACGAGCGGCTCGGGACCATGACGGGCGTCCCACCGGGCCGACGGTCGACGACGAGCCCGGCCGGGCGTCCGAGGCGTCCCGGGGCGGCACGGTCGCGCCCCAACCCCGCCCGGTGCCCGCCGCCGACCCGACCGCCGCCACCCGTTTAGACCCCGCGCCGAGCCCGGTGCCACAGCCGGATGCCGCGCCCCGCGCCGGTGCCGGGTCGCGGCCGAGCCCCACCCCCCGGCCACCGACGCCGACCCCGGCGCGCCCCAGCCCGACGGCGCCCACGCCCAGCCCGGCCCGGCCGCACCCACCGGGCCCGGCCGCCGAAAGGCCACCAGCCGGCTCGTCCGCCGAGAGGCCAGCGGCCGGCTCGTCCGCCGGGACGGCGGCGGCCGGGAGCGCGACGCCCGCCGCTGTCGAACCGGGTCAGGCGGCGACGACCGAGGTGGAGCCGACCACCGGGGCGCCGGTGGACGCGGTGCCGCGCCGGGTGCCGGTCCGTCAGCAGAGCCGCGGCCGGGACGCGCACCGGTCCGACGGAACGGAGCCGCCGGACGACCGCGGCGCCTTCTGGGCGCCGATCGAGGAGGTGCACTGGGACGGCACCCCGGTCCGGGAGGACCCCGCTCCCCGGCCCCGCACCCCGGCGACGGGTCGTCGCGGCACCGGGCGGGCGGCCGCACCGCCCGACCCCCTGGTCGGACTGACCGTGCTGGTGCTGTTGAGCCTGGTCACCGCCTTCTTCGCCTGGGTCAGCGCGGGACCGCTCTGGCTCGCCGTCGGGCACTCCCGCGACGGCACCGTGGTGATCGACTCCTGCGCCGGCGGTGGGCTCACCCAGCGCTGCCGGGGGATGTTCACGGCGGACGAGGGACGGTTCCTGGCACCCGGCGTACGCGTCGGCGGCGTGCCCGCCGGGGGCGACGCACCCGGGACCGCGCACCGGGCACGGATGACCGGACCGGACGGCAGCACCGCGTACGCCGACACCGGCGCGAGCCGGCACCTGCGCTGGCTGCCCGGATTGGTGGTGGTGCTCGGCTGCGCCGCCGGCATCGTCCGGTGGACCGGGTCGGCCCGGCTGCCCGGCCGGCGACACCGCCGGTGGGCGGTGACCGCCGCGCTCGCCGGCCCGACGCTGATCACCCTCGGCTTCCTGGCGGCCGCCTGGTGAGCGCGGCGGCGGGTCAGCTGTGCACGATCGTGTAGACCTCGCGGCGGCGTAGGGCGTACTCGGTGGCGACATCGGTGATGGCGTCCCGGCGGGACCGTCCGGTGGCCTCCCGCTCGGCGACCGCGGCGCGCAGGGTCTCGTCGTCGGGGCGTTCCGCGGCGGTCACCGGCGCACCGGCCACCACCAGGGTGATCTCCCCGCGCGGCTCGGTCTCCGAGGCCCAGCGGGCCAGCTCACCGAGGGGACGGCGGAGAACCTCCTCGTACGTCTTGGTCAGCTCCCGACAGAGCGCGGCCGGCCGGTCCGCACCGAACGTGTCGGCCAGGTCGGTGAGCGCCGCGCCGATCCGGTGCGGCGCCTCGAAGAAGACGAGGGTGCGCTCCTCGGCGGCGAGCGCGCGCAGCCGGGACCGGCGGGCGCCTCCGGACCGGGGTAGGAATCCCTCGAAGCAGAACCGGTCGCAGGGCAGCCCGGAGACGGCGAGGGCGGTGGTCACCGCGCTGGGCCCGGGGGCGACGGTGACCGGCGCACCAGCGTCCAGCGCGGCCCGGACCAGCCGGTATCCCGGGTCGGAGACGCTCGGCATGCCGCCGTCGGTCACCAGCGCCACCGCGTACCCGCCGAGGATGACCTCGACGAGTTCGGGCGTACGCCGTTCCTCGTTGCCCTCGAAGTAGGAGACGATGCGGCCTCCGACGGTGATGTCGAGGTCGCGAGCCAGCCGGGTGAGGCGGCGGGTGTCCTCGGCGGCCACCACGTCGGCGCTGGCCAGCACCTCGCGGAACCGGACCGAGGCGTCGGCGGGGTTGCCGAGCGGGGCGCCGAGCAGGATCAGGCGTCCAGCTTCGGACATTTCACCCACGACATCGTCTCCTTCATCGACAGCGAATACCGGTATCAGGGACGACGGGCGCCACAGGACACCCTGGCAGCCTACGATCGCCGGGTGACGAGTGCGTCGACAGCGCAGAGCCCGAGCGTCGAGCCGGCAGGAACGGTCGAGGTGTCGGGCGAGCCCAGCCCCCATCAGGAAGCGGCGACGCCGCCCACCGACAGCGGGGGTGTGTCCGCCGCGGTCCGTCGCCGGTTCGCCACCGTCGACAGCCGGATGGACCCGTACTCGTGGCTCGCCACCGCCCTGGTGGTGGCCATCGCGGCGATCCTGCGCTTCGTCGGCCTGTCCAGCCCCAAGGGCAAGATCTTCGACGAGACGTACTACGCCAAGGACGCGTACGGGCTGATCAGCCGGGGCGTCGAATGGAACTACAAGGACAACGTCCCGTCGTACGTGGTGCATCCGCCACTGGGCAAGTGGCTGATCGGCATCGGCGAGTGGGCCTTCGGCTACCAGGACGCGGATTCGAAGGTCTCCGTCGGCGGGCACCTGTTCACCACCGCGCCGGAGTTCGGCTGGCGGTTCTCGGCGGCCCTGATCGGCACGCTGTCGGTGCTGCTGCTGGTCCGCATCGGCCGGCGGCTGTTCCGCTCGACGGTGCTCGGCTGCGCGGCCGGCCTGCTGCTCGCGTTGGACGGTTTCCACCTGGTGCTGTCCCGCGCCGCGCTGCTCGACATCTTCCTGCTGTTCTTCGTGCTGGCGGCCTTCGGCGCGCTGGTTCTCGACCGGGACGCCCGGCGTCGGCGCTGGGCACGCGCGCTGGACGACGGCCTCGACCCCAGCCTGCCCGGGCGCGCGGGCCGACCGTCGACCGGTTGGCGGACGTGGCCGTGGTGGCGGCTGGCCGCCGGGGTGCTGATCGGCTGCGCCTGCGCGGTCAAGTGGAGCGCGCTCTACTTCGTGCCGGTGTTCGCCCTCTTCGTGGTCCTCTGGGAGGTCGGGCTCCGCCGGTCGGCCGGCGTCCGCAGGCCCTGGCGGGACACCCTGCTCGACGAGGTGCCCTGGCTGGTGCTGGCGGGGGTGCTGATGGTCGGCACCTACCTGGCGACCTGGTCGGGCTGGTTGCTGAGCGACGACGGTTACTACCGGCTGGCGACGTCGTCGGCGTACCCGACGGGGTCACTGAGCGACACCCCGGTCATCGGCCCGCTGGTCAACCTCTACGAGTACCACCGCGCCGCGTACGGTTTCCACGCCCAGCTCGACGACCCGCACAAGTACCAGTCGTGGCCGTGGCAGTGGCTGCTGCTCGGCCGCCCGGTCGCCTTCCACTGGTCGGGGGACGGCGCCTGCGGCGCACCGACCTGCGCCTCGGAGATCCTGCTGCTGGGCACTCCGCTGCTGTGGTGGTCGTTCCTGCCCGCTCTGGTGGCGCTCGTCTGGTTGGGCATCGCCCGTCGGGACTGGCGGGCCGGCGCGATCCTGCTCACCGTGGCCGCGGGTCTGCTGCCCTGGTTCTGGTTCGCCCTCGACGGCCGGACGATGTTCTCGTTCTACGCGGCCCCGGCGCTGCCCTTCCTGGTGCTCGCCGTGGTGTACGTGCTGGGCGCGTTGATCGCCCCGGCCGGGGGTGACGTGGGTGAGACGAAAGCCTTGGTGCCCGGCGACGCCGGCTACGAACGACGGTTGGTGGGCAGCATCGCGGCCGGGGCGTACGTGCTGCTGGTGGGGCTGTGCTTCGCCTACTTCTATCCGATCTTCGTGGGCAAACTGATCCCGTACTCGGACTGGCTGGCCCGGATGTGGCTCGACGGTCGCTGGATATAAGCACCGGCAGGCGACGCGCCGCACAGCGCGAAGGACATCGGGCCCGCACGCGTGATGCGTGCGGGCCCGATGCTCGCTTGCGAAGTTCCGGACGAAGAAGTTCCGGACAAGGAAGTTCCAGACAAAGACGCGCGCCCCGATCGCCTGCCACGGGGGAAGCGGGCGATTGGGGCGCGCATGAAGAGCTTAACCACCGCGCGCCACCGGCACAACGGGTCAACTTGGGTCGGATTTCCGACCGATTCCGGCCGGGCCGAGGACTATCCTCCGGCCGTTGACCGAGGGTGACCTGACGTGGACCCAGCGCCCCCAGAGGGACGCTTTGGCCGTCCGGAACGACCAACCACCCCCACGGCCCTCCAAAGTGGATCTCACTACACTGCGGGCCGTGATCAACTTCAGACGATCGGCGGCCGTCCTTCTCGGACTGCTGGCGACCACCGCGCTGACCGGGCCGGTCCCGGCGGCGGCCGACGAAGAACAGGCTGCCGAGCCACCCCGGGTCGAGCTGGTGCTCGACGTCAGCGGCTCGATGCGGGCGGCGGACATCGACGGACGCAGCCGGATCTCGGTGGCCCAGCAGGCCTTCAACGACGTGGTGGACGCGCTGCCGGAAGAGACCCAGCTCGGCATCCGGGTGCTCGGCGCCACCTACAAGGGCAAGGACAAGAAGGTCGGCTGCCAGGACACCCAACAGATCGTGCCGGTCGGTCCGGTCGACCGGACCGCGGCCAAGGCAGCGGTGGCGACACTCCGGCCGACCGGCTTCACCCCGGTCGGGCTGGCACTGCGCTCCGCCGCACAGGACCTGGGCACCGGGACCACCACCCGGCGGATCGTGCTGATCACCGACGGGGAGGACACCTGCGCCCCGCCGGACCCGTGCCAGGTGGCCCGGGAACTGGCCGCGCAGGGCACCAGCCTGGTCGTCGACACGCTCGGCCTCGCACCCGACGAGAAGGTACGCCGGCAGCTGCTGTGCATCGCCGGGGCGACCGGCGGCACGTACACCGCCGCGCAGAGCGCCGACGAGCTGACGGGCCGGATCAAGCAGCTCGTCGAGCGGGCCGGCGACACCCACACCCGGGCGCCGACCGTGGTCGGCGGCACGGACGCCTGCGAGTCCGCGCCGCTGCTCGCCCCCGGGGTGTACGCGGACCGGGAGTCGTTCTCCGAGCACCGCTACTACCGGGTGCCCGTGCGCCCCGGTCAGGAGCTGCGCGCGTCGGTGAGCATGGCGCTGGACCGGCCGGTGAACCGGGACTACGGGGTACTGCTGCGGGCCACCGCGGCGGACGGACGGGAACTGGTGAGGGGAGCGGACGCCGGCAGCGGCCGTGCCGACGTGCTCTCCGCCGGTCTGCGCTGGTCGGCCAGCGCCGACGACGAGGCCAGCGCCGACGACGAGACCACCGCCGACGACAAGGACGCCGCCGGGACGAGTCCGAGTCCCGCCGTCGAGCCCACCACCGTCTGCCTGGTGGTGAGCAACTCGTTCGCCGCACGCCCGGGCACCGCGGCGACGCCCGGCATGCCGGTGGAGCTGACCATCGACGTGGTCGCCGCCGCCGGCACCCCGGACGGCCCCGACCTCGGCCGTGGCTGGGTCCTGCTCGCCCTGCTCACCATGGCGGGTCTGCTCACCGGCCTGGTCGCCGGCCTGCTCACCCGCTGGTGGGTCGCCACCTGGAGGGAGAACTGATGCGTACGGCACTGTTCCGGTCGCTGGCGGCGCTGCTCGCCGCCGGCGGGGTCGCGTTACTGCCCGCGGCGGCCGTGGCCGCCCCCAGCCCGTCGCCGGGCGCCACTCCGGTGACCCGGGCCGGCACCTCGTTCCTCACCGCCACGCCGATCACCGCCGGTCAACCGGTACGCGTGGACGCCTCGGTCGGGGACCACCTGTACTGGTCGTTCACCGCGACGGCCGGGCAGATCCACGAGATCAGCGCCACCGTCACCTTCCCGAAGGCACGCAGCGGCGCCTCCACGTGGACGATCGACGTGTTCGACGGGCTGCGCCGACGGCAGGCGTGCACCGCCGGGGCGCAGACGCCCACGGTGGACGGCAAGGCGTCCAGTGTGGCGTTGGGCTGCACCCTGCGCGAGGTCCGTCCCTGGGCGGAACCCTGGTCGGCCGACCCGCTGCCCGGCACGTACGTGGTCCGACTCTCGGTCACCGACCTGCCCGAGCCGGACCTGGGCGCACCCGTCGACGTGGACCTGCTGGTCGGCGTCGTCACCGACCGGGGCACCTCAGCCGATGACGGCGAGCTGGCCGCACCGCTGGTGCCGAACACGAAGGCGGGCACGGTGCTCAACGCCGTACCGACGCCGGAGCCGGAGGCCGACGACGAGGGTGGCTCGCTGACGGACTGGCTGCCGGATCTCGGCTCGCGCTGGATCTGGACCGGCATCGGCGGCGTGCTCGCCGCGGTGGCCGGGGTGGTCGGCTTCGCCCTGACCCGGCGGCCCCGGCGGCCCTGAGTCGGCCGTGTCCGTCGGTGGCCCCGCCCGGTCGGGCGGGGCCACCGGCGGTTCAGCTTCGTCGCGTCCCCCGCGGCAGCCAACCGATGAAGCGGCCCTGCAGGGACATCACCGGCGCGGCCCGCAGGTCCTCGGCGGCGGCGGCGAGGCAGGAGCCCAGGTAGACGCTGAGCATCGCGCGATCACCCCCGTACTCCGCCAGCAGTCGGTCACGCTTCGTCGCACACGGCCACTCGTCGCCGCAGGAGCCGCAGTTCCAGCCCGGGGTCGTCGGTGCGTGGTCGTCGGCCCGACCCCCTGGCCGTTCGGCGCCATCGCTCATCGCAGCTCCTTCAGATGCTCACGGGAACTTGCCAGCTCTTGATGGTGGTCCCCCCGGAGCCATCATGGAGAGCGCGACGCGTCCCTCCGGTGTTACATCTTTGCGGTACGTTCTGCGGTCGTGGGAGTCAGAAATTTGACGGTCCAAAGAACGCGTCCTCGCTACTCGACGGTAGGGCCCCGCCGTGCGTGATCTCCTGCCGCCGACGGTCGCCGTGGCGGTCGCCGCGCCCGACGACTGGACCGGCGATCTCCTCGACGCTGAGCAGGCGTGTCTCAGCGACCAGGCGGTGCAGACCCGTCGACGGGACTTCACCGCCGGCCGGGTCTGTGCCCGCCGGGCCATGGCCGACCTCGGCCTGCCGGTGGCGGCCGTGCCCAGCGCGGCCAACCGGGCGCCGGTCTGGCCGGCGGGCGTGGTGGGCGCCATCACCCACACCGCCGGCTACTGCGCCGCCGCCGCGGCGCGCGCCACCGACGTGCGGTCCGTCGGTATGGACGCCGAGCAGCACCGCGAGATCGATGCGGGGGTACGCCGACTCGTGCTGCTGCCCGAGGAGCAGGAGCACTACGCGCGACTCCCCTCCGGCATCCGCTGGCCGATCGTCTTCTTCAGTGCCAAGGAGACCGTCTACAAGGTCTGGCATCCGGTCGTCGGGTCCTGGCTGGACTTCCACGACGCCCGCCTGGAGATCGACCCGGACGCCGGGACGTTCACCGCTCGGATCGCGCCGGTGCGGGTGGACGCGGCGGAGGCCACGGGGGTTGCGGACCCGCCGAGCACGATCCACGGCCGGTTCGTGGTCGTCGACGGCCTGGTCCGCACCGCTGCCGTCCTCGCACCGCGCTGACCACCACCGTCCACGCTGGCCACCGCCGCGGGCTGCGGGGGCCGTGGGACGCGGGCCGGCGTGCCGACCGGCCGCCCGGCGCCGCGAGGTAGCGTCGGCGCGTTCCCGAACCGCACGTACGAGGCGTCAAGGAGTACGGTGACCCACCCCCAGCCCCCCGTCGGACCGCAGGACCTTCAGCAGCCGAGTCCGGAGCCGCTGCTCCCGGCCACACCGCAGCAGTCCGCCGCAGACCCGACGGTTCCGCCGGCGACGCCCAGCCCCTGGTCGGCTGCGGGCAGCGAGCCGGTCCCGCCGCCGTACTCCGGCGCCGCGTACCCGCAGGGCGACGGGCCGGGCCACCCGCTCACGATGCCGCAGCCCCTCCCGCCGACGACGACGTCGCAGCGGACCGTGGTCGCCGTCGCGGTGACGACTGCCGTGCTCGCCCTGCTGTTCTGCGCCGGCGGCATCGTGGCCGTCGTCATCGGCGCGAAGAACGCCGCCAACAACGTGACCGAGGCGCTGCCCACCCCCGGCGTCACCAGCGACGCCGGGCAGCCGGCAGCCGGGGCCATGCCCTCGCCCGTACCATCCGTCGCCTCCGCCAAGGCCCGGAACATGTCCGTCGGGGACACTCTCGTCATCGACGACAACGGCGGCACCGTCGAGATCACCGTGACGAAGTTCCACACCGCTACGAAGCCCTGCAAGACGTACGGCCTGAAGCCCGACGAGGGCATGTTCGTGATCGCGGACGTGACGGTGACGGTGACCAAGGGCACCGGCTCGGCGAACCCGCTCTTCTTCCAGTGGGTCGCCGCCGACGGCACCGAGACCAACGCGGTGACGGGTGCCTTCTCCGGCTGCGGCAAGCCGATCCCGGCCGGTAACGACCTGGCCGCGGGCAGCAGACGTACCGGCAGCGTGGTGTTCGACGTGCACGACACGTCGGGGGTGCTGGAGTACCAGCACCAGTTCGCGACCGCCGGTTCCTGGCGGCCCTGACGTGCTGGTGGGGCCGGCCCGATGATCGGACCGGCCCCACGCGTTCGACAGGTCAGCAGCCGGTCCACCGGACCGGGGTCACCCGGTCGGCGTTCCGGAAGCCGACGATGGCACCCGTGTCGGCGATGGCCTTCGCGCCGACGTTGCCGCCGCCCGGCAGGACCCGGGAGGTGGCGCCACGGGTGACCAGGGCACCGCCCACCACGACGCCCTTGGCGTTCACGTCGTCGAGCCCCGCCTCCGGGTCGAGGATCGTGTGCGATCCGTTGCGGAGGTCCCACCGGACCTTCGCCGGGTTGTTACCGCCGAGCCAGACCTGACCGATCGCCCAATGGCCCGCAGCGGCGTTGACCACCGTCGACCCACCGCCGGCGACCGCGAGCGGCTTGACCTTGCCGTTCGGGCGGCGGACCCATCCGGTCCAGTCGCCGAAGGGTCCCGCCTGACCGACGATGGTCCCGTTCGGCGTGATGCCGGTCGCCTGGGCGTTGACCGGCGCGTCGAGCACCTCGACCGTCCCCGGCCGGGCGGCCGGCCACCGCAGGGCGCTGAACTCGCCGGGCACGATGTCGGAGCCGAAGCCGACGATGTCACCCGCGGAGTTGATGGCGGTGACGAAGATGCCGGTGGACGGCAGCACCGGCAACTGCTGGAGCTTGCCGTCGCGGTAGGTCCACGGCCGTCCGATGCCGCTCTCCGCCCAGCCGTTGGCGATCACGGTGCCGCTCTCGTTGACGTCGACCGGGTCGAGTCCGCTGCCCGGCGCCACGATCTCGATGAGCCGCTGCTTGTCCCAGACCAGCAGCAGGTACTCGTTCTCGGTCTCACCGACCCGCAGGCCCGTGCCGGCGACGAAGCGGCCCGACGGGTCGATCGCGCTCGCGTCGGCGCGGTAGGTGTCCGTCGGGTAGGGCAGGGTGCTGATGGTGCAGGCGCTGGCGGTGGTCCTCGCGGGCGCGGCGGTCGCCGTCGAGGCGGTCGCTGGCGAGGACACGGCGACCCCGAGGGAGGCGGCCAGCAGTCCAGCGGCGGTGCCGGCGAGCATCCTGCGTCGAGCGGTGTACGTCATCTCTTCTCCCCGTGTGGAGCCCGGCGATCCCGGGCATCGACTTGTGTCAGATGCACCCCTGAAGCCGCCCCGGGGTTGCGGCCTGTCCGATGAGCGACGTGACCGGTCCTGCCGGCTTGCGGTCTGCTACAGACGGGTGGAACGCCCTTGCCCCGCATCCGCGGTGGCCGCAGGATCGGACGCGTGATCATCGACCCACCTTCGGGCCGCGCTCTGGACTACCACCTGGTCCTGCCCGCACCGGACGGCCACGACGGGGAGTGCGTCCTCGTCGAGGAGTTCACCCGCCAGGACGACCTCTGTGCCACCGGCCTGCACAGCGCGAGTTGGACACCGAGCGATGGCTGGTGGAGTTCCGCCTCGCTGAGCCGCGGTCTGCGGGCGGACCCCGCCGTACTCGCCCGGGTCGTTCCCGTCGGACGCGCCGAGGCGGCGGACGCCTACCAACGCCTCGGCGGCGGTGAACTTCCGTCCGAGGTCGTGCTGCGGACGTACTTCCGTGACCATCAACCGATCGCGGCGGCCACGCCACTGCGACTCGGCCCGACCCAGCCGCCGCCGGAGGGCTTTCACGAACGACGCGTGTACCGCGTCCTGTTCGCGAAGGACCTGCGGGTCGAGCAGGTGACAGCCCTGCGAAGCCTCTGGCGCACGACGGGTGGTGGCACCGCCGGATCGGTCGCCGACGGTCGTCACGACAGCGGCGGCGCCCGGTTCACCTGGGATCTGAGACGGGTCGGCAACACACTCGCCTGGGGCCTCGACGTGACGGTCCTGATGCGAGAAGGCGGGGCCCCGGCGGTGCGCGAGACCCTGATGAACCTCACGAACCTGCTGCGACAGCAGGGGCTGATCGCCGTGACGACCGAACGGTTCGCCTGACCGCCGCGCCGATTTTGCAATGATGTACGTCGATGTTGCCAGAGTGGTGTCAGACGTGTTGGAATGGCTCGTATCGCCGCAGCGCGGGGGCAACCGCGCTGGAAACGGCCAGCGCGGGAGCAGCGCAGTGCCGGCAGCGCGCCGATTGGGCAGACGCTCGCCTGTCGCACAGCCGGGCCATCTCCGTGACGACGGACAGCTCGCCGTTTCCGTCGTACGCACCCCCGACACATGCCCCCGATGGCCGACGTGCCCGCCGGGGCGTCTGGTCCGGTCCGTGAGGACGCCGGAACCGGCGACGAGGTGAGAGGCAATGATGAGTTCCCCAGAGAATGCCGCCAGGTGGTATCGCAACCGCCTGGTGTGGGTGGCGGTGATCCTGCTGGCGGTGTCGGCCGGTGCGGTCGTACTGGTCAGGCAGGCGAACCAGGACGCGAAGCCGGCGGACCTGCAGGCCCAGATCACCGCGCGGATGCGGACGACGCTCGAACAGGCCGACCCGGGGCAGCACAACCACGCCGGCCACGGCGCCCAGCAGGTGGCTACCGAGGGTAAGCCGCCGGTGATCTGCGGGGTCCGCGTCTACGGGTACGAACCGACCGACGCCGCCGCGCTGACCGACGTGCGTACGGTCTACGGCTTCCACCTGTGCGGAGTCGCCGAGAAGAAGCGCCCCTGGGACGTGGCGGTCAAGCTGGCCGGCCCCGTGATCATGGACATGTCGACCAACCCGCCGGGCATCCAGGTGGTGGAGGCGACCGCCGATGTCATGTTCGTCGACCGACTTCGGCAGATGTTCCCGGACAAGTACGAGGAGTTGGCGCTCAAGGAGGCGTTGACCCAGTCGGAGATGGCCGACCAGCGTCGCCGGTACGACGCCGCAGCCGGCCTGTGACCAGGTTCCTCCGATCGGTGGCGACCATTCTGACCACCTCATATCCCATTTTAGATAGATCAGCATTGATATTTAGACACATGGATGTAACAGTGGGTTTGGGAGCGTTCCCACCCCCGATCACCCCCGAGAACGGAGGATGAACCGTGCGTTCAACCAAGTCCGATCAATCCGGCGGGCGACCCCGGTCAACCGTCCGTCGGTCCCTCCAGGCGCTGGTCCTGCTGTTCGCCATGGTGGCCGGCGCACTGCCCTCGGTCGGCGCGGCCCAGGCACACGGCACCGTCATCAACCCGGCGACTCGCGCCTACCAGTGTTGGAAGACCTGGGGCAACCAGCACACGAATCCGGCCATGCAGCAGCAGGACCCGATGTGCTACCGCGCGTTCCAGGCCAACCCCGACACCATGTGGAACTGGATGAGCCAGCTGCGCGACGGTCTCGGCGGCCAGTTCCAGGCCCGCACCCCGGACGGGCAGCTGTGCAGCAACGCCCTCTCCCGGAACGACTCGCTCAACCAGCCGGGAGCGTGGAAGTCGACAGCCGTCAGCCGCAACCTGACGGTCCAGATGTACGACCAGGCCAGCCACGGCGCTGACTACTTCCAGGTGTACGTCTCGAAGCAGGGGTTCAACCCGGCCACCCAGAAACTCGGGTGGGGCAACCTGGACCTGATCGCGACGACCGGCCGCTACGCGCCGGCGCAGAACATCTCGTTCAACGTCTCGATCCCGTCCTCGCGCAGCGGGAACCACATCCTGTTCGTGCTGTGGAAGGCGTCGCACATGGACCAGACGTACATGTGGTGCAGCGACATCACCGTCAGCTGACGGCGGGACCCGACAGCCACGGCACACAGCGAGGGCGGGTTCTCGGTAATCCGAGAACCCGCCCTCTATCTGCTGCTGGGTGGAGCTGAGGGGATTTGAACCCCTGACCCCCTCGATGCGAACGAGGTGCGCTACCAGTCTGCGCCACAGCCCCCCGCCGGCGAACCGGCTTCGGTCCCACCCGGCTTTCACCGGGCGGGCCGGCAGCAAGGCTAACAGGTCGCCCGCCTCCACCGCGAATCCACCCCCGGTGCGCCGCCCCGCAGGCCCGAGATCCACTCGCCTTCCCGAAAATCGGGGTATCCCGGACACCCGGACACCACGCCTTTCCGGATGTCGAGTCGATCAAGCGCCGCAGGGCCCGGCGAAGGCCCACGAACGCGTGGTCAGGCGCCCCGGCCGGCCTCGTAGGGGCGACCGCGCAGGCCACCCGAGCGGCGGTACGAGACCGAGCCGCCGTTGACCGCCGCCGGCAGGTCCGCCGGGCGGTCGAGGCCCATGGCGGCTCGGCGTACCCCCTCGCGTTGGGCCGCCAGACGACGCTGCGCCTCCCGGCGGGCCGCCGCGCGACGGGCCTGTTCGCGGCGGACCTCGGCCTGGCGGGCGGCCAACCACGCCGCCTCCCGGGCCCGGGCGCGACGCCGGCGGCGAGCGGCGAGGGCTCGCCTGCGCAGGTGCACGACGTACAGGGCCAGCAGCATGAAGGTGACCGAGAAGCCGATCCAGAAGCCGGGGCTGACGAGCAGCACGCCGATCAGTTCGACGACGTTGAGCAGCAGCAGCGCGGCGAGGACGCGGCGTCGCCGGTACACGGCGGGGGTGTGCTGCCGGCGCGGTGGACGACGGCGGGGGCGCGTCAAGGCCGGCGGCACGGCGCGCAACCGGCCGGAGCGACGGGCCGCCGGGGGCGCGGAGACCGGTACGGCCAACTTCCCCGTAGTCGAATCTTCACTGAGGGTTACGACAAGTGAGCGCGGCGGGTGGAGGGGCTGCCGTCCCGGCACAGTGCGACGCCGCCGACGGCGTTGGAGCACCCGCGCCGTCGACTGCGCCCGCTCCGCCACCAGCCGCTCGGTGGCGTCGTACCGGCGAACCAGCGCCGGAGCCAGGGCGAGCAGGCCGGCGGCGGCGAGGACGGCGAGGAGCACCGAGGTCGGCACCCTCACCCCTCCCGTCACCGAATTCGGAGCAACCGCTCCCCGACCGCAGGATCTTCCACCGATCACGCCTGAGCGCGTGGATCATCCGGGCGGTGAGCGCTTGCCGCAGCTTGCAGTTACTTGAGGTTACGGTGAACCGACCGCGATACCGCAGCGCCGCGCCGATCCCGTGCGTGGGACAGTCGTTACCGGGCGGTCGCGCGGATCCGGTGCCAGCGGGCCAGCAGACCGCCCTCGGCGGCGACCTCCTCGCTCGTCATCGCGTATCCGATGTGGTCACGCCACGCGCCGTCGATGTGCATGTAGCGCACGTGGTACGACTCCTCGCGGAAGCCCAGCTTCTCCACCACCCGCCGCGACGGGCGGTTCTCCGGCCGGATGTTGACCTCGATCCGGTGGAGTCCACCCGGGCCGAACGCGTGGTCGACGGCGAGCGCGAGCGCGGTCGGGATCACGCCCTGCCCGGCCACCCGGGCGTCCACCCAGTAGCCGACGTAACCGGAGCAGAAGGCGCGGCGCACGATGCTGCCGACGTTGAGGTGCCCGACCAGCCGATCCCGGTCGGCCTCACGCAGGCAGACCGCGAAGGGCATCCCTTCGCCCTCGCGGGCCGAGCGCCGCTGGTCGCGGTGCACCCACCGGAACGCGGCCGGCGAGTTCAGTTCGTCCCAACCGCCCGGCAGCGACGACTCCCAGGGGGCCAGCCAGGCCTGGTTGGCCCGGCGTACCTGCGACCACGCCGCCGCGTCGGAACGCCGGTAGGGGCGCAACAGCACCGGCCCGTCGACCAGCACCGCCGGCCAGCCGGGCGCACGGACCGGTCCGAAGAGACTCACCCGCACAGTCTCCCGCGCGGGACCGGTTCGCGCGCAAGTGCACCCCCGACATCCCGTCCGAGGGATCTCACCGACGGCGGTCCAGCAGCAGGACGTCCACGGTGGAGCCGGCGGCGGCACTGGTGACCCGCTCGCCGAGCACCAGGAGCCCGTTCGCCTCGGCCAGGCCGGAGAGGGTGAACGGTCCTCCACGCAGCGGTTGCACGGTGTAACCGCCGCCGCGTCGCTCGGCGACGTGCGCGGGCCGGAACTCGCGCAGCCCGCCGGGCGACGACACGGTCTCCAGCAGGTGTGCCCGGACGCTGGGACGGAACACCGGCTCCGCGCCGGCGAGCAGTTGGATCGCCGGCCGAGCCAGCACCTCGAAGCCGATCAGCGCGGCGCCCGGGTCGCCGGGCAGGCAGACCACCGGCACCTCCTCGGCGCCGACCGTGCCGAACCCGAGAGCGGTGCCGGGATAGAGCGCCACGTCGGTGAAGGTCACCGGTCCGGCCCGGCCGCCCTCGCGGCGGGACAGGATCCGCCGGACCATGTCACCGGGGCCGGTGCCGGTCCCGCCGGTGGTGATGATCAGATCGGCCCGCAGGGTCTGGTCCTCCAGCAGGCCACGCAGCCCCTCCGGGTCGTCGTCGCAGATGCCCACCCGGTACGCCAGCGCGCCCACCTCGGCCGCGGCGGCGGTCAGCGCGTGCGAGTTGGCGTCCACCACCTGACCGGGCTGGCTGCCCCGGCCCACGTCGACCAGCTCGTCCCCGGTCGCCACGATGACCACCCGTGGACTCGGCCGGACCACCACGTGGCCGATGCCGGTGGCCGCGAACACGGCGACGAGAGCCGGGGAGACGTACGTGCCGGCGCGGGCGAGCAGGGTGCCGGCGGGCAGCTCCTCACCGGCGCGGCGGACGCCGTACCCCCGCTTGGGGGTACGGAAGATCTCGACGGCGGCCATGCCCTGGTCGGTCCACTCCACCGGGACCACCACGTCCGCGGCGACCGGCAGGGGCGCCCCGGCGGCCACCGAGAAGCACGCGCCCGGGGTGAGCCGCACCGGACGCCAGCTCGCCGCGCCCAGGTCGCCGACCACGTTGAGCCGGATGCTCCGCCCACCGGGCGTGCCGGAGGGGGCCGGGACGTAGCTCGGACCCCGGCCCCCTCCGGAAATGTCCTCCCAGCGGGCCGCGTACCCGTCCACGGCCGCCTGGTCGAAGGCCGGGAAGGCGTGCGGCGCGACGACGTCCTCGGCGAGGACGTTGCCGTGCGCCTGGGTGAGGTCGAGGTCGAGTGGCGGCAGCGCTCGTAACCTGCGCAGCACGCTGCCCAGGTAGTCGGCGAGCGGCGTCAACTCGTTCGCGGCCGCCTCGGCGTCGGCCGTCGCGGTCATGTACCAGATCCGCCTGCCGCGTCGGCCTTGACGAAGTCGGCCAGCCAGGCGCGGAACTCGGTGCCGACGTCCTCGCGTTCGGCGGCGATCTGGACGACCGTCTGGAGATAGCCCAGCGGCATGCCGGTGTCGTAGCGGGTGCCCCGGTAGACGATCGCGTGCACCGGGGTGCCCTCGGTGCGCAGCAACTCCATCGCGTCGGTCAACTGGATCTCGCCCCCGCTGCCCGGCTTGGTCCGCCGGATCGCGTCGAAGATCGTGCCGGGCAGCACGTACCGGCCCAGCACGGCCAGGTTGCTCGGCGCGTCCTCCGGCTGCGGCTTCTCCACCATGCCGGTCACCTTGACGACCTCGCCGATGTCGGTCAGGTCGGCCTCGGCGGGCTCGACCGAGGCGATGCCGTACCGCTTGGTGTCGGCCGGGTCGACCTCGAAGAAGGCGAGCACCACGCCGCCGGTGCGGGCCTGCAACTCCAGCATGGCCGGCAGCAGCGGCTCGGACGGCTTCACGAACTCGTCCCCGAGCAGCACCGCGAAGGGCTGGTCACCGACGTGGGCCTCGGCGTACCCGATCGCGTGCCCGAGCCCGAGCTGCTCCGGCTGCCGGACGGTGTAGATCTCGGCCAGCTCACCGGGCCGACGCACGGCCGCGAGGCGCTCGGCGTCGCCCTTCTCCTCCAGCCTGGTCTCCAGGTCGGGGCGACGGTCGAAGTGGTCCACCATCGACGTCTTACCCCGACCGGTGATCAGCAACACGTCACCGATGCCGGCCTGGGCGGCCTCCTCGACGATGTACTGCAGCACCGGCCGGTCGACGACCGGCAGCAGCTCCTTGGGAACCGCCTTGGTGGCCGGCAGGAAGCGGGTGGCCAGTCCGGCGGCCGGGATGACGGCCTTGACCGCCAGGGGACGGCCGGTTGCGGCGACCGTCGCTGAGGGGTTCGCTGAGTGCTCCGACATGCCGCGAGACTATCGGCCACGGCTCTGCCGCGGCGGGTGTGGCCCAGAAGACGCGCCGCCGCCCGGCCCCGGCCGCGCCGCGTCCGGGCCCGCTCGCGCGGCGTCCACCGGGCCGTCCGCCGGTTCCGGCCGCGCGTGCGCGGGCCCCGGACGGTTCGATTCGGGTACGCCCGCAGCCGGCTCCGACCGGGCGTGGCCGCCCGGCTCCCGCGGGACCTGCGCGGACCGGCCGGCTCTCGGCAGCCCGTCGGGTGGGCTGACCGCGCCGGCCGGCACCGGGATCTCCCGCGTCGGCACGTCCGGGCGGACCTCCGCGACGCGGTAGGTGTCCCGACCGGCGGCCTTGGCCACGTAGAGGGCGTCGTCGGCGGCCTCCAGCACCTCCCGCCCGGTGCTGCCGTGGTCCGGGTAGACGGCGATGCCGACCGACACGGTCACCACGATCGGTCCCGCGTACGCCTCGACGGCGATCGGCGTCTCGCGTACCGCCGCGCCCAGCCGTTCCGCGACGATCGCCGCGCCCCGGGCGTCGGTCTCCGGCAGGAGCAGCACGAACTCCTCCCCGCCCTGCCGGAACGCCAGGTCCACCTCGCGGATCTCGCCGCGTACCCGCCGGGCGAACTCCGCCAGCACGGTGTCCCCTGCCGCGTGCCCGTACGTGTCGTTGACGTCCTTGAAGCGGTCCAGGTCGAGGGCGAGGACGCTGAGCATCCGGCCGAACCGGCTGGCCCGCTCGACCTCCCGGCGGATCGACTCGCGCAGGTAGCGGTAGTTCCACAGCCCGGTGAGCGGATCGGTGAGGGAGAGCCGCTGGGCCTCCTCGTGCACCCGCACGTTCTCGACCGCGACGGCCGCGTGCCCGGCGAAGGTCCGCAGGGTGACCAGGTCGTCGTCGTCGAACTCGGCCGCGCCCACCCGATCGTAGAGCGCCAACACGCCGAGGGCCGCCGCCGGAGAGACCGCCTCGTCGGCGGTCCGCTCGCCGCCCGGGATGGTCCGCTCGCCGCCCGGGATGGTCGTCGTGCCGCTGCCGAGCCCGGTCGTGCCCGGGGCGGCGAAGGGGACCGCGACGTAGGTGCGGCAGCGCGGCTCGCCGGTCGGCGGTTCGGTCGGTTCCACGCGTCCCCGCTGCGGCTCGCCGGTGGCGGCCACCGCGCCGACCACGCCGACGCCGACCGGCACCCGCAGGGTCTCCGGGCCGTCCGGGTCGGGGGCCGGCCAGCGCCCGTCCAGACCCTCACTGCACTGTGCCACCAGCACCCCACCGGTCTCCACCAGCAGCACCGCGCCGGCCCGGGCGCCGGTGGCCGCGATGGCGCTGTGCAGGATCACCCGCAGGATGCGTTGCAGATCGTGGGTGCTGGCCAGGGTGTCGCCGAGCACCGCGAGGTGCCCGCGGAGCTGGTCACGACTGCTGGTGAGCGCCGCGACGTACGAACCGGTCTCGCGGGTCATCCGGTTGAACGCCTCCGCGAGCCGGCCCAGCTCGTCCCGGCCGCGCACCGGCACCCGGGCGGTCAGGTCGCCGTGCGCCACCCGGTCGACCGCGCCGGCCAGCTCCGCCAGGGGCCGGGTGGTCACCCGGGCCAGCCGCCAAGCGGTCAGCACGGCGAGCAGCCCGGCCAGGACGACCACGCCGGCCAGCGTGACGTGCAGACCCGGTGGCCTGGTGCTCGGCACGGACAGGACCAGCGGCAACGGCTGGCCCACCGACGGCCCGACCCGGCGCACGTACCGCCCCTTCGTGGTTTCGGTGACCCGTCCGCCGGTGGTGTGGCCGGCGGCGGCCAGCACCCCGTCGCGTACCTCGCGGGACTCGGTGGTGTGGGTGAACCGGGCGGCGCTCGCACCGCCGTCGAGCAGCGTGACCGCGACTCCGCTCACCGCCGCCAGCCGGGCCACGAAGGCGGGGTCGACGAGCTGCGCGGCGGCCACACTGCCCAGCAGGGTGCCGGCCGCGTCCCGCCGGTCGACGCGGGCCGCCAGCGCGCGGACCGGACCGGACGTCACGGTGACCGGCTCGGAGCAGTCCCGCCAGGGTGTCGACGGCGCGCCCGGCGAGACGTACGTGACCCGTCCACCCACGTCGCTGACCTGCACCGCCGCGGCCAACCCCCGGCCGATGAGCTGACCGGCGACGACCGCCGGATCACCGGTGAGGGCGACCGCGTCGGCGGCGGCACGGAGCTGCTGGCAGAGCGCGTCGACCGAGGTACGCACCGCGGACGCCGCCACGGCGAGGCGTTCGATGGACCGGGTGCGGTCGACGGCCGTGACGGTGGAGGCGACGAAGAACGCACCGAGCAGGACCGGGCCGAGCACCACCACGAGGAAGGCTGCCGTCAACCGCCCGCGTAGCGTCACTCGGTCCCCCCGGAAGTTCCGCCTCCGTTGCTTGCGATGCTGACACAGAGCAACCGTGGGAGTGGCGTTGCGTCAGGAGTGTTGCGTGTCAGATTTTTCTGATGAAGCGGAAGTGACCCGTGTGACGAAGCGGGACACCCGGGTACGGCTGCTCGCCCACCGTCGGGCCCTGGACGACGCGACGCGGGCCGAAGCCGCCCGGCGCGTCCAGGCCGAGCTGGTCGCCCTGGTACGACGGCTGCGCCCGCGCCGGATGACGGCGTACGTGCCGGTCGGCTCCGAGCCGGGCGGCGCCAGTCTCGCGGAGGTGTTGCGCGGGGCGTTACCGGCCGAGGGCGAGTTGCTGCTTCCGGTGCTCCGCGCGGATCTTGACCTGGACTGGGCGGCGTACACCGGTCCGCACGCGCTGGCCGCCGCCGGCCGGGGCATGCGGGAGCCGGTCGGTCCCCGCCTCGGCGTGACCGCCGTCTCCGGCGCGGAACTGGTGGTCGTGCCGGCGCTCGCGGTCGACCACCACGGCCGGCGGCTGGGCCGCGGCGGAGGCTCCTACGACCGGGCGCTGGCACGGGTGCCCACGGCGAGCCTGACCGTGGTGCCGTTGCACGACGGTGAGCTGGTCGAGGCGCTGCCCGCCGAGCCGCACGACCGTCCGGTCCGCGCGGTGGTCACCCCCTCTGGCGGGATGCGTACGCTTGCTGACGGCCCGGGTACGGCGCAGGGTGTCGCGCCCCACACGTCCGCTGGACGAACCCGGCCCGAATGACGCACCATTGGCACTCGAATACGTCGAGTGCCAACTGGCCGAGTCCAGATACCGGAGGAGAACGTGCCTACGTACCAGTACGCCTGCACCGCGTGCGGTCACCAGCTCGAGGCGGTGCAGTCCTTCTCTGACGAGCCGCTGACCGAGTGCCCGGCGTGTCAGGGGCGGCTGCGCAAGGTCTTCAACTCCGTCGGCGTCGTCTTCAAGGGCTCGGGCTTCTACCGCACCGACTCCCGCGCGTCCGGCTCGGAGACGTCGGCCGGCGGCGCGACCAAGCCGGCCAAGTCCGAGTCGTCCTCGTCCTCGGGTGGGGACTCCGGCTCGTCGTCCTCGTCGTCCTCGTCTTCGTCCGGGTCGTCGTCCGGTTCGTCCTCGTCGTCCGGTGGGTCGGGCGGCGGCAAGGCGGCGGCCAGCTCGGCGTCCTGATTCCGCTCGGTCGCAGACCGCTACGTCGGCGATGCGCCGCTGAACCCCGGGCCAGGTCTACCTGCCCGGGGTTCAGTCCCAGTGCGGAGGGCGTTGGGCGAGGAGCCAGTCGTCGTTTCCTCCGCTGCGCTCGCCCCAGCCGTGGTCGGTGTCGTCCGAGGTCTGCTCGGGCAGCACCACGAAGTCGTCGCTCAGGTCGACGGTGCGGTCGTCATCGCCGCGCGCGACCGCGGCGCCGGGTTCCTCGGTGCTCACGAGCGGCAACACTAGCGCAGGCCGGCGGCTCCGTTGGTAGCCTCGGACGGCGTGACGACCCCCAGCGGTGGCAGCACCCCGGACGACTACTGGCGTCGGCCCGGGACCGGCGACGGTCCCCCGGCGGACCAACCGCCGCCCGCCACACCAACCACCGACGGCTATGCGGGGCCACCCCCGAGCGTGCCGCCTCCGGCGGGCTGGCGTCCCCCCGTACACCTGGAGCCGGCGCCGCCGCGACGCCTGCCACCTCAGGACACGGCCGCCCTGGACGTGGCGGAGCAGCGGTCGCAGCGGGTCACCTACGGTTTCGGGGCCGCTGCCGCCGTGGTGGTGGTGGCCCTCGTCTGCCTGCTCTGCTCGCGGATCCTCTTCTGACCACCGCGCCGCTGGGCGGCGGCCGGCAGCGACCGTCGGTCCGCGCTGGTCAGAGGGTGGTGCCCCAGACGGCCTCGGCACCGGAGTGACCGGTCAGAGCGACGTAGACCAGGGCAGCGAGCGACAGCGCGACGGCGGCCACCGCGAGCACCGGCGTCACCAGGGCCGGCAGCCGTGGCACCCGGGGGTGTCCGCTGGTCGCCACGAGCAGCGCGATGGCCACGATCCCCAGCGGCACCACGATCCGGAAGAGGATGTCGCCGTAGCGCGAGTGCTCGAAGATCTGGTCGAGGATCTGCCCCTGGTAGCCCCGGGCGACCAGGGCGTCGGTGAACGCCTCACCGGACTCGATGGCCACGAAGGCGGTCACCGGCGTGACCACGGCGAGGATGCCCAGCGCCCAGTCCAGTCGGTGCCGCCAGCGCGGCAGCCCCACGTACGCGATGGCCAGCACCGCCAGCAGGGGGACGAAGACCACCATCGCGTGCACGACGAAGACGTGTGTCGGTAGACCCAGGATCTTCTCGAACATCGACACCTCCAGGCGGATCACGGTCCCGGGATCGCCAGCGTACGTACGAACCGCCGGTCGTCCCCGGGCTCTCCCCCGAAAGACACGCGCACGGCGCTGATGAGGTTCAGTGCTCGTATCGATCTCTACGAGCTGTGCGCGTGGCCACCGCCCTCGGCCGACTGTTGTCGTCGCTGGTCGCGCGTGCTGTCATTGGCGCGTGTCCAGAGGTGAGGAACTGCTGCGATCGCGAGGGCTGCGCGTGACCCGTCCGCGCCTGGCGGTGCTGGATGTCCTCGCCGACGGTGGCCACCTGGAGGTCGACGAGATCACCCGGCGGGTCCGGGAGCGCCTCGACTCCGTCTCCACCCAGGCGGTCTACGACGTGCTGGGGGCGCTGAGCAGGGCCGGGTTGTCCCGCCGGATCGAGCCGGCCGGCAGCCCCGCCCGGTACGAGGCACGCGTCGGCGACAACCACCACCACGTGGTCTGCCGGGGCTGCGGCGAGATCGCCGACATCGACTGCGCGGTGGGCAGCGCACCCTGCCTGGATCCGGGCGTCGCACACGGCTTCGAGGTGGACGAGGCGGAGGTGACGTTCTGGGGTCTCTGCCCGAGCTGTCAGTCGCGCCGCGCCGCCGACGGCTGACCTCTTCCCCGTCGCCGGAACCCCGGCCGGCCGTGCTGGCCGGCACCGGCGCGCCGGCCGTGGCACGCTTGGTCGGTGGACTCCGATGACCTCGGCCTCTTCGGTCCGGGTTCGGTCACGTGGAAGGTGCACGAGGAGCCGATCCTGATCGTCGCCGGCCTGCGCTCGCTCTACCTCCAGGCGTTGCACCCGCGCGCCATGGCCGGCGTCGCGCAGAACAGCAACTACCGCACGGACGCGTGGGGACGGTTGGTCCGCACGGCCACCTACGTGGAGACCACCGTCTACGGCACGACCCTCGACGCGGAGCAGGCCGGCGCGCGGCTGCGTCGACTGCACGCCCGGCTGCGGGCCACCGACCCCGCCACCGGCGAGGAGTTCCGGATCGACGACCCGGCCCTGCTGCGCTGGGTGCACGTCACCGAGGTCGAGTCGTTCCTCAGCACCGCCCGCCGGGCCGGTCTGCCGCTCACCGATGACGAGGTGGACGGCTACTACACCGAGCAACGTCGGTCGGCCGCCCTCGTCGGGCTGGACCCGGCCACGGTGCCGGGCACCGCCGCCGAGGTCCAGGACTACTACCGTGCCGTTCGGCCGGAGCTGCGGATGACCCGGGAAGCCGCCGAGACGGCGCTGTTCCTCACCGCCCCACCGCTGCCGTGGAAGCTCGGTCTGCCGGCCCGGCTGGGCCTCAACCTCGGTCCCCCACGGTGGGCGTACCTCGGGATCGCCGGAACCGCGCTCGCGCTGCTCCCCCCATGGGCCCGGCGGATGTACGGCGGGTTGGGGCTGCCCACCACCGAGTTGTCGGCGGATCTCAGCGTTCGCGCGCTGCGACTGGCGCTCGGCGCGGTGCCCCGTCGCTACCTGGAGGGGCCGTTGATTCAGGCCGCCAAGCAACGTGCGGCCGATCGAGCGGCGCTGGCCGGCTGACCGCACGCGCGCGGCGTCGAGCTGGCCGACGGACGCGATCAGCCCTCGACGGTTCGTTCCACGGCCGCCCACGGCTCCTTGCCCGGGGTCTGCGCCCCGGTGGGACAGTGCCGCCGGTAGTCGCACCAGCCGCAGCGCGGCCCGGGCGCGACCGGGAACGCCTCGTCGGCGTCACCGCCGTCGGCGACGACCCGCTCGGCGGCCATGATGTCGCGGGCCGTGTCCTCCGCGCGGGTCAACTGGCGGGCCAGCGACTCGACGGTGTGGTCGTGACCGGCGACCGTGCCGGTCGGCAGGTGGTGCAGCTCGACCCGGCGGCACGGCCGGCGGAACACCCGCTCGGCCGCGTACGCGTAGAGAGCCAGCGCCTGCGAGCCCCGGGCGTCGTCGGCGTCCAGCCCGGTGCGGCCCGTCTTGTAGTCGACGATCACCAGCTCCGGACCCTCCGGACCCGGCCGGGAGTCGATGCGGTCGGTGCGGCCGTTGAAGGCCAGGACGGCGGTCTTGACCGCCACCACCCGCTCGACACCCAGCGGGTCGGCCTCCGGCTCCAACGTCTCGACGTACGCCTCCAGCCAGCTCAGCGCCCGCCGGTAGGCGGCCCGCTCCTGCTCGTCGTCGCGGTAGCCCTCACGGACCCAGGTGCCCTTGAGCAGGGTGGCCAACGCCTCGGGGCGGCGTCGGTCGGCGGGCAACGCGTGCCAGTTCTTCAGGGCGGTGTGCACGCTGGCGCCGAGCGAGTTGTGGGCCCAGGGCGGGCCCTTCTGCGGTGTGGGACGGTCGACGTAGGAGTAGCGGTAGCGGCGGGGGCAGTCGGCGTACGCACCGAGTTTGCTCGGGGTGCAGACGAACAGACGCTCCGGCATCCCCTCGAAGCCGAGCTGCTCGGCGCCGCCGGGACGCTGCTGAGGGGTCCGACCGCCAGCGGCGGATCGTCCGGATGAAGAGGCTCGTCGCACGCCTGCGATCCTGCCATCCACCCCTGACATCCGGACTGTCCCGGTCAGGTCATGTTCACGTAGTGCGTCACGAACGCGGCCACCGCGTCGGCGATGAGCTGGACGGCGATCGCGGCAAGGAGGAGGCCGGCGATCCGGGTCAGCACCTCGATGCCTCCGGGACGCAGGATCTTGACGATGCCGCCGGAGAAGCGCAGCACGATCCACACGGCGACCATGACGGCGAGGATCGCCGCGGCGATCGCGGTGTAGTCGCCGAACCCGTCGGCCTGCTGGACGAAGAGCATGGTCGCCACGATGGCGCCCGGTCCGGCCAGCAGCGGGGTGCCCAGCGGCACCAGCGCGATGTTCGAGGTGACCTGCTGGCTGGGGTCGTCGGCCTTGCCGGTCAGCAGCTCCAGGGCGACCAGGACGAGCAGCAGCCCACCGGCGGCCTGCAACGCGGGCAGGTCAACGTGCAGATAGTCGAGCAACGTCTGCCCGGCCACCGCGAAGATCACGATCACACCGAGAGCGAGCGCGACGGCCTGCCACGCCGCCCGGTTGCGGTCGCGGGCGGGCAGCGGCCCGGTCAGCGCCAGGAAGATCGGCATCATGCCCGGGGGGTCGGTGATCACCAGCAGGGTCACGAAAACCTCGCCGAACAGCTTCAGATCCACGTGAGCAACCTAGCCGCGCCACGGTGGGCGAAATACGCGGATCAGGCCGAAGCGACCTCGGTCACCCCGGCGGCGACGATTCGCTCGTACGCCTCGACGCCGGTGGTGAACGCGCCGAGCCGGACGGTCTTGTGGGTGCCGTGGAAGTCGGAGGAGCCGGTGACCAGGAGGCCCAGCTCGGCGGCGAGCGCCCGGACGTGCTCACGTTCGGCCGGGCTGTGGTCCTCGTGGTCGGCTTCCAGCCCGGCCAGCCCGGCGGCGGCCAGCTCGGCGATCAGCTCGTCGGGCACCACCCGGCCACGTCGGGTGGCCCGGGGATGGGCGAACACCGGTACGCCCCCGGCGGCCCGGACCAGCCGGACCGCCCGGAAGACGTCGATGTCCTCCTTCGGCAGCCGGTACCGCTCACCCAGCCAGTCCGGGCCGAACGCGGCACGGGTGTCGGCAACCAGGCCGGCGCGGATCAGCGCCTGCGCGATGTGCGGGCGACCGACTGTCCCGCCGGCCGCGCCGGCGAGGATCTCCGGCCAACTCACGTCGATGCCGTCGGCGCGTAGCAGCGCCACGATCCGCTCACCGCGCTCCTCGCGGGCGGCCCGCACCCGAGCCAGCTCGGCGGCCAACTCCGGGTGTTCCGGGTCGAACAGGTAGGCCAGCAGGTGCAGCGGGATCGCCGGTTCCGCGCCCTCCCAGCGGCAGGACAGCTCGGCGCCCCGGATCAGGAGCAGGCCGGGCGGCAACGCCCGTACGGCCGGTGCCCAGCCCGCGGTGGTGTCGTGGTCGGTGATGGCCAGCACGTCCAGACCGGCATCCGCGCCGGCACGGACCAGTTCGGCCGGCGTCAGCGTGCCGTCGCTGGCGGTCGAGTGGGCGTGCAGGTCGATCCGGGGCGCGGAGCCGGTACGCGAGGTCACTCCCCGACGCTACCGAGCGGACCCGAAGCAGACTCGCGTAGGTGGCGGCGATCCCCCGGTGCCCGGCCCGGCCAGCCGGCCGACCCGGCCGGGTCAGGAGCCGCTGACCAGGACCGGCCGGTCGCCGGGCTCGAGGCCGGCCACGGGCATCGACTCGGCCTGTTCGCCGCCACGGACCCGCTTGACGTTCACCCGGACCAGCCAGCCGGAGCTGTCGACGTAGGCGACGTCCGAGTCGCTTGTCCAGGTGACCGTGCCGCTCACCGCCGGGCCGACGGGTACGGCGTCCAGCGTCGTGTCCAGCCGCTCCAGGTCGACCAGCAGGGAGCGGTCGGTCGACCCGACCTTCCCGTTCACCAGGAGCCACCGTCCGTCGTCGGACATCCCGCCGACGCCGTCCGGGCTCAAGTGGCTGCCGCAGGCGGTACGTGCCGCTTTCGTGGCCCGCTTCGGATCGACAAACGCCAGGCAGGTTTCGTCCGCCGAGTTCGCCGACACCTGGCTGACCAGCCGCCCGTCCGGCAGCGAACCGTAGATGTTGAGGGTGTCCTGCTCGGGCACCTCGGTCAGCTCGTCCGCGCCGGGCCGCCACAGGACGTGACCCGGCCGGGTCGGATCGAGTCGGACCAGCAGGCTGCTGCCGACGAACCGGACGGGTTGCGCGCTGTCCGGGACCGCGATACGCACCGTGCCGATGAGCTGGGTGCCGACGACTCCCGCCACGAGCAGGTCCTCGCCGTCCCGCCAGGCGACCTGCGTGCCGTCGGGGGCGAGAACGATCTGACCCGCGCCAGCCAGCAGCACCTGCACCAGGCCGTCGTCCTGCGCGACCCAGAGGGAGCGCCCGGCGGCGGTGGGCGCTCCGACCACCAGCAGACCCGTGCCGTTGGGCAGCCGGTGCGCGAGTTCGGCGGGGCCGACACCGGGCAGCGCCAGACGCTTGCCGTCGGCGTCGATCAAGGCGCCGGCGAAGAGCACGTCGGCGTGCGCCTTCGACGAGGTCGGAGGCGGGGCGGCGCTGGCCGTGGCGAGCGGTTGGGCCGACAGGTCCGGGTCGCCGATGACGACGATGGGCGGCCCCTGCTGGTCGGAGCCGCCGGAGAGGTGTGTCATGCCGGCGCCGATCAGCACTGTGGTGACCACCCCGAGCGCGATACCGACGCCGGCACGCCGCCGTCGGATCCGGTTGGCGCGTCGGATGGCCTGACCGGCCGGGTCGGCGGCCAGTGGACGGGTGACGGCGACCTGGCGCGAGAGAGCCTCCCGCACCGCACCTTCGAGCTGGTCACGTCGCACCTGATTAGGACGCCGCAGGCCACCCGTGAGGTTGTCGCGGGGCCGCGGAAAGACGTTCACTGCTGCTCTCCGGGGCCGGTGCCGACAGGCACGGCCACCGAAGCGGTGGGCAGGTCGAGCGCCGGGGCGATCGGATGGGGCGCGGACGGGCGCGGCGCGACCGGCCTGGGAGCGGCCCGACCGACGCTGGGACCCGGTGTCGCCGCGGAGCGGGCTCCGGCCATCCCGCCGACCGGGCCGGACGGGACCGCCTGGGCAGTACCGCCGGGTCGGGCAGCCGCTCGGGAGCGGGGGGCAGCCGCGTCGCGGCCGCGCCGCGAGGCGGTGCCGGTCGGCTCGGCGGCCAGATCCGGGGCGTCGGCGCCCATGCGCCGGCGCAACGTGGCCAGCGCCCTGGATGCCTGACTTTTCACCGTTCCTGGCGAGATGTCCAACAGGGCCGCCGTCTGCGCTTCCGACAGGTCCTCGTAGTAGCGCAGGACGAGCACCGCCCGCTGCCGGCTGGGCAGCTCCTTGAGGTGCCGCCAGAGCAGGTCGCGGTCGAGCTGCCGCTCGATCTCGTCGAGCCCGGGGCGCTCGGGCAGCACCTCGGTGGGGCGCTCACCGTGCCAGCGCCGCCGCCACCAGCTCGTCGACGTGTTGACCATCACACGCCGGGCGTACGGCTCGACCGCCTCGATCCCGCCGAGTCGCTTCCACGCGAGGTAGGTCTTCGTCAGCGCCGTCTGGAGCAGGTCCTCGGCCGTCGCCCAGTCGCCGGAGAGCAGATATGCGGTACGGAGCAGGGCGGCGGAGCGAGCCGCGACGAACTCGCGAAACTCCTCCTCCAGGGGATCCCTGCTCGCCACCACACACCTCCGCACCCAAACCGTTCTGGAAGAGTGCCACGTCAGCGGCGCTGCGGTCCATGACGAAAGGTGCGCACTTGCTCCGATGTTCGGACGAAAACCTTCACGCGCCGTCGTCGGCCTTGGCCTCGTCGGCCTCCTTGCCCAACCGCGCCTCGACCGCCTGCGGCTCGTACATCTCTTCGACGACTCGTAGGTAGAGCTCGTTCGGGTTGGGCAGATTCTTGATCTCCCGCAGCGCCTGCTCCTGGCCCGCGGACTCCAGCACGAAGGTGCCGTAGTTGAGCGCCCGGCCGGTCGGGGTCTGCTCGTACTTCATGTCGGTGACCCGGACCAGCGGCATCATGGCGACCTTGCGGGTGACGATCCCGTTGACCACCATGACCCGCTTGTTGGTCAGGATGAACCGGTCATACCACCAGTCGGCGACCTTCCACGCCACCCAGCCCATGACGGCGAACCAGAGCAGCACCGCGATGGTCGTCAACGCGCCCACGCTCCGCCCCGCGAGGAAGCCGGAGAGGTAACCGAGCACGAAGGTCGCCGCGACGCCGATCAGGAGCGGGTTGGTGAGGTGGATCCAGTGCCGCTTCCACTCACCCCGGTAACGCTCGGTGGGGAAGAGGTAACGGGCGACCAGCGAGCTGGGCTCGTCCTCCAACGGGAGGACCCGTCGGGGTGTCGACCCCATGGCGTCGGCGCGCAGCCCCGCCAGCTCCTCCTCGGAGATCTGCGGCGGCTGGTTGGCGGCGTCGGGATCGCGGATCCAGGCCCGACCGGACCGCCCTTCGCCGGCATAGCCGGGCCCGTCGCCGTAGCCGACGTCGTCCGAAAGGGATGGCCCATCGGACAGGCCGGGACCGGCGCCGTAGCCCGGGCCGTCATCGGGCCCGATCCGCGGAATCGGCTCGGTGTCGCGCTCGCGACGGTCCCGGTCGGGGTCGTCCGGGTCGAAGGGTGGACCGGAGGGGCTGCCCATCGGCGGCTAGGCGACGAGGCTGGTGAAGAAGTCGCCGAACCCCTGGGCGATGTCCATGATCCCGCCGCCCAGCGACTTGAACACATCAGCCGCAGAGTTTGGCCGATAGGCGACGAAGAAGATCAAGAATGCGATTCCGGCCCAGGTGAGGACCTTCTTGACCATGGCGGGCCATCCTCTCGCGCGGCGCCGGGTCCCATTACCGCAGCGGCACCCAGAGTATCAGTGTGGTGTCGTACAGTGAATATCTGCGTCCGTTCTCCGTCAAGCCGAAAGAGATGTCAAGCTCTCCCGGACAGGTACGGGGACGGTGCGCCGTACACGAGTTCGGGCGGAGTCCACTCGGTCAGGTCGTGTAACACGACATCCTCCGCGAGCAGATGACCCGCACTCGCCGGCCAGGCTATCGCATGCAGCCACATTCCCCGAGCCTCGCCGGCGTACGCGCTTCGATCCGTCGGAGAATTAACCAACCACAGTGGAGTCGGGTGCCCGCCGACCTTGATCCTGGCCTGCCCGACGTGCTCGGGGTGCCCGGGGCCGGGGTCGGTCAGCGCGTCGGCGAGCTCCGGTCCGGGATCGGGGCCGGCCAGGCCGGCGAGTCGCGTACCCAGGCCCACGCCCGGTTCCTCGGCCACGAAGACCAGATCCGCCGGGCCGTCGTCGAGCGGCGCGGGCCCCGCGCAGGCCACCGCGGTCGCCCGCACGCCGGTGCGGTCGTCGCCGGCGTACGCCACGCCGGTGAGGGTCCAACCGGGCGGCAGCGGCCACGGGCACCACAGTGGTGTCCCGGGTGGACCGGGAGCCGCGGTGATCCGTTCCACCACGCTCGCGACGATCTCCGCCCCGATGTGTTCGGGCACGTGCAGCGGCGGCACGGGTCCGCAGCGCAGGCACCTCGACTCGGTGTGCATCAGATCCGGCGCCCGTACCGGGCCCCCGCATCTCGGACAACTCACCGCGACACTCACATCCCCACCGTCACCCCGCATCGCCGGCACGTCAAGCCGGAACGCCGATCGCGTCCACGGGGCGACGGTCAGTCCGGCGGTGGGCCGGCGTGCGTCCGGATCCAGGCGTGCATGGCGATGCCGCTGGCCACACCCGCGTTGATGGACCTCGTGGAGCCGTACTGGGCGATGGAGTGGAGCTGGGCGCAGGCGGCCCGCGCGGGCGCGGACAGGCCCGGGCCCTCCTGGCCGAAGAGCAGCACGCAGTCACGCGGCAGGACGGCGGTCTCGATCGGCCGGGAGCCGGGCAGGTTGTCGATGCCGAGCACGGGCAGCCGCCGTTCCGCCGCCCAGGCGACGAACGCCTCGATCGTCTCGTGGTGCCGGACGTGCTGGTAGCGATCGGTCACCATCGCGCCGCGTCGGTTCCACCGACGTCGACCGACGATGTGCACCTCGGCGGCGTTGAACGCGTTGGCGTTGCGGACCACCGTGCCGATGTTGAAGTCGTGTTGCCAGTTCTCGATGGCGACGTGGAAGCCGTGCCGCCGTCGGTCCAGGTCGGCGACGATCGCCTCGTGCCGCCAGTAGCGGTAGCGGTCGACGACGTTGCGCCGGTCGCCCTCGGCCAGCAGTTGCGGGTCGTAGCGCGGATCCTCGGGCAGGTCCCCGGGCCAGGGGCCCACACCCACCTCAAGCTGGTCGTCGGTCACGGTCATCAGAGAGTACGGCCACCCCGGCGCCCGGCGATCTCAGCCCAGGCCGAGCGCGTCACCGAGCCGGTCCAGGAAGCGCCGGTCCGCCGGGCTGGTCGGATGCCCGTCGAGGCCGGGCACCGCCCGGCAGACACGGGCCGCGACGGACTGCACCCACTGGCGGTACGCCGCCGAGTCGGCCGGATCGGCACGCCGACGCAGCACCCGGGCCGCCGCCCGGCACGCGGCCAGCAGGTCCACCAGATCGGTGAGCCGCTCGGCGGGAGCCGGCGCGCCATCGTGCCGGGCGTAGATCGCGGCGACCACGGCACGGACCAGATCGCTGTCGAACCCACGGCCGGCGGCCACCGCGTCCAGGCCGGCCAGGCCCGCCTCCACCCCGCGCTCCGGGCGGCCGGCGCCGGGCGCGGCGGCGGCCACGAGGACCCGAGCGGGCAGGCTGGTGAGCAGATCCCACTCGGCGGCGGAGTAGACGGCGGTGGTCAAGGGTGCGGCACGGCGGCCGGCAGAGGGCGGCTCTCCGGCGACGGAGTGGCTCATCGGAACCTCCGGCGTCAGCATAAGCCTCGGAGCGGCAACGCGGCCGCAACCGGCAGAACCTGCTGGCTGGAGACGTCCCGTTCCGGCGGCACGCGGCCCGCCGACCGCGTTCAGCGCGGTGTGGGGAAGCTGGGACGCTCCGGGTCCACCCCGTCCGGCACGGCGCTGGCCGCGTACTCCTTCTTGGGGACCATGACCCGGCGGCGGAAGACGCAGACCATGGTGCCGTCCTGGTTGTAGCCCCGGGTCTCCACCGACACCACGCCCCGGTCGGGCTTGGAGCCGGACTCCCGCTTGTCGAGCACCGTCGTCTCGCCGTAGATGGTGTCGCCGTGGAAGGTGGGCGCCACGTGGCGCAGTGACTCCACCTCAAGGTTGGCGATGGCCTTGCCGCTGACATCGGGCACCGACATGCCGAGCAGCAGGGAGTAGATGTAGTTGCCGACCACGACGTTGCGCCCGAACTGGCTGGACGTCTCGGCGTAGTGGGCGTCCAGGTGCAGCGGGTGGTGGTTCATCGTGAGCAGGCAGAAGAGGTGGTCGTCGTACTCGGTGACGGTCTTGCCCGGCCAGTGCCGGTAGACCGCGCCGACCTCGAACTCCTCGTAGTAGCGGCCGAACTGCATCCTGGTCCCCTTCGACGGGCGGCGATGGAGTTCGGCACAGCATGCCTTACCGCTGGTTAAGGCGACGGTCGGGGCGGGACCTCGGCGGAAATGTCACACCGGTCACTCACCCGGGGGGAGACGCAATGAGCGGCGGGGCCCTCCCCGGCACCCGCCGCCCACGCTCTGATGTGAGGAATTCTGCCCTACGGTGCCGTAACTTCAACAGAGATCGCGGTCACATTTATCTTTTCGTAACACTACTCTCGGTGACGGAGGCGAGGTTGATCAGCGATCTCCGCAGGCCGGATACCTCCTCGTCAGGGCTCAAGTTACCGATTCGTAGCGCTCGATCGGGTGGATCTCCCTGGAAACGCTCCCATTACCGCAGGTCACGCAAGTGCGTCATGCACTTGCGTTCCGCAGGACGAGATGAACTCACAACGCTCGATGCTCGTCAGGGTCCCCGCGCAGCCCCGCGCACGTTTCGCGCGCACCGGCCCGGGAATTCGATACGGTCAGCCCTGGTTCTACGGGACGCAGACAACCCGCGGTGATCGGAGAGTGCAATGGCAACCGTTGAGCTGACCTCGGCGAACTTCGACGAGGTGACCGGCAACGACGGCATCGTCCTGGTCGACTTCTGGGCCGACTGGTGTGGTCCGTGCAAGCGGTTCGCCCCGGTCTACGAGCGCTCCTCGGAGAAGCACCAGAACATCGTGTTCGGCAAGGTCGACACCGAGGCCCAGCAGGAGTTGGGCGCGAAGTTCGACATCCGGTCGATCCCGACGATCATGGCGATCCGCGACGGCGTCATCGTCTTCGCCCAGCCGGGCGCCCTTCCCGAGTCGGCCTTGGAGAACCTGATCGAGCAGGTCGAGGCTCTGGACATGGACGACGTCCGCAAGCAGCTGGCCGAGCACAACCACTGAGCCGTCCCCGCGACGGCACGCGAAGGCCGGGCCCGGTTCGGGTCCGGCCTTTCGTCATATTCCGACAGCCGCCCATGATCACCGACCCGGGCAGGCGGAACTGACCGTCGGAGGGACCCGAGACGGCCGGTACATCCCGTATCGTCACCACCCGATGGAGACCCTGACCACCCGTGGGCGCACGACCCGGTTGGGCGTGACCGCACTCGGTCTCGTCCTGCTGCTGCTGGGCACGTTCTGGGGTAGCGACGACGACTTCCCATTCGGCCCGTTCCGGATGTACGCCACCTCGAACCCGCCGAACGCCCCCGCCCCGGACACCCGGGTGGAGGGCGTCAACAGCGCCGGAGCGGTGGTCGACCTCGACCAGGACGCGACCGGCATCCGTCGCGCCGAGATCGAGGGCCAGCAGGACCGGTACGCGGCCGACCCCGCGCTGCTCGCCGAGGTCGCCGACGCGTACGCCGAACGTCACCCGGACGCCTCCGCGCTGGTCGAGGTCCGCATCGTCATCCGTTGGCAGGGCATCCGCGCCGGCCGGCCCACGGGACGGCACACCGACGAGACGATCGTCAGCTGGCAGGTCTCCCGGTGACCCGCTGGCTGACCGAGGCGGTGCCCCGCGGACGGATCGCCGCGTTCCGGACCCTGATCTACCTCTTCGTCGCCGCCGACCTGGTGGTCTTCACCCCATGGGTACGCACCAGAGCCAGCGTGCCCGGCGAGCTGTACCAGCCGCTGTTGATCGGCCGCCTGCTCCCGCTGCCGACCCCGACACCGACGGTCGTCGCGGTGATCTTCTGGGGGCTCCTGCTCGCCGCCCTGCTCGCCGCGACCGGCCGGGCACCCCGGCTGCTCGGCTGGACGGTCTGCGCGCTGTACCTCGAGTGGATGATCATTGCGATGAGCTACGGCAAGGTCGACCACGACCGGTTCGGCCTGCTCGTCGCGCTGGCCGTGCTGCCCACCGCCGGCCGGGCGCGCCACGGCGACACCACCCGCACGGAGGCCGGCGGCTGGGCCCTGCGCGTCACCCAGATCGCGGTCATCTGCACGTACTTCCTGGCCGCCTGGGCCAAGCTGCGCTTCGGCGGCCTGGACTGGCTGACCGGCTCGGTGCTGGCCCGGGCCATCATCCGACGCGGCACCGACCTGGCCGACCTCATCGCCCAGGTGCCGTACCTGCTGATCGTCGCCCAGTTCGGCATCGTGGCCTTCGAGCTGCTCAGCCCCGTGGTGTTCCTGTTACCGGCCCGCTGGCGAGTGGCCATGGTCGGCTTCTTCTACTCGTTCCACGTGGTGACCATCGCGACCATCACGATCTCGTTCGCGCCACACCTGGCCGCGATGACCAGCTTCCTACCCCTGGAGCGGGTACGACCGCTGGTGTGGGCACGCCGCCTCGCCGGACGCGGCCCGGTGGACGCCGAGCCGACGTCCGCGCCACCCGATCAGGCCCGGCTCGACGATCGGGCCCGGCTGGGTGATCAGGCGCCGGCGGTCGGACGACCGGTCGGGCCGTAGAGGCGTTCCCGCGCCTCCTGCGGGAGCGAGCAGGCCGCCGTGCCGCCCGGCAGGCGGTGGCGGTTGCGGGCCACCCAGCGGTACACCGGCCAGGCCAGCGCGCGCACCGGCGGGAACCGCAGACCCGCGCCGGCCACCCGCCACACCGGACCACTGCCGGCCAGCAGCTTCGCGATGGCGTCCGGACCGGCGGCGCGGGAGCCGTCCGCGCCGACCCACTGCACGGCCTCCTCGCACTCGGCCACGGTGAGGCCGAGCGCGTCCAGGTCGGCGAACTGCCAGGGCACCACCCGTGCGCCGGTCGGGATCCGGCGTTCGATGAACTCCGCACAGGTCGTGCAGAACGCGCAGTCACCGTCGTAGACGAAGGTCGACCTCTCCATGCGTCCATCCTGCCCCGTCCGAGCGACGATCAGTCACGGGTGTCCGGCGGGTCACTTGCGCGGACCTCGTACACGTGTTCGAATAATGCCCATGCGCTGGGACAACCTCACCGCTCCCCCGGTCGAGGGAAGCCCCGAGAGGGCAGCGCCAGCGACGCCACCCCTGCCGCTGGCGCTGCCCGGCGCCGTCGTCCGCACCTTCGACACCCCCGAGTTCGCCGGGATGACGTTCTACGAGGTGCAGGCCAAGTCCATCCTCAACCGGGTGCCGGGCCAGTCCCGGGTGCCCTTCGAGTGGACCATCAACCCGTACCGTGGATGCACCCATGCCTGTGTCTACTGCTACGCGAGAAACACTCACACCTACCTCGATCTCGACGCGGGTGCGGACTTCGACCGGCAGGTGATCGTCAAGGTCAACGCCGGTGAGTTGGTACGGCGAGAGCTGGCCGCGCCGAAGTGGCGGGGCGCGCACGTCGCGATGGGCACCAACGTCGACTGCTATCAGCGTGCCGAGGGTCGTTACCGGCTGATGCCGCAGATCATCGCGGCCCTGCGGGACTTCGCCAACCCGTTCTCCATCCTCACCAAGGGCACGCTGATCCTGCGCGACCTGCCCCTGCTGCGTCAGGCGGCCGAGGTGACGAGCGTCGGCATCTCCTTCTCGGTGGGCTTCGTCGACGACGAGCTCTGGCGGGGCGTCGAGCCGGGCACGCCGCACCCGAGCCGCCGACTGGACGCGGTCCGCCGGCTCACCGACGCCGGCTTCTCGGTCGGGGTGCTGATGGCGCCGATCATGCCCGGCCTCAGCGACAGCGAGGAGTCGATCGACGCCACGGTCTCGGCGATCGCGGCCGCCGGAGCGACGAGTGTGACCCCGCTGGCGCTGCACCTGCGCCCTGGCGCCCGTGAGTGGTATGCCCAGTGGCTCGCCCGGGAGCACCCGGACCTCGTCGCCCGTTACCGCGAGCTGTACGGCTCGGGCGCGTACGCCCCGCAGGCGTACCAGCGGGAGCTGACCGCACGGGTACGGATCGCCGCCCGCCGCCACGGACTGCTCCGGGGCGAGGTGGGCGACAACCGCCGCCTGCCCGAGCCGCCACCCGCTCCCGCCGCCGAGCAACTGACCCTGCTCTAACTCCCGCGCCGGGCGAGAAGCCCCCGGACCTGCGGCGATACCCTCCCCCGTGCGCCCTGACCCGCGCCTCTGACGAGCTGTCGGCAGGGCGCGGGAACGCTCGCGACGGTGTGGGACCGAGACGACGGAACCTGACGGCGGCGCCAGACAAGAACAGGGCATGAACACACCGTCAAAGCAGGGGGCCATCGGGACATGACTGTGACCGAGCGCTCCGACGCGCTGTTGGTAACGGGAGCGCCTGAACTGTTCGGGGAGCTGTTCGAGCGGTACGGCGGTTGGCTGTACAACTTCAGCTCCCGCCGGGTCGGGCGGCAGCTCGCCGAGGATCTGGTCGCCGAGACGTTCCTGATCGCGTTCTCGCGACGGGACCGTTACGACGCGTCGATGGCCAATGCCCGTCCGTGGCTGTTCGGCATCCTGAGCAACCTGCTGCGGAACTACCACCGCGCCGAGGTGCGGTGGCTGCGGGCACTGGAGAAGTCAGGCAGGGACCCACTCGGTGGTTCCGGTCAGCACAACTTCGCCGACCGGTCCGACGAACGGCTCGACGCCGAGGCTGCCACGCGGGCCCTGGCCGGCGCTCTCGCCGCGATGCCACACGACCAACGTGACCTGCTCCTGCTGCACATCTGGGCCGGCCTGGACTATCCAGAGCTGGCCTCCGCGCTCGGCCTGGCACCGGGCACCGTCCGCTCCCGCCTCCACCGGGCCAAGGCACGCCTGCGCCTCGCGATGCCGGCCCACTACGCACCGTCCGCCGCTGCGAACGAAGGAAACGGATGAACGACAACGTGGAATCTGACAACGCGGGCGTCGAGCTGCTCGTCGCCTTTCGCGAGGACCTGACCGGCCCTGGAACGGACGCGACCGACCGGATGCGGCACGCGATCCTCAACGGGACCAGGTACCGACGACCGGCCGCGAAGCGCTGGTATCTGCGCCGTCCGGCAATCGCGGCCGCCACCGCCTTCGCTCTGGCCGGACTCGCCACCGGCGGTGTCGTGCTGGGCACGGCCGACCGGACCGGGCAGGTGGGCGGCACCGCCAGCTCGACGGACGCGTCCCAGCCGTCGCAGCTGCGCGATGTCACCTACGTCAGCAACCAGACCCAGGCCGCGCTGGGCGAGGCGGACGACTACGTCGTGAACGTGCACCACACCTACCGGGGCGGCTGGATCGACTCCTGGGAGGACAAGCAGACCGGGCGTCGCCGGGTCGACATCTTCCAGGGCGACGGCCGCCCGGACTCCACGCTGGTGTCGATCGTCGCCGAGGGGAAATTCCGTGGCACCCAGATCAGCCATCTTGAGCGGACGTACTTCCAGTTCGTCGAGCCGGCGGAGAAGGCGACCAGCACGGTATTCGTGCCGGAGGACCCCACGAGCATCAGGGCGTGGCTCGCCCGAGGGAGCCTGGAAATCGTGGGCCAGGAGAAGGTGGACGGGCACGACACGGTGCACCTGCGTTTGAAGGCGGGGACGGCCACCTATGCGGCGGAACTCTGGGTGGACACGACCTCGTTCCTGCCGTACAAGACGGTCTCCGACAAGAGCGCGAAGATGACCGACAAGGCCCAGGTCAGCACCTTCGAGTGGCT
Source organism: Micromonospora sp. NPDC051543 (assembly GCF_044454415.1). Classification (NCBI taxonomy): domain Bacteria; kingdom Bacillati; phylum Actinomycetota; class Actinomycetes; order Micromonosporales; family Micromonosporaceae; genus Micromonospora; species Micromonospora sp. NPDC051543. The sequence goes on from NZ_JBITDT010000006.1 coordinate 246,874, forward strand.
GCCCCGCACCGATGCGAATCTGAGCCACTTCGACCTGACGCCGCCCGCCGGCTACGACAAGGCCGGGAGCAAGGCCACCAAGGGCGGGCCGTTCACCGCTCCCAAGAGCCCCGACCAGGTCCCCAGCCCGACGACCAACTGACCGCCGTGGGTTGCCGCCTGCTGGGTTCCGGGGAGCGGCAACCCACGTCGTAACCGGTCTGCTTCGCTTCACGCGAAGCGCCGGCCGGGCCCGACTGGCTGCTGGGGGCGGCCAGTCGGGCCTTTGGGCGTTGCAAGTTCCTCGCCTGCCTCTGGCGGGCCGGCGGAGCTACAGTCGGCGGGTGCGTACCGCTCAGCAGATCCTCGCCGACTCCGCCGTGATCGCCGTCGTGGGCGCGTCCCGCGACCCGTCGAAGGCCGCGCACAGCGTCCCGCTGCAGATGCAGCGGTACGGCTGGCGGATCATCCCGGTGAACCCGAGCGTCGACGAGCTCTTCGGCGAGCGGGCGTACGCGTCGCTGGCGGACATCCCGCACCCGGTCGACCTGGTCGACGTGTTCCGGCCGGCCGCCGACGCCGTGCAGGTGGTGCGGGACGCGGCGGCGATCGGCGCGCCGGCCGTCTGGCTGCAACTGGGCATCGTGTCGGCCGAGGCGCGCGAAATCGCCCAGGAGGCCGGCATGGAGTACGTCGAGGACCGCTGCCTCATCGTCGAACGCGCCGCCGGAAACCTGACCCGCCTCCGCTGACCCGCATTCCCCCGCGATCTTGCACTTTCGGTCGACGTTCTGCCCCGTTATGCACTCTAAGTCGCCACAGTAACTGCAAGATCGCGGGAAACAGGGTGGGGGTTAGAGCTTGTATTCCTTGAGCAGGCCTCGGCTGATGATGGTCTTCTGGATCTCGGAGGTGCCCTCGCCGATCAGCAGGAACGGGGCCTCGCGCATCAGCCGCTCGATCTCGTACTCCTTGGAGTAGCCGTAACCGCCGTGGATGCGGAACGCCTCCTGGACGACCTCGGCGCAGTACTCGGAGGCGAGCAGCTTTGCCATCCCGGCCTCGACGTCGTTGCGCTGTCCGGCGTCCTTGAGTCGGGCGGCGTTGACCATGAGGGCGTGCGCGGCCTCGATCTTCGTGCCCATCTCGGCGAGCTTGAAGGCGATGGCCTGGTGCTTGGCGAGTGGCTGGCCGAACGTCTTGCGCTGCTGGGCGTAGCCGACGGCGAGTTCGAAGGCGCGAATGGAGATGCCGCAGGCGCGGGCGGCGACGTTGACCCGGCCGACCTCGATGCCGTCCATCATCTGGTAGAAGCCGCGGCCCACCTGGTCGGGCCCGCCGAGGATCGCGGAGTCGGGCACGGTCACGCCGTCGAGCACCATCTCGGTGGTCTCGACGCCCTTGTAGCCCATCTTCTCGATCCGGCCGGGGATGGTGAGGCCGGGCGCGGTCTCGCCGAAGCCCGGCTCCTTCTCCAGCAGGAAGGTGCTCATGTTGCCGTACACCGAGTCGGCGCCGGTGTCGGTCTTGACCAGGGTGGCGACCACCGAGGAGTACGCGCCGTTGGTCAGCCACATCTTCTGCCCGTTGAGGACATAGGTGTCGCCGTCACGGACCGCCCTGGACTTGATCGCCGAGACGTCGGAGCCGGTCTCCGGTTCTGACATCGAGAACGCGCCGCGCACCTCGCCCGTCGCCATCTTCGGCAGCAGTCGGGCCTTCTGGTCGGCGGAGCCGTGCTGGGAGATCAGGTACGCCACGATGAAGTGGGTGTTGACGATCCCGGAGATCGACATCCAGCCCCGGGAGAGTTGCTCCACCACGAGGGCGTACGTGAGCAGCGACTCGCCGAGCCCGCCGTACTCCTCGTCGATGGTGAGACCGAACAACCCCATCTCGCGCATCCCGTCGAGGATGTCGGTGGGGTACTCGTCGGCGTGTTCGAGCCGCTGGGCGTGCGGGATGATCTCCTTGTCGGCGAACTCCCGGACGGTCTCCAGGATCGACTGCTGCACGTCGGTGAGGCCGGGCGTCTGGGCGAGTCGAGCCATCTCGGCCTCCGGGGATCAGCGCACTACTCGTGGGTAACTGAACGCTCGGTAAGTATCGGTCTCCCCGCCCGCCAGGCCAAGGTGACCAGTCCACACAACCGCTGTGAAAAGGTTCACCGCTGCGGGTAGCGTCCGGCAAGAAGGACTTTTCCGGCACCGACAGGAGGAGGACAGCCGTGAGCTACCCACCGCCGCCGTCGGGCCCGCCGGGAGACGAGCCGCCGCCGTCACCCTACGAGCCACCCCGGGACCAGTCGCCGTACGCGCCACCGCCGGCCGGCCAGTCGCCGTACGCGCCACCGCCGGACGAGTCGCCCTCCGGGCCGCCGGAGCGCTCGCCGTACGGGCCGCCTGCCGACGAGCCGTCGCCGTACGAGCGGCAGGGGCCGCATCAGCCAGCGCACTGGAGTCAGCAGCCGCCGTACCCGCCGCAGGGCCCCTACGGCCAGTACGGCCCGCCTCCCGGCGGCCCCGGCCGGGGCACCAACGTGCTGGCGATCCTGTCGCTGGTGTTCGCCTTCGTGTTCCCCCCGGCCGGCGCCGTCCTCGGTCACGTGGCCAAGCGGCAGATCCGCACCAGCGGCGAGGAGGGCGACCAGCTCGCGACCTGGGGCCTGATCCTCGGGTACGTGTTCACCGCGTTGATCCTGCTGGCCTGCTGCGGCTGGCTGGCGCTGGTCATCTTCGCGAACAACGGCGACAGCCGCGGCTACTGATCAGCGGAACCGGGCCTCGCGGACGCTGTTGCCGCCGTCCACCACGAGCATCTGACCGGTGATGTACGACGCGGCCGGCGAGCAGAGGAAGCTGATCGCGGCGGCGACCTCGTCCGGGGTGCCCGGTCGGCCGACCGGGGTGCCCAGACCCTGCTTGATCTCGGCCATCGTGGACGCCGCCGTGTAGATGGTGCCCGGCGCGACCGCGTTCACGGTCACCCCGTCGGCGATCATCTCCATGGCGAGCGCGCGGGTCAGCCCGACGACACCGGCCTTGGCGGCGGCGTACGCGGCTTCGGTGGGCAGGGCGTTGACCGGGCCGGCGGTGGCCGCCAGGTTGACGATCCGCCCCCAGCCCCGCTCGGCCATTCCGCCGATGAAGGCCCGGCTGCACAGGAACGCGGTGGACAGGTTGCGGTCGATCTCGCCGCGCCACTCGTCGTAGGTCAGCTGCGCGACCGGCCGCAGCACTCCCTGACTGGTCCGGCTCGCCAGGCCGGCGTTGTTGACCAGAACCTCGACGTCGCCCAACTGTTCGGCCACGGCGTCGGCCAGCGCGCCTACCTCGGACTCGTCGGTCAGGTCCGCGACGAACCCGGTCACGCCCAGCTCACCGGCCCGCTCGTGGATGCGTCGGGTGGTCGACACGATGGCGACCCGCGCCCCCAGGTCGGCGAGGCGCCGCGCGGTGGCGTACCCGATGCCGTCCGGGCTGCCCGCGCCCGTCACCAGGGCTACCCGGCCGTCGAGCCGCATGGTCACCGGATCGGGCAGCGCGACCGGCTCGTCGGCGCCGGTCGCGCCGGTCGACGTGGCCGCCCGACCGCGCCGGGCCACACCCGGACGGCTCACGTCCCGTCGCGGTCGGCTGCCGGAACGGTCCGCGGCACGCGCATCAGTTGCCATGCCAGGAATCCTGCCCGTTACGACTGGCCCGGGCAACGCGGCACCCGGGAGCGGGGGCGTCGGGTTTGGTCACTCCTGGCTACTCTGACGGCGCACCCGAGCCGACGGAGATCACGCATGACCAATCCCCCGCCTCCCGGCGACTGGAACGACCCCACCTGGTCGGCTCAGCCGTCGAGCACACCGCCGGACCCGACCCTGGTGGCCGGCCAGCCGGTGCCCGCCCAGCCCGGTCCCGTGGACCCGTACGCGCCGGTCGACCCGTACGCGGGCGCGCAGCTGCCACCCGGCGCGCCGGTGCCCGGCTACCCGCCGCCCGGTTACCCCGCGCCCGGTTACGCGCCGCCGGGCTACCCGCCGCAGTACCCCGGTTACGGTTACCCGCCGGCGGCGAAGACCAACGGGCTGGCCATCGCGTCGCTGGTGCTGGCGCTGGTCGGTCTCGCCTCCTGCGGCATCACCGCGCCGATCGGGGCGATCCTCGGCCACGTCGCGCAGAAGCAGATCCGGACCAACGGCGAGGACGGCGAGGGGTTGGCGAAGGCCGGCATCATCGTCGGTTGGATCGTCACCGCGCTGATGGTGCTGGGGATCGCCGCGTACGTCGCCGTCATCATCTTCGCGGTCACGACGGGCGCGAGCAGCGACAGCGGCTACTGAGGCGGGCGCGCTGGTGGGCGTACCGCCGAATGCTGGACCGGGTCGACGGCCGGCGGCGGTCGACCCGGCCCGGCCGCTCACCCGGCCGGCGGGGTGAACGACGAGGTACGGCTCATGCCGGCGGCGCGACCCTTGGCGGCGATCACCAGCGCCATCTTGCGGGACGCCTCGTCGATCATCTCGTCGCCCAGCATCACCGCGCCGAGCTTGCCGCCGGCCTCCGAGGTGTAGTGCTCGTACGCGTCGAGGATCAGCTCGGCGTGGTCGTAGTCGGCCTGCGCCGGCTGGTAGACCTCGTTCGCGGCGTCGATCTGGCCCGGGTGCAGCACCCACTTGCCGTCGAAGCCCAGCGCCGCCGACCGCTTCGCCACCTCGCGGAACGCGTCGACGTCCCGGATCTGCAGGAACGGGCCGTCGATGGCCTGCTTGTCGTGCATGCGGGCGGCCATCAGGATGCGCATCAGGATGTAGTGGTACGGGTCGCCCGGATAGTCCGGGATCAGCCCGCCGACCACCAGCGACCTCATGTTGATCGAGGCCATGAAGTCGGCCGGGCCGAAGATGATGGTCTCGACCCGGGGCGAGGCGGCCGCGATCTCGTCCACGTTGACCAGACCGGCCGCGTTCTCGATCTGCGCCTCGATGCCGATCCGGCCGACCTCGAGGCCGAGCGTCTTCTCGATCTGGGTGAGCGTCAGGTCGAGCCACCGCACCTGACCGGCGTCCTGCACCTTCGGCAGCATGATGCAGTCGAGGTTCGCGCCGGCGCCCTCGACCACCTCGATGACGTCCCGGTACGTCCACGGGGTGGTCAGGTCGTTGACCCGTACCACCCGGGTCTTGCCGGCCCAGTCGCCGTCGTTGAGGGCGGCCACGATGTTCTTGCGCGCCTCCGGCTTGGCCAACGGCGCCACCGCGTCCTCCAGGTCGAGGAAGACCTGGTCGGCGGGGAGCCCCTGCGCCTTGCCGAGCATCTTCACGCTGGAACCCGGTACGGCCAGGCACGAGCGGCGGGGACGACCGACTGCGGCCATGGATGTGCTCCTTCCAGCGACCGGCGGGCACGCCGACGCCACCTGAATCCGAGGAGAACTTAACGATCCCAAAGGGCGTGGTGACGCCACGGTAACCTCGCGCCATGACCGCGGTGAATGGACCTGTGGAAGATCTCACTGGGCGTCGGCTGGTGGTGGTGACGGGTGCCAGCTCCGGCATCGGGTTGGCCGCCGCGGTGGCCTTCGCCTGCCGTGGCGACCAGGTGGTGCTCGTCGGGCGGGACCCGGCCCGACTACAGGCCGCGGCGGAGCGCGTACGGGAGACGGCCGGCGAGCGCCCGGAGCTGTTCCGGGCCGACTTCGCGGTCCTCGACGACGTACGCGGGCTGGCTGAGCGGCTGCGCGACGCGTACGACCGGATCGACGTGCTGGCCAACAACGCCGGCGCCATCGCGCTCCAACCGCTCACCACCGTCGACGGCTTCGAGCTGTCGATCCAGGCCAACCACCTGGCCCCGTTCCTGCTCACGAACCTGCTGGCCGACCGGGTGGGCCGGACGGTGGTGACCGCCTCGGGTGCGCACCGCTTCGGCGCGCTCGATCCGGACGACCTCAACAGGCCGCTGCGCGCCTACCACCCGATGGGCGCGTACGGCACCAGCAAGCAGGCGAACATCCTGTTCGCCGCCGAGGCGGCGCGGCGCTGGCCGGGCATCTCCGCGTACAGCTTCCATCCGGGAGTGGTGCGGACCCGGTTCGCCAACGACAGTCGGCTGGTCGCCTTCGGCATGCGGTTCATGCCTTTCCGCAGCCCGGAGAAGGGGGCCGAGACGCTCATCTGGCTCGCGAACCAGGATCCGGCCCGGCTCGCCGGCGGCGGCTACTACTACAACCGCCGGCCGCGTCGGCCGTACCGCAAGGCGGCGGACCCACAGCTCGCGTCCCGGCTCTGGGAAGCCAGCGCCACGGCCGTCGGCATCGATGGGTAGCGTGGCCGCCATGCTGACGCTTGTCGCGATCGTCGAGTATGCCGCCGGGGCCGAAACCGCCGGGCAGCGCTACGAGGACACCGTGCTGGCCCTGCTCGGCCGGCACGACGGCCGGCTGGAACGGCGACTGCGCGGCACCGACGGGCGGAGCGAGGTGCACGTCATCACGTTCGCGGCCCGCACCGGATACGAGTCGTTCCTCGTCGACCCGGAGCGTGCCACGCTGCGCCACGACCTCGGCGACGCCGCCCCGACCACCCGCGTCATCGAGGCGTACGACGTCTGAGGTCGGCAGCTCCGGGCGAGGCGTCTCTCCTTACTTCATCACCCGGGGTGGGCAAGAACAAGACTTGATCTTGGCTGGCGCGACGGCCAGGGTCGAGCCATGGAATTCGATGCGACAGCCACCGCGCGGCACGCCCTCTGGATCGGTGGTGGACAGTGGGCCGGCAAGTCCACGGTCGCCGTGAACCTGGCCCTGCGACACGGCCTGACCGCGTACCTCTACGACCGACACGACGCCCGCGGCCACGACGACCGGCGGATCGCCGACCGGGTCCGACGCGGCGCACCGCCCGCCGGGCCCGACCCGGACACCACCTGGGTCCACACCGACCCGGCCCAGATGGCCGCCGACACTCTCGCGGGTTTCCCCCGCCGTTTCGCCTGGGTCCTGGACGACCTGAGCGCGCTCGTGACCGGCCGCCGCGTCGTGGCCGAGGGGTGGGGGCTGCGCCCCGAGCTGGTGGCGGCGGTCGTCGGGTCGGTCGGGCAGTTGGTGGTGCTGGCGCCCACCGCCGAGTTCCGCGCCCGCCAGATCGCCCGCCTGCCACGCGCGCGCACGGTCGCCGCCGGGGTCAGCGACCCGGACCGGGCGTTGCGCAACCGGTGGGCGCGCGACGACCTGGTCGCGGCGGACGCGGCGGCGCAGGCCGAACGGCTGGGCGTACGGGTGATCCGGGTCGACGGCACGCTCGACGGTGAGCAGCTGACCAACGTCGTGGAGGAGCACTTCGCGGCGTACCTGTGAGCGGCTGCTCAGCTCTCCAGCGGGGCGGCGTCGGCGGGCAGCGGGGTGGGCGGCGTGGCGCGGCGGGCGGCGCGGGCGCCGCCCAGCACCACCACCGCCACGCCGACGAGCAGCAGGACCATCCCCACCAGCGCGTAGGGGCGGGGCACCTGGTCCAGCCAGAGCCAGGCGAGCAGCGCCGCGCCGGGCACCTCCAGCAGGATGAGCACGCTCACCGTCGTCGCCGAGACCTTGTGCAGGGCGTAGTTGAACATCGAGTGCCCGAGCAGTTGGGCACCCGCTACCAGGGCCAGGATCGCCAGCCAGGTACGCCCGTCGAAGCCGACCACGCGGACCCCGCCCAGCAGGCAGATCACCAGCAGGATCACCGCGCAGATGCCGTAGCAGATGGTCGTGTACGTGGTGGTGCTGATGCTCGCTCGGGCCCGTTCACCGAAGGCGGTGTAGACGGCCGCGAAGACGCCGCCGGTCACCGCCAGCAGGTCGCCGGCGACCGCCCGGCCGGACACACCCACGTCCGCGCCGGTGGCGACGACCGCCCCGCCGACGGCCACGGCGATCCCCGTCCAGACCATCGGCGGCAGCCGGCGACCCTGCACGCGGGCGATCAGCCCCTGCCAGACCGGCTGGGTGGCGACCAACGCGGTGGCCATGGCGACCGAGGTGAGCCGCACGCTCGGCATCCAGGTGGCGAAGTGCGCGGCCAACGCGATCCCGGAGAGCACGCAGAAGAGTCCCTCCCGCCGGCCGGTGGGCGCCGCGAGCGCACGGAACTCGCCGCGCCTGCGGGTCAGCGAGAACGGGCTCAGCACGACCACCGCGAGCAGGTTGCGCCACAGCGCGACGGCCAGCGCCGGGGCGGCGGCGTACGCGATCAACGGCGCGGAGGACGAGACGGCGACGACGGCCAGGCCGATCGCGCCGGTGGTCAACGGGTCCAGGGGCGGTCGAGGGGACACGGGAAGCAATCTTCACACGACCACGGACAGCACGGACCGTCAGCACTCCGTTACGATCACGCGCGTTCGCGCCGACGACCCTCGACCGCAAAGGCGCTCCCCCATGGCCGGCTACCAGGCGGTGCTGTTCGACTTCTTCGGCACGCTGACCCGTTCGGTGCAGCGCGGCACCGCGCACCTCGGCACCGCCGAGCTGCTCGGATGTCCCAGCGAGACGCTGAGCGAGGTGCTGAACCGCACCTACTACGAGCGGGCCACCGGTCGGCTCGGCGACGCGGAGACGACCATGCGGTGGGTCTGCGCCCAGGCGGGCGTACACCCGAGTGACCCGGCCCTGCGGGCGGCGGTGGTGTCCCGGCACCGCGCGATCCGCGCGGACACCCGGCTGCGCGCCGACGCGGTGCCGGTGCTGGCGGCGCTGCGCGAGCGCGGCGTCCGCACCGGCGTGATCAGCGACTGTACGCACGAACTGCCGGCCTTCCTGCCGCAACTCCCCGTCGCGCCGCTGCTCGACGTGCGGGTCTTCTCCGTGCAGGTCGGACGCTGCAAGCCGGATGCCGCTCTCTACCTGACCGCCTGCCGTCGACTCGGGCTCACGCCGGACGCCTGCCTGTACGTGGGTGACGGCGGCAGCCAGGAGTTGACCGGCGCCGAACGGGCCGGCATGACCGCGGTCCGGCTGGCCGCGCCCGATCTGGCCGAGCACATGGTCTTCAACGCCGACCGTCAGTGGCGCGGCACCACCCTAGTTGCCCTGCGTGAGGTGCTCGACCTCGTGGATGCCAAGGTCGCTGCCGCCGCTGTCGCGGCGAGTTGACCCGATCAGCGGCGACGGACCCGGTGCAGGCGGAACGGCTTGCGGGTGGCACGGACCGCCGGGGTCTCCCGGGGCGGCTCGGTCTGCGCGTCGGACGGCAGTTCCGTGCCGGCCAGGGGCGTGCCGGCCGGGGCGAGGCGGTTCAGGGCGCAACCGTCGGCGACCCAGCGGGCCACCAGGTCGGTGGTCGGACCGGGCGCGTTCAGGCGCTTACCCGCCACCAGCGGCGCGGCGGTGTCCCACGCCTCGGTGCCCGGTGCCAGCCGGGTCACCCGGGCCGGCCAGGTGACGATCCGCCCCCCGTGGTCACCGCGCAGGCTGACCTGCGCCTCGGTCGCGTCGGCGAGGCCCGGCGCCGCCTGCTCGCCCGGCCCGCTCACCACCAGGAGCGCGCCCTCCAGCGGGGCGCACCAGAGCGCGAGCGCCGGCCCACCGGACACGCTGACCCAGGCCACGGCGGCCTTCTTCATCGCCTCGTCCACCAGCGGCGTGCCACCGGCAGGGTCCTCGTCCGTCACACCCGCATCCTCCCGCATCGACGCCGTCGCTCAGCCCACGAACGGCGGCACGGCGATCTCGCCCCGGGCCACCGGCATCACCTGGCCGGCGACGGTCGCGCCGACCGCCACGCCGTTCGCCGCGGTCACCGTGCAGCCCAGCGCGGACGGGCGGCCCATCTCCACGCCCTGGCGCACCGAATAGTGCGACAGCCCGTCCGCCGGCAGCAGCCCGCTGGCCACCAGCCAGACGCCCAGCCCGAGGGCCGCCGAACCGGTCGCCGGGTCCTCCGGGACGCCCATCCCCGGCACGAAGACCCGAGCGTGCGCGGTTTGCGTGCCGGCGTCCCAGGAGAAGACGCTGACGTGCGCCACCCCCAACCGTTCCGCCGCCGCCGGGTTCACCCGCGCCCGGGCCACCGCGTCCGGGCGGACCGGCACATAGGGGAACTCCAGCCCGCAGCCGGCCACCCGGGGAGCGGGCCCGGCCGGGTCGTGGTCGTCCGCGCCCAGCCCGGCGATCTCCAGCAGCGGCTCCGGGTCCAACTCGGGGCCGAGGGTGGGAACGCCTCCGGTGAGCGTCGCCCCGGACGACGTCACCTCGATCGGCAGCACGCCGGCCCCGCACTCCTGAGTGACCTGCCCCACACCGAACATCCCACGTCGGCTCGCGGTGACCGCCGCGCCGACGCTCGGGTGCCCGGCGAACGGCAACTCCTCGACCGGCGTGAAGATGCGGGCCCGGTAGGTGGCGCCGACCTGCGTAGGTGGCAGCACGAACACCGTCTCGGAGAGGTTGAACTCCAGCGCGAGCGCCTGCATCTGCTCGGTGGCCAGCGCCTCCGCGCCGAACACCACGGCCAGCGGATTGCCGGCGAACGGGCGGTCGGTGAAGACGTCCACGATCTCGTAGGCCAAGGTCGACATGTTGATAAACACTAGGCGCTTAGGCTGGTGCCCGTGAGTACGCCGACCCGGGTCTACATCGCCCGCCTCGCCGGAGTCGCCGTCTACGATCCGAACGGTGACCAGGTGGGCCGGGTCCGTGACGCCGTGGCACGGCTGCGGGCCACCGCCCGTCCCCCCGAGGTGGTGGGTCTGGTCGCCGAGATGCCCATGCGTCGGCGGATCTTCCTCTCCATCAACCGGATCACGTCGATCGACGCGGAGGCGGTGGTGCTCGGCTCCGGCACGCTCAACCTGCGACGCTTCGAGAAGCGCCCGAACGAGCTGCTCGTACTCCAGGAGCTGCTGGACCGGCGCGTACAGCTCGACCCGGGCGGCCAGCCCGGCGCGGTGGTGGACGTCGCCATGGAGTGCTCCAGGGGCGGCGAGTGGTCGCTGACCCGGGTCGCGGTCCGCGAGCAGACCGGCCGGCTCAGCCGCCGCGGCCACCTGCATCAGGTCGAGTGGGACCGGGTGCGCGGCCTCAGCGGCATCGCCGACAACCGGGGTACGGCGAACCTGCTCGCCGTCCTGGAGGACATGCGCCCCGCCGACCTCGCCAACGCCCTGCAGGACCTGCCGGACGCCCGACGCAACGAGGTGGCCGCCGCGTTGAACGACGAGCGGCTGGCCGACGTGCTCAGCGAGCTGCCGGAGCACGACCAGGTGGAGATCCTCGCCGCGCTGGACCGGGAACGGGCCGCCGACGTGCTGGAGGAGATGGACCCGGACGACGCCGCCGACCTGCTCAACGAGCTGCCCCCACCGGAGCAGGACGTCCTGCTGGACCTCATGGAGCCGGACGAGGCGGACCCGGTACGCCAGCTCCTGAAGTACACGCCGGGCACGGCGGGCAGCGTCATGACCTCGGAGCCGGTCATCCTGCCGCCGGACGCCACCGTCGCCGAGGCGCTGGCGCGGATCCGTGAGCCGCAGCTCTCCCCCGCGGTCGCCGCGCAGGTTTTCGTGACCCGGGCCCCGCAGAACACGCCGACCGGCCGCTACCTGGGCATGGTGCACTTCCAGGCGTTGCTGCGCGAACCGCCGGCCGACCTGCTGGGCAAGGTGGTCGTCAACGACATCGACCCGTTGCGTCCCACCACCCCACTGCCGGAGATCACCCGCCGCATGGCCACCTACGACCTGGTCGCCATGCCGGTGATCGACCGGAACAGCCGGCTGGTCGGGGCCGTCACGGTCGACGACGTCCTGGACCACTCGCTGCCCCGGGACTGGCGTGACCGGGACGCCGTGAGCGCCCCGGGCACCCCCGACGCGGTACTGGACGGCGACGGTGGCTGAGCAGCGGCGCACGGAGCGGCTCGACCAGCCCCGCGAGCCCCGGGGCATCACCCTCCCCCGGTTCGACGCGGAGGCGTTCGGCCGCTGGTCGGAGGGGATCGCGCGGGGCATGGGCACCGCGAACTTCATCGTCGTCATGACGGTGGTGATCGCGATCTGGTTCGGCTGGAACACCCTCGCCCCGGCCGGGTGGCGCTTCGACCCGTACACCTTCACGTTCCTCACGCTGGTGCTGTCGTTGCAGGCCAGCTACGCCGCGCCGCTGATCCTGCTGGCCCAGAACCGGCAGGCCGACCGGGACCGGCTGGCCCTGGAGGAGGACCGGCGGCGGGCCACGGCCCAGAAGGCGGACACCGAGTACCTGGCCCGGGAGATCGCCGCGCTGCGGATCGCGCTCGGCGAGGTCGCCACCCGGGACTTCCTCCGCTCCGAGCTGACCCGCCTGGCCGAGGAGCTGGACGAGGCGGGGCAGCGCCGGCAACGCCTGGAGCGCCGGCAACAGGACAAGGGCAGCCAACGGCCGACCGGCGGCCCGGGGCTGGACGAGCCGCGCGACGAGTTGGACGGCGACTACGCCCGCGACGCCCGGCCCGAGCGTTGACGAGGGCTCATCGTTTGGCTCACACCACCCTCGGCCAGCGGCCGGTCGGGATGCCCCGCGACGTAGCATTGCGGGCATGTCAGCACCCGTGAGCACCGTCGAGGACGCGATCCAGGCCGCCCTGGCCACCGTCAACGACCCGGAGATCCGCCGGCCCATCACCGAACTGGGCATGGTCCGCTCCGCCACGATCGGCGCGGACGGCGTCGTCCGGGTCGAGCTGCTGCTCACCGTCGCCGGCTGCCCGCTCAAGGACAAGCTGCGCACCGACATCACCGCCGCGGTGGCGGCGGTGCCGGGCGTGGCCGGCGTGGAGATCGACTTTGGCGTGATGAGCCCCGAGCAGCGGCAGTCGCTACAGGCGCAGTTGCGCGGCGGCGGCGCGAGCGAGGAGCCGGTCATCCCGTTCGCCCAGCCCGGCTCGCGCACCCGCGTGTACGCGGTGGCCAGCGGTAAGGGCGGGGTCGGCAAGTCCAGCGTGACGGTCAACCTGGCGGCGGCGCTCGCTGCCCGGGGGCTCTCCGTGGGCGTGGTGGACGCCGACATCTACGGTCACTCGGTGCCCCGGATGCTCGGCGCGGACGGCCGACCCACCCGCGTCGAAGACATGATCATGCCGCCGCAGTCGCACGGTGTGAAGGTGATCTCGATCGGCATGTTCACCTCGGGCAACGCGGCCGTGGTGTGGCGCGGCCCGATGCTGCACCGGGCGCTCCAGCAGTTCCTCGCCGACGTCTACTGGGGCGACCTGGACGTGCTCCTGCTCGACCTGCCGCCGGGCACCGGCGACGTGGCCATCTCGCTGGCCCAGCTCCTGCCCAACTCGGAGATCCTGATCGTCACCACCCCGCAGACCGCCGCCGCCGAGGTGGCGGAGCGGGCCGGGGCGATCGCCCTGCAGACCCACCAGCGGGTCGTCGGCGTCATCGAGAACATGTCCTGGCTGGAGCTGCCGGACGGATCCCGCATGGAGATCTTCGGGGCCGGTGGCGGCACGGCGGTCGCCGAGTCGCTGAGCCGGACCATCGGCGCCCAGGTGCCGCTGCTGGGACAGATCCCGCTGGACACCCGGGTCCGCGAGGCCGGCGACGCCGGTAACCCGATCGTGCTGGCCGAGCCGGAGTCCCCGGCCGCGCAGGCGCTCGGTGGCGTGGCCGACCGGCTCGCGCTGCGCCGTGAGTCGCTGCTCGGCAAGCCGCTCGGCCTCAAGCCCGCCGGGCGCTGACCGGGTCTGCCGCCGGGCGCTGAGCGGGTTACGCCGCGCCAGCGCTCGGCCTGGGGCGGCGCGTCATGATCAACTCGGGTTTCGGAAAGTCGGGCTGTCCCACGCCGTTTGATCGGCCGCTTTCCTTGAGACCGAGTCGATCAAGGCTGGCGCTTGTGCCCGCAACGGCGGGACCAGGACCGGGGGGTGCCGGGTCGGATCAGGTGGCGTCGTCGTAGCTGACCCGGGGCGCCGGCGCGGAGGGCGTACCGGTGGCGGTGCCGGGTCGCGTCCCGTTCGAGCGCAGGTCCGCGGCGTTGGCCACGTCCTTCAGCTCGTTGTGCACACCGTCGACGTCCGCGCGCAGGTTGTCGTAGACGCCCTGTAGCGGCTTGCGGATCGCCGCCTCGTCCTCCTCGCTGAGGAGGTGCTTACGGATGAAGGCCTTCGGGTGCAGGTCTTCGAGCTGGATGTCGGTGCCCAGCTCACGACTGAGGTCGCCGGTGGCGTTGCGGGCCATGTTCCGCAGGTTACGGACCAGCCGTAGGCCGTCGTTGATCACGGCGGGCAACCGGTCACCGAAGATCAACAGCGCCAGAAGCAGCAGCGCCCCGACTTCCCACATGTTCAGGTTCTCGAACATCCCGCGGGCCTCCTCTCGGCGTCAGCAGCAAGACTACGCACGTCGGGCGGCTTTCCGGCAGGGGGTGACCCGCTGTTCACTTGGCATCCGCGGCGAGGGTCACCGACGTGTTCCGTCGTGTGGTTCCCCGCCGGAACTCGACGGTCACCACCGACCCCGGCGCGAACTTGCGGACCAGGGCGATCAGGTCGGTCGGCTCGGTCATCGGCCGGCCGTCGAGCTTCAGGATCACGTCGCCGACCTTGAGCCCGGCCCCGGCCGCCGGTCCGGAGGGCTCCACGGCGGCCAGTCGTACGCCGCCGCCCCCACCCGCGCCCGGCCCGCCGACCTGGGCGCCGATGACCGTACGCCGGGCCTTGCCGGTGCCGATGATCTCCTGGGTGACCCGCTTGGCCTGGTTGATCGGGATGGCGAAGGCGAGACCGATGTTGCCGGCCTCCTGCCCCTCGGCCACCAGCGACTTGATCGTGGAGTTGACGCCCACCACCCGGCCGGCGCCGTCGACGAGCGGGCCGCCCGAGTTGCCGTGGTTGACGGCCGCGTCGGTCTGGATCGCCGCGTAGTAGCGCACCGGGCCGCCCGGCTCACCGGCCTGCATCGTCCGGTCCAGGGCGCTCACGATGCCGGCGGTGACCGTGTTGGCCAGCGACAGGGGTGAGCCTACGGCGAGGACCGGGTCACCGACGGCCAGCGCGTCGGAATCTCCGAACTCCACCGGTCGCAGACCCGTCCGGTTCACCTTGATCACCGCGATGTCGGACTCCGGATCCTGACCGACCACGGTCGCCGGAGCGGAGCTGCCGTCGTTGAAGACCACCGAGGCCTTGCCGCTGCTGCCGGCCACCACGTGGTCGTTGGTGATCACGTGCCCGTCGGCGCTGGCGATGAAGCCCGAGCCCTCGCTGGTCCCGCCGAGGCTGCTGACGCGGATGGTGACCACGCTGGGCAGCACCCGCTCGGCGACCCCGGCCAGCGACTCCGGCTTGCGCTGGGCCAACGCCGGTGGATCCGCGGCCGCCGCACCGAGCACCGTGCCGGCCGCGCCGCCACGCACCGCGAACGCGTAGCCCAGCGCGCCGCCGAGGGTGCCGGCCAGCAGAGCGGTGATCACCGGGATGAGCAGCAGGTGTCGCAGCGTCGGTCGGCCGGGCGCGTCCGGGTCGGTGACCCGCTCCGGCTCGGTGCCGGCAGGCACCACCGAAGGCACCACGACCGCGGTGGGGGCCGCCGGGTCACGCCACGGATCGCCGAGCGCGTCGGACCACCACGGCGACGCGCCAGCGGTGGAGGGCGGTGGATTCGGGTACGACACGCTCGGGGGTTCGGCCGTGGATGCGGTGTCGGCGGCCGAGGGCGCGGTGCCGCTCCCCGGCGCGGCCGGCGGCCCCTCCGGCGGTGCTCCTGCCCCCGGCGGGCGCGCCGGTGCCGGAGTCTCACCGTCCCGGCGCCATTCCCAGCCGTCGGTCACGTCGGTGCCTCCCAGTCCGTCCCCCGGATCCCGTGCGGCCTCGCCCGGCCACGGTTCGGCGCGGTCGAGACTCACGGAATACCGCTTCCAGGATCGCACGGATGCGCGCGGTGGAGTCAGCGGTTGCCTCCGGTGATCACGGAGAGGGCGGAGGCGCGGCTGCGCCTCGCGCCGGTCGCCTCTACGCTCACAGTGCCAACCCGCCCCCCGCACCACGCGCCGCCCGGAGGTGCCCCATCGCCACGGTCGCCGGTTCCGGCAGTTCGACGACCCAGGCTCAGCAGTTCGCCGAGTCGTACGTGACCGAGGATCTCGTGCTCCGCACCGCCCGCAGCCTGGCCCACGAGGTGGGCCTGGAAGCGGTCACACCCGGAGCGGGGGCGGCGTTGCGGCTGCTGGCCGCGGCCGGCAACGCCCGCGCGGTCGTGGAGATCGGCACCGGCACGGGCGTGAGCGGCGTCTGGCTGCTGCGCGGCATGCGTGCCGACGGTGTGCTCACCACCATCGACGTGGAGGTGGAGCACCAGCGGATCGCGCGACGGATCTTCACCGAGGCGGGCTTCGCCAGCGGCCGTACCCGCATCATCACCGGCCGCGCGTTGGACGTGCTGCCCCGACTGGCCGACGGGGCGTACGACCTCGTCTTCGTCGATGCCGAGGCCACCGGGTTCCACGCCTTCGTGGAGGCGGCGCTGCGGCTGCTGCGCCCGGGCGGGGTGCTCGCGCTCAACGGGATGCTGGCCGGCGGCCGGATCGCTGACCCGGCCGCCCGGGACGCGGGGACGGTGACGGTCCGCGAGACGATCAAGGCGTTGCGGGAGTCGGAGCACTGGATCCCCGCGCTGCTCCCGGTCGGCCACGGGGTGCTCGCCGCCGTGAAGTGCTGACCGTCAGTCGACGGCGGCCAGCCAGCGCAGCAGCGAGCGGACGCCCCAGCCCGTCGCGCCCCGGCTCAACTCCGCGTGGTCGCCGTCCGCCCAGGACGGGGCGGACATGTCCAGGTGCAGCCAGCGGTCCCGCAGGTCACCGGTGAACTCGCGGAGGTAGAGCGCCGCCGTGACCGATCCGGCGCCCTGGGTGGGCGCGCTGTAGAGGTCGGCGATCTCGCTGCCCAGGTATTCGACGTAGTCGCCGTGCAGCGGCATCCGCCAGGCCGCCTCGCCAGCCGCCTCGATCGCGTTCAGCACGTCGGCGGCCAGGTCGTCGTTCTCGCTGTAGAGGGCGGCGGTCCGCTTGCCCAGCGCCACGGCGTTGGCGCCGGTGAGGGTGGCGAGGTCGACGAGCAGGTCGGGCTTGAGCTGCCGTACCGCGTAGGCGAGCGCGTCGGCGAGGACCAGACGGCCCTCGGCGTCGGAGTTGGTGGTCTCGCTGGTCGTCCCACCGTAGTGCCGGATGACGTCGCCCGGACGGAACGCCGAGCCGCTGACCATGTTCTCGGCGAGCGGGGCCAGGGTGGTGACGCGGACCGGCAGGCGCAGCGCCGCCGCGCCGAGGGTGGCGGCGACGACCGCCGCCGCGCCGGCCATGTCCTTGCGCATCAGCTTCATGGCGGGCACCGGCTTGATCGAGATGCCGCCGGTGTCGAAGGTGATGCCCTTGCCGACCAGCACCACGTGGGTACGCGCGTTCGCGGGATGCCAGTCCATCTCCAGCAGACGCGGGCCGCTGGCCGAGCCACCGCCCACGGCGAGGATCCCGCCGAAGCCCTCGGCGGCCAACTCGGCCGGACCACGGACCGTCAGGCGCAGGTCCGGCAGGTCGGCGGACGCGGCGGCCACCTGGTCGGCGAACCACTGCGGGGTCTTCACCGAGGAGGGGGTGTTGGTCAGGTCGCGCGCGAGACGGGTCATCGCGGCGGTGGTCCGCGCGGTGGCGACCGTGTCCTCGTGCGCCGCCGGGTCGGTGACCAGCAGGTCGACGCCGTCGAGCGCGCGCGGCTCGTCGACGTCGGTCAGCCGGAACCGGTACGAGGCGAGCAGCAGACCCTCGGTCAGCCCGCGTACGGCGGCCGCAGTCACCCCGGTCGGCAGGGCGATAGTGATATGCGTCTCATCTGACGCAGCGCGGGCCAGGGCCGCGCCGGCCGTCCGCCAGGAGGATTCCCCGCCGTCGCCGATACCCAGCAGCACCAGCCGACCGGGGTCGCGCCCGGGACGCAACTGGGTGCTGATCTCGCCGGCCCGTCCGCTCAGTCGGGCGGCCGGCACCAGCGCGGCCGCCTCGTCGGCGGTACCGCCGGGCGGCGTCACAGCGGTCGGCACCAGCTCTGCCGAGACGTCACCTCCCGCCGCAGCTTCGGCGGGGCGTACGGGCAGGACGAGGACGTCGAGCCGTTCGGGCTCGGCGAGCGGACGGATGGCGAGCACGCGGAACCGCACCTCCAGGAAGTTTCACAAAGTGGATCGGGCCATGCCCGCGCACAGATATGAAGACCCTGAGCCACCGGCGCTCCCGGTGGCTCAGGGTCCAAGAAACGCTCCGACCGGCGTACGCCGTCCGGATCGTCCCTCACTCAGCCGGCGGCTGCCTTCAACGCGTCACCGAGCGCGTTGGCCTCGTCGGGAGTCATCTCGACGACGAGCCGGCCACCGCCCTCCAGCGGGACACGCATGACGATGCCCCGACCCTCCTTGGTGACTTCCAGCGGACCGTCGCCCGTCCGCGGCTTCATCGCCGCCATGTTGTCTCCCCTCAGACCTACACCAGGGTCGGTGGGTTGCCCCACAGCCACTTCGTCACGACCACCCGCAACGCTCGCGGGGGTGTCGACAGACGATTTTCCCTGATGAACACCGCCGGACCCAAACCGGAGCAGCATTGATGTAACAGCATCTAGCTTATCTTGAGAAGGCCTGTCACAATGTGCGGTCATGCAGGCACGGTCGGCACTCTTCGACCTGTACGGCGACCATCTCCGACCGAGGGGTGGCCGCGCACCGGTCGCCGCCCTGGTCAAGCTACTGGCGCCGTTGGGAATCGCGCCGCCCGCCGTTCGCACCGCCGTGTCCCGGATGGTGCGTCAAGGCTGGCTCGACCCGCTCCGGCTGGCCTCCGGACCGGGATATTCGATCACACCAAAAGCCGCCCGACGACTCGACGAGGCGGCCGCCCGGATCTACCGGACCGGCCGGGTCACCTGGGACGGCCGGTTCGATCTGCTCGTCCTCGACGCGCCGGGCTCCCGGCGGGACCGGCAACGACTCGCCGCCACCCTCAGCTTCCTCGGCTACGGCACCCTCGACGAGCAGACCTGGGTCGCGACCCGCCCCGCCGAGGACGTCGACCTGCTGCTGGCCGAGGCCGGCATCCGGTTCGAACGGTTCACCGCATCGCACTTCTCCGGCACCCCGGGCGCGATGGGCGTCGTCCGTCGCGCGTGGGACCTGGCCGAGATCGGCCGCGCGTACGAGCGGTTCGTCGCCGACCAGCGTCCGCTCCTGAGCGCGGTCACCGTACGCAGCAGCGACGAGGAGGCGTACGCGGTCCGGTTCCGGCTCGTGCACGCGTGGCGTACCTTCCTGTTCCGGGACCCGCAGCTGCCCCCGGCGCTGCTGCCCGAGCGCTGGCCCGGCACCGCCGCGGCCAGCTTCTTCGACCGGCACGCGGCCCGCCTGCGTCCAGCCGCCGACCGGTACGTCGAGCAGTGCCTCGACGCCGGCAACCGCATCGTTCGACAGAAGGGTCGTTAGACACGTGACCGAGCCGTTGCTCGTCGACCGGACCGACGCCGTCGTCACCCTCACGCTGAACCGGCCGCAGGCGATGAACGCGTTCGACGTCGCGCTGAAGGAGGCGCTGCGGGACACGCTGGCGGAGCTGGAGACCGACCGGTCCTGCCGGGCGGTCGTGCTGGCCGGCGCGGGTGGGTCCTTCAGCGCCGGGCAGGACCTGCGCGAGCACACCTCGACGCTCGAGAACGGCTCGACCGACCCGCTCGGCACCGTCCGGGTGCACTACAACCCGATCGCCGCCCGGCTGGCCAACCTGCCCAAGCCGGTGGTGGCCGCCGTGCGCGGGATGGCCGCCGGGGCGGGCGCGTCGCTGGCCTTCCTGGCCGACATCCGCATCGGCGGGCCGAGCACCAGCTTCCTGATGGCCTTCGCCAAGGTCGGTCTGGCGGCCGACACCGGCGCCTCCTGGACCCTGCCCCGGCTGGTCGGCCACGCCAAGGCCGTCGAGCTGCTGATGCTGGCCGAACCGGTCCGCGCCGAGGAGGCCTGCCGGCTCGGGCTGCTCACCCGGCTGATGGACGACGACGAGCAGGTGCTGCCGGCCGCGCAGGAACTGGCCGCCCGACTCGCCGCCGGCCCCACCGTCGCGTACGGGGCGATCAAGCGGCAGCTCTCGATCGCCGACGCCGGCACCCTCGCCGACGCGCTCTCGGCCGAGGCCCAGGCCCAGGCCATCTGCGGCGCCACCGCCGACCACAAGGCGGCCACCCTCGCCTTCGTCGCCAAGCAGAAACCGGTCTTCGAGGGACACTGAACGCGATTCGCACCCCGCCCTTACCGTCCTCGTATGCGGGCCGCCTAGCGTCGGTTTCCATGAGCGATCGTGAAGCGGTGGCGCACCTGCTGCGTCGGGCCACCTTCGGGCCGACCGCCGACGAGGTGGACGCGGCCGAACGGGCCGGGCCGGCGGCGACCCTGGACAACCTGCTCGCCCCGGGGCGAGCCGACCGGGGCGCGGCGGCCACGCCACCGCCGGCCCTGCCCGCCGACCCATACGCCGCGCTGACCAAGGAGTCCACCCGCGAGCAGCGGCAGAAGGCCAACGCCCAGCGCAAGGAGCAACTTGCGCAGGTGACCCTGTGGTGGCTGGACCGGATGGTCGCCGCCGAGGACGGGCTCACCGAGAAACTGCTCTTCTTCTGGCACGGGCACTGGGCGACGAGCGCCCAGAAGGTCAAGTCGGCGCGGATGATGCAGGGCCAGTTGGAGACGCTGCGCCGGCACGGGCGCGGGCCGTTGGCCCCCCTGGTCGCCGCGATGGTGCGCGACCCGGCGCTGATCATCTGGCTGGACGGGCAGAAGAACACCCGTAAGGCGCCGAACGAGAACCTGGCGCGCGAGCTGATGGAGCTGTTCACCCTCGGCATCGGCGGTTACACCGAGGCCGACGTGAAGGCCGGCGCGCGGGCGTTGACCGGCTGGACGGTCGACCGCCGTACCGGGGTGGCCCGCTTCGAGACCAAACGACACGACCCCGGCGACAAGACGATCCTCGGGCAGACCGGCCGGTTCGACGCCGAGGCGTACGCCGGACTGCTGGCCGCCCAGCCGGCGGCGGCGACGTTCGTGGCCCGGCGGCTCTGGTTCCGCTTCGCCGGCGCCGACGTTCAAACGCCGGACGGCCTGGCCGGCGCGGACACCGTCGCCACCCTGCGGGCGCTGTTCTCGTCACCGGCCTTCGCCCAGACCCGCGGCACGCTGGTGAAGCAGCCCGTGGAGTGGATGGTCGGCGCGCTGCGACAGCTCGGCATCCGCCCCAAGGAGCTGCCGGAGCAGCAACGCAAGCAACTGCTGAGCGGGTTGAACGCGCTGGACCAGGTGCCGCTGCGACCGCCCAGCGTGGGTGGCTGGCCGGCCGGCCCCGCCTGGCTGACCACCTCGTCGTTGCAGGCCCGGCTCCGGCTGGCCGGAATGCTCGCCACCGCAGCCAGTCCCGCGATGCTGGACCGGCTGACCGCCGCGCCCAGCGCCGGACGGGCGGACGCCCTGGCCCGGCTGCTGGTCGTCGACGGGTGGAGCGCCCGTACCCGGGCCGCCCTCACCCCGCTGGCCGGCGAACCTCGAAAACTACTGGCTGCCGGCCTGGTCAGCCCCGAGTACACCGTCAGCTGAGCGGAAGGAGTCGAGAAGATGGACACCCTGACCCGACGCAGGTTCCTGCTCACCAGCGGGGTGGTCGGCGCGGGCGCGTTGGCCGCCGGCGCGGGCGCGTACAGCCTGCGGGACCTGCTGGACACCGCCGGAGACCGCGACCCGCAGTCACAGACGCTGGTGCTGGTGACCCTCTACGGCGGCAACGACGGCCTGAACACCGTCATCCCGTACAGCGACCCGGCCTACCGGGCGGCCCGCCCCGAGCTGGCGTACCCCGACAGCGAGGTGCGTCGCCTCGACGACGACTTCGCCCTCAACCCGGCGCTGGAGGGCCTGCACAAGCGCTGGTCCACCGGTGGACTCGCGATCGTGCGCGGAATCGGCTACCCGAAGCCGGACCGCAGCCACTTCCGGTCGATGGACATCTGGCACACCGCGCAACCGGACCGGCCCGGCACCACCGGCTGGCTGGGCCGCTGGCTCGACCGGGCGGGCGGCGACCCCCGACTGGCGGTCTCCTTCGAGCCGGCGCTGCCGCCGCTGCTCGCCGGTGAGCGCAGCGCGGGCGCAGCCGTCCCGGTGACCGACCGCAAGGCCACCAAGGGACTGTCGGCGGACACGCTGAAGGCCCTCTCCGCCGCCGAGGCGGGCGAGTCGCCGGCCCGCGCCCGGGCCGCCGCCTGCTTCGCCGACATGCGCTCGGTGGACGAGATGATCCGCGAGGTCCGCGACTCCGCCGACCCGGACACGACCGACCCGGACGGCGACCAGGCCCCGGCCACCGCCACCGGAGGGGCCGGTACGCCCCTGGACGCGCAGCTCGACCTGGTCGCGCAGTGTGTGGAGGCCGGGGTGTCCACCCGGGCCTTCTCGGTCTCGCTCGGCGGCTTCGACACGCACGCCGACGAGAAGCAGTTGCAGGCCGTGCTGCTGGGTCAGCTCGACCGGGCGTTGACCAGGTTCGCCGACCGGATGAGCCGCACCGAGGCGGGCCGCAAGGTGGTGGTGGCCGTCTACTCCGAGTTCGGCCGCCGGGTCCGGGCCAACGCCTCCGACGGCACCGACCACGGCACCGCGTCCGACATGCTGCTGCTCGGCGCGGGAGTACGCGGCGGCTGGCACGGGGACGCGCCCAGCCTCACCGACCTCGACGACGGGGACCTGAAGTACACGACCGACTTCCGGGACGTCTACGCCACGCTGCTGGAACGGGTGCTGGACACCGACCCGGGCCCGGTGCTCGCCGACTGGCGCGGACGCCTCGACAAGCTCTTCCCGGCCTAGTCGTCCTCTTCCGGGTCCTGGTTGGCCTCCGCGCCGAGCACGAACGCCTGCATGGCCAGCTCGTCGCCGGACGGCGCGACGAAGGCGGGCAGCTCACGCGGCCCCAGCTCCTGCACGTACGACCAGAACAGGCGTACCGCCTCGGCGGGCGTGCCGGCCTCGATCGGCAGGTCCAGGCTGACCAGCCAGGTACGCCGCGCCGGGGGCGGTCCGAGCTGGTCGGCCAGCGCCCGGAAGGTCGCCGGATCCAGTGCGGTGACCGGCCCGTCGAGGGTCAGCAGGTCGGCCGGCACCGGCTCGTCGAAGGCCCGCCGGGTGTACGCCACCACGAGCGTCTCCGGCTCGACCGGGGACTGCGGGTCGTCCGGGTCCTCACGGTGCCGTTGGGTCGGCGCGGCGACCCGGCCCAGGGCCACCAGGCGCGGCGGCGCGTCGGCCAGCACCGCCACCCGGTCGCCGGGGCCCGGCCGCCCCGCGTCGGTCAGGCCGGTCAGCTTCAGCGAGTCGTGGTGCACGAGCCGCTCGGCCTCGTAACGCTCGGCGGGCAGCAGCACGGCCCAGGTGCCCGGCCCGTCGGCGTGGCCGGGCCCGTCGGCCCGGTACGCGGTCTCGGTCGTCATGCCTGCCATCCCATCACGCCGGCAGTCAGCGGGTGACGTGACAGCCGACGATGTGATCGTCGACCATCCCGGTGGCCTGCATGAGGGCGTACGCCGTGGTGGGGCCGACGAACCGGAAGCCGCGCTTCTTGAGTGCCTTGGCCATCGCCGTCGACTCGGCGGTGATCGGCGCCAACTCGGCGAACGAGGCGGGACGGGCCGGCCGGCGCTCCGGTGCGAACGACCAGAGCAGCGCGGACAGCCCGTCGGGCAGTTCGAGGGCGGCGCGGGCGTTGGCGATAGCCGCCTCGATCTTGGCCCGGTTGCGGACGATGCCGGCGTCGGCGAGCAGCCGGGTCACGTCCGTGTCGTCGTACCCGGCGACGGTGGGGATGTGGAACTCGTCGAAGGCCAGCCGGAACGCCGGCCGCTTGCGCAGGATGGTCAGCCACGACAGGCCGGACTGGAAGGCCTCCAGGGTCATCCGCTCGTAGAGCGCGTCGTCGCCGCGCAGCGGCCGACCCCACTCGGTGTCGTGGTAGACGGCATAGTCGGGGGTGCTCGCCCCCCAGGCGCAGCGGGCCAGCCCGTCGGCGCCAATCACCAGGTCACTCACGTCGCACACGCTAGGCCATCGCACCGACAGCCCATGCTCAACCGGTCGACGACGCCGTCAGGGCAGGCGGCCCTGCTCGACCAGCCGCGCGAACCTCTTGAGCGCCTGGGTGAGGCCCAGTTTGGAACCGGGCCAGAGCACCGGCCACGCGAGCCGGCCGGCCGCGCCGCCGGGCAGGTGGAACCACTCGTGCCAGACGACCTGGGTACGGGCCTGCCCGAGTTCGGTGCAGCGCAGGACACCCGGGCCGCGCAGCACCTGGCCGTGGTGCACCACGCCGATCTCGTACGGCTCGTCCACCCGGACCACCAGCATCTCGTCGCGCAGCGTCGCCCGGCCGAGCGCGGTCACCGCCTCGATCCGGCTGCCCTCGCGCCCGTCGCCCTCGACGACCCGGACCCGGGTGAACGGGATCCAGTCGGACTGCCGTTCCCAGGCGAGCAGCGCGGCGAAGACGCGGGGTGCCGGCGCGTTGACGATGACCGTGGCGGTCACCTCACCGGCGCCCGGTTGGGCCGCCTCCCGGAGAGCGTCGGCGCTCTCCGGGCCGGTCACGCCGACTCCGACCGGACCACCGCGCCCTGCTGTCCGGCGCCCCGGGAGGCCCCGGTCGAGGCGTCGTCGGCGGGCGTACGGATGCTCGCCTCGTCGGCGGGCGGGGCGACGCCGTCGGCATCCGCAACCGAAGAGGTGGCCGGAGCGACGCCGTCGGCATCCACAGCCGAAGAGGTGGCCGGAGCGACACCGTCGGCATCCACAGCCGAAGACGTGGTCGGGGCAATGCCGTCGGCGTCCTTAGCCGGGTCGGTCGCCGGTGCCACGCCGTCCGCGTCGGCCGGCGAGGAGGTGGCCACGGGCTCGGCTGCCGTGGCGTCGGGCGCCGCACCGGCGGACTGCTCCCGCGCCCGGCGCAGCGCGTCCGCGTCGTCGGTCCGGCCCTCGCGCAGCGCGATGACCTCCGCCTCCAACACGCCGATCAGTTCGGACTTGTAGCCGATGTCGTAGGCGGCACGGCGCATCGCCTGGTCGACCTGGGCCATCCGGTAGCCACGCAGACCGGTGTCGAAGCGGACCGCGCCGACGTCGGATTCGCGCAGCGGCCGGGTGCCCGGCAGCGGTACGGCCTGCGAATCCGGTTCCGTCGGAGCGAGACCGGGATCGCGCCCGCCGACCAGCACCGTCACGCCGAAAACCACCGCCGCGACGGTCAACGCCACGACCAGGAGGAGCAGAAGCTGACCCATGCACTGATCGTGGCACGACAGCCCGCCGGTAGCGACCCCACCACCCCGATCAGCCATCGACGCCCACGCCCGCCCGGCGGGCACCGCCGCGGACCGGCTAGCGTCGGGAACGGCCGGAGCAGCGGCGACGGCGCGCAGGAGTCGGGAGGCGGCATGGCCGGGGCACTTCGGCTTGGTTCGCGGACGTTCGCGCCGGGTGAGCTGGTGGTGATGGCCATCGTCAACCGCACGCCGGACTCGTTCTTCGACCGGGGCGCCACCTTCGCCGCGGACAGCGCGCTCCGGGCGGTCGAACGGGCGGTCGACGAGGGCGCCGAGATCATCGACATCGGCGGGGTCAAGGCCGGTCCGGGCACCGAGGTGGACGTGACCGAGGAGATCCGACGCACGGTGGACACCATCGCCGCCGTACGGTCCGCGTTCCCGGAGGTGGTGATCTCCATCGACACCTGGCGCGCCGAGGTGGCGACGGAGGCCGTGGCGGCCGGCGCGGATCTGCTCAACGACACCTGGTCGGGCGTCGACCCGGCGCTCGCCCGGGTCGCGGCGAGCACGGGCGCCGGGCTGGTCTGCTCGCACGCCGGCGGCCTGACCCCCCGCACCAGGCCGCACCGCGCCGCCTTCGACGACGTGGTCACCGACGTGGTCACGACGGTGACCGGGCTCGCCGAGCGCGCGGTGGCGGAGGGGGTACGCCCCGACGGGATCCTCATCGACCCGGCGCACGACTTCGGCAAGAACACCCGCCACTCGTTGGAGATCACCCGCCGGCTGGGTGAGCTGACCGTGACCGGCTGGCCGGTGCTCGTGGCGCTCTCCAACAAGGACTTCATCGGCGAGACGCTCGACCTTCCGGTGGGCGAGCGCCTGGAGGGCACGCTCGCCGCGACGGCGGTCTCCGCCTGGCTGGGCGCCCGCGTGTTCCGGGCCCACCAGGTCGGGCCGACCCGCCGAGTGCTGGACATGGTGGCCTCGATCCGCGGCGACCGCCCACCCAGAGCCACCAGAAGAGCCCTGGCCTAACCCCACCCACCCGCCCCACCCGCCCCACCCGCCCCACCCGCCCCGCCCGACCCGCCCGACCCGCCCGACCCCGTTGATCATGAAGTTATTGCCCTGCCCTGCGGCGTGTCGGGACAATAACTTCATGATCAACGCGACTGGGCGGACCCGGGGTGGGGTGGAGGGGTTAGGTCCAGCGGAGGATGTTTCTGCGCCAGGCGTAGAGGATGCCGAGGGCGAGCACCGCCACGAAGAGCGCCATCTCCACCACCGTGACCAGGCCGAAGCCGGGTCGGTCGAAGACCACCGCCCATGGGAAGAGGAACACCGCCTCGACCGCGAACAGCACGTAGAGGTACGCGTAGACGTAGTAGCGGATCTGCATCTGCGCCCAGTCCCCGCCGACCGGGTCGAGCCCACACTCGTAGCTGGCCCGCTTGCCGAGCGGGTCGGCCGGGCGGGCGGGACGTAACACCCGGTTGGCCGAGAACGCCGTCACAAAGAACAGGACGCTCACGAGCAGCAAGAGCCCGAGCGTCGCGTACGAGCCCAGGTAACCGGTCACGCCCGGAGCCTACCGCCCGCCCCGGAGGGACCGTCCCCAACACGTTACGGATTTGTTTCCAGGTGGGACTAGTGCACCGGGGCAACTATTAAGAGTATTGGACTCCCACCCCCGCAACCGGAGGACAGATGGCCCGCGTGAAGGTTTCGCCCGATCGCTGGGCCGCAGGGCGGCATCCCACCCCCCTCCTGGCAACGTCGCTCGCGCTCGGGCTGCTCGCGGCGCTCGCCGTCGCACCGGCCCTCGCCAGCGCGGCGGCGCCGCGCGCCCACCCGGTCACCGCCGTGACGGAGTCGGCGCCCGATCCCGACCCGGATCCGGAGACCACTGGGCCGCAGGATCCCATTCCGACCGAGGATCCGGGCGGCGATCCCGCGCCGACCGATCCGGCCCCGCCGACCACCGCACCGCCGCCGGAGACCACACCGCCGGCGCCGCCGCCGACGACCGCTCCCCCGCCGCCGGTCACCAGCGCTCCCGCCCCGGGCGGCGCCACCCGTCCGCCGACGGCCGGGCCACCCGCACCCCCGGTCCCACCGGTCAACCCGCCCGCGCCGGGCGGCACACAGGCCCCGCCGCCGAGCCCTCTCGGCGTGCAGGTGACCACCGAGGACGTCTCCCTCTCGGAGTCGTACTGGAACGCGCCCGCCACGACCACCACGCTACGCGTCACCGTGGCCAACACCGGCACGGCCACGCAGCGCGTCCGGCTGTCGTACACCCTGCCGGCCGGGCTGAGTGACGCCGGCACGAACGGGTGCGTCGACGAGGGTGGCGGCGCGTACCGCTGCGGGGCGTGGACGACCGAGGCGGGCACCCGGTTCAGCAGCCTGATCCGGCTGCGGGTCGCCGGCGACGCCTGGGAGCGGATGCCACTCAGCGGCTCGGTGCGGGTCGTCGCGGACGTGCCGGGGACGCCCGGCGAGGTGGCCGACGACCAGGGCTTCGCGGTGCTGTTCCCGCCCGGTCCGCCGGTGCCCGGGATCGCACTGGCCGCCGACGAGGTCGCGTTCGACATCAGTGGCGCGCAGAGCACCCTCGCGGTGCGGCTGGGCAACACCGGCACGGTGGACGCCGCCGGGCTGGTGGAGGTGGTCCTGCCGGCCGGGGTGAGCGCGCCCGCCCCACCGCCGGGCTGCGTGGCTCTCGACGCGTCCCGTACCCGCTGCGACGCGGGTCTGCTGTCCGCCGGCGAGACCCGTGAGCTGCGGCTACCGGTGGAGGCGACGCCACAGGCCCAGCGGGAGGCGCCGCTTTCCGGGGCCGTGGTCGGTCAACTCGACCCGCGCAACGGCGCGACCCGGCGGTTGCAGATGAGTTTCCGGATCACCGCGGCGGCGGCGCTGGCCACGCCGGTCGTCTCGCCGCCCGCGCCGACCGGCTCCCAGGGCGTACTGCCGGCGGGCGCCAACACCGACGACAGCATGACCTCGGTCCAGCGCACCGCGGTCATCCTGGTCGCGGTCTCCGCGCTGCTGGTGGTGCTGGCCCTCGCGCTGGCCACCACCTCGCTGCGGCGCCGGTTCGGCGGACCGGTGAGCGAGCCCCCGGCCCCGCCCACCGACTGATCGATCGACGACCCTGGCCGCCGCCGGCCGGGGTCGTCCCGGGTCGGCGGACGGTGATCTGGATTACGGCGGGCGGGGCGAAACCCCGCATTACATAGCAATTCTCACGTTGATCTGGTCTCAGTCGGCGGACCTCCGGGGAAGCCCGAGGGTCCGTTCGACGTAGGCTCTGGGTGGGGAACGACAGCGCTTGCGAGCCCGCAGTCGCGAACGAAGGTGGCACAGTGACCAAGCAGATCCGTCAACTCGACCGGGTGGTCATCCGGTTCGCCGGCGACTCCGGCGACGGCATGCAGTTGACCGGCGACCGGTTCACCTCGGAGACGGCGCAGCTCGGCAACGACATCTCCACGCTGCCGAACTTCCCCGCCGAGATCCGGGCCCCCGCCGGCACGCTGCCGGGCGTCTCGAGCTTCCAGGTGCACTTCGCCGACTACGACATCCTCACCCCGGGCGACGCGCCCAACGTGCTGGTGGCGATGAACCCGGCGGCCCTCAAGGCCAACCTGGCCGACCTGCCGCGCGGCGCGGACATCATCGTCAACACCGACGAGTTCACCAAGCGAAACCTGGCCAAGGTCGGCTACCAGAGCAGCCCGCTCGACGACGACTCGCTGGCCGGCTACGTCGTCCACCCGGTGGCGCTGACGTCGATGACGGTCGGCGCGCTGGCCGAACACAAGGTGTCCAAGAAGGACGCCGAGCGGTCGAAGAACATGTTCGCCCTCGGTCTGCTCTCGTGGATGTACTCCCGGCCGTCCGAGTCGACGCTGCGCTTCCTGGAGCGCAAGTTCGCGAAGCGACCGGAGCTGGTCGCCGCGAACGTCGCCGCGTTCAAGGCGGGTTGGAACTTCGGCGAGACGACCGAGGACTTCTCCGTCCGCTACGAGGTCAAGCCGGCCAAGATGCTTCCCGGCACCTACCGCAACATCACCGGCAACGCGGCGTTGTCGCTGGGGCTGGTCGCCGCCGGGGTCCGCTCGGGCCTGCCGGTCTTCCTCGGCGCGTACCCGATCACGCCGGCGTCGGACATCCTGCACGAGCTGAGCAAGCACAAGCGCTTCGGCGTGCTGACCATGCAGGCCGAGGACGAGATCGCCGCGGTCGGCGCTGCGCTGGGCGCCTCCTACGGCGGGGCGCTCGGTGTGACCACCACGAGCGGCCCGGGTGTGGCGCTCAAGAGCGAGACGATCTCCCTCGCGGTGGCACTGGAGCTGCCGTTGGTGATCGTGGACGTGCAGCGGGCCGGCCCGTCGACCGGCATGCCGACCAAGACCGAGCAGGCCGACCTGAACATGGCGCTGTACGGCCGGCACGGCGAGGCGCCCGTCGCGGTGATCGCGCCGAAGTCGCCGTCGGACTGCTTCTTCGCGGCGTTGGAGGCGGCCCGGATCGCGCTGACGTACCGCACGCCGGTGATCCTGCTGTCGGACAACTACGTGGCGAACGGCTCCGAGCCGTGGCTGCTGCCCGACGTCGAGTCGTTGCCCGACCTGCGCGTCGACTTCGCCACCGCGCCCAACGGCGAGGACGGCACCACCTTCCTGCCGTACCTGCGCGATCCGGAGACCCTGGCCCGTCCGTGGGCCATCCCCGGCACGCCGGGCCTGGAGCACCGGATCGGCGGGCTGGAGAAGGCCGACAAGACCGGCGACATCTCGTACGACCCGGCGAACCACGACTTCATGGTCCGCACCCGGGCCGCCCGCATCGAGACGATTCCAGTGCCGGACATCGAGGTGGAAGACCCGGACGGCGACGCCCGCGTGCTGGTGCTCGGCTGGGGTTCGACGTACGGACCGATCGGCGCGGCCTGCCGTGGCGTCCGCCAGCGCGGCCTGTCCATCGCCCAGGCGCACCTGCGGCACCTGGCCCCGATGCCGGCGAACCTCGGTGAGGTGCTGCGCTCCTACGACAAGGTGGTCATCCCGGAGATGAACCTGGGCCAGCTCGCCCACGTCATCCGGGGCCGGTACCTGGTCGACGCGATCAGCTACAACCAGGTCCGCGGCCTGCCGTTCACGGCCGCCGAGCTGGAGACGACGCTGGAAGAGGTCCTGAAGAATGTCTGAGCCCGTCGCCCTCAAGCTCACCGCCAAGGACTTCAAGTCCGACCAGGAGGTGCGTTGGTGCCCCGGCTGCGGTGACTACGCCATCCTGGCGGCGATCCAGCAGTTCATGCCGGAGCTGAACATCCCCCGCGAGCGGACCGTGTTCGTCTCCGGGATCGGCTGTTCGTCACGCTTCCCGTACTACATGAACACGTACGGGATGCACTCGATCCACGGCCGCGCGCCGGCGATCGCGACCGGCCTGTCGGTGTCCCGTCCCGACCTGTCGGTCTGGGTGGTCACCGGCGACGGCGACGCGCTGTCGATCGGCGGCAACCACCTGATCCACGCGCTGCGGCGCAACGTCAACCTCAAGATCCTGCTGTTCAACAACCGGATCTACGGGTTGACCAAGGGGCAGTACTCGCCCACGTCCGAGGTCGGCAAGATCACCAAGTCGACGCCGGCCGGCTCGGCGGACGCGCCGTTCAACCCGCTCTCGCTCGCTCTGGGTGCGGAGGCCAGCTTCGTCGGCCGCACGATCGACTCCGACCGCAAGCACCTCCAGTCGGTCCTGCGGGCCGCCGCCGAGCACCAGGGCTCGGCGTTCGTGGAGATCTACCAGAACTGCAACATCTTCAACGACGGGGCGTTCGAGCAGCTCAAGGACCCGTCCACCCGGGACGACTACCTGATCCGCCTGGAGCACGGCCAGCCGATCACCTTCGGGGCGGACGGTCGGTTCTGCGTGGTGCACCCGCCGGGCGCGTTCGGGCTGGAGGTCCGGGAGACCAACTCCGTACGCCCCGAGGAGATCGTCGTACACGACGCGACGGTGACCGACCCGGCGTACGCGTTCGCGCTGTCCCGGCTGCCCGGCCTGGACCTGCGCAACACGCCGATCGGCGTGTTCCGCTCGGTGGACCGGCCGTCCTACGACAGCGTGGTGCAGGAGCAGTTGGCGACGGCGAAGGCGACGGTCACCGAGACGCCCGAGCAGCAGCTCGCGGGCCTGCTGGGCAGTGGCGACACCTGGACGATCCTCTGACCTGTCGGACCTGAAACGAGAGCGGCCGCCCCGATCGGGGCGGCCGCTCTCGTCCGTGCCGGGTGCCGTCTCAGCGCTGGGCCGAGGCCGGCGTCCACAGGTTGTCGATTTCCTTCTCGGCCGACGCGAGGCTGGCCTCGTGCAGCGGAATCAGCTCGGCCATCGCCGGCACGGTGGGCGCCAGGGTCAGTTCCGTGGTGATGAAGCGCGGCTCCAGGCCGGTCATCGACAGGCCGTGCGGCAGCCACTGCTCCGCATGGTCCCAGCCGTGCCGCGGGGTGCCCTCGCCGTAGCCGCCGCCCCGGGTGGCCACCACCACGAACTCGCGACCGCTGAGCAGGCCCTCCTGGGTCGTCGGGTCATAGGTGAGGCCGGCGACGATCAGGTGGTCGACCCAGGACTTGACGCTGCTGGGGGCTCCGAAGTTGTAGAGCGGCAAACCGAGCAGGACCACGTCGGCCCGCTTCACCTCGTCGACGAGGCGCTCGCTGAGCTCCCAGGAGGCGCGCTGGGCGGGGGTGTGCTGGTCCGGCGGCGTCATGCGCGCCAGCCCGCCGTCGGAGTCCAGGTGCGGCAGCGGCTCGGCGCCCAGGTCACGGTAGGTCACCGTGCCATCGGGGTGCGCCGCACGCCAGGCCTCGGCGGCCCGGGCGGTGAGCTGCCGGCTGACCGACCAGTCACCCCGAATGCTCGAATCGATATGCAGCAGGTTCATGATTCCTCCTCCAAGGATCGTCTGTGTTGCACCAACTATTTATAGCAGGCAGATGTTCCACCGCGCCGGTAGACTGGGTCACATGTCCGCCCTGCCGCTGGAGCCCACGGAGCACCGCTCGGGCGCCCTGCTGGACCACCTGGCGCGGCGGATGCGATTGCGAGCGGAGTCGGTGCTCGCGCCACTGGGCCTGCGCCCCCGGCACCTGGTCGCGCTCACGGTGCTGCGCGCGGGCGGCGGCATCAGTCAGCAGGCGCTCGCGAGCACCCTGGAGATGGACAGCACCAACATCGTGGGGCTGCTCAACGACCTCGAGGCGAAGGATCTCGTCGAGCGGCGACGCTCACCCCAGGACCGTCGGCGGCACGTCGTCGAACTCACCGAAGGCGGGGCAAAACGCCTCAAAGAGGCCGAATGCGCCCTAGCGGGCGCCGAGGACGAGGTGCTGGGAGCGCTGCAGCCGGCCGAGCGGGAGACGCTCTACGATCTGCTGCGGCGGGCCGCCACCACGACACCGATTCTGTGCACGGAAGCCATCAATGAGGTGGACGCGGACGCCTGCTGAGCGCAGCGGGCGTCAGACCGTGGCCGCGGACTGCGGGCGGTCGTCGCGGACGTGCACGAGCATGTCGCCGGTCTCGATCACCGCGCCGGCCTTGTCGGCCAGGGTGACCACCTTGCCCCGGCGCACCAGGGCGATCACCAGGGAGTCCAGCTCGCGCGGTGAACGGCCCACCTCGTCCCGTTCCGCAGAGCGCATCGCCAACGCCATCCCCTGCCCCGGGGTGAGCAGATCCTCCACGACGTCGATCAGCGGCGGCGCCGAGGTCGAGAGACCGAGCAGGCGGCCGGCGGTCGCCGAGGAGACGATCACGTGGTGCGCGCCGCTCTGCTTGAGCAGCGGGGCGTTCTCCGCCTCGCGGGCGGCCGCGATGATCCGGACCTGACCGGCGGTGAGTTGCCGAACGGTCAACGCCACCAGCACCGACGCGTCGTCGCTGTCGGTCGCGATGATCACTGCCTTCGCGTGCCGGACGTGCGCCTCGTTCAACACCGAGGAACGGGTCGCCGAGCCCTCGATCGCCACCAGCCCCGCCGAGGTGGCCTGCCGCAGTGCGGCGGTGCTGCGCTCCACCACCACGATCCTCGACCGGTCCAGGCCGTTCTCCATCAGGGCGTTGACCGCGCTGCGACCCTTGGTGCCGTAGCCACAGATGATGACGTGGTCCTTCACGGTTCTCCTCCACCGCGACAGGCGACGGCCGGTCCGGTACTGCTCGGTCAGGACTTCCAGGGTGGTGCCGACCAGGATGATCAGGAAGAGCACCCGGGCCGGGGTGACGAACAGGACGTTCACCAGCCGGGCCGACGGCGCGGCGGGGGTGATGTCCCCGTAGCCGGTGGTGGAGAGCGAGACCACCGCGTAGTAGAAACAATCGAGCAGGGTGAGGCCGTCCTCGTTGACGTCGCGGTAGCCGTCCCGGTCCAGGTAGACCGCTGCCACCACGGCGAAGACCAGGCCGAGGGCGGCCGCGAGCCGCAGGCTCAGCGCGCTCAGCGGGCCCCGGCGCTGCGCGGGAAAATGGATCACCGTCGAACCTGCCCCGCCGCCGTCGCCTGCACGTCCACAACATAGCGGGTACGGGGCGCTCCGCACGCCCGGGCTACGACGATGGTCGACGCGGCAGGCACGGGTCGGCCCCGACCGTCGGCAACCGGCATGATGATGGGAGGGGTCCCCGACGTCGACCGCGAGAGTGAGGTCCGCATGTCGTTGCTGCGACGAGTGATCGGCGGGGTGCTGCGCCGGCTACGCCAGGGCCAGGGCCGCACCCTGCGCGAGGTGGCCGAGGCGGCCGGGGTCTCCGTGCCCTACCTCTCGGAGGTCGAGCGCGGGCGCAAGGAGGCCTCGTCGGAGGTCCTGGCGGCGATCTGCCGAGCCCTCGGCATCCAACTCTCCGACCTGCTCGAGGCGGCCCGCGACGACCTGCGCCGCGTCGAGCGTCGCATCCCCGCCGCGCCCCGGGCCGCTCTGGCCCGGCTCGAACAGGTGCCCGCGCCACGTAACGAGACCCGCCCCGCATTCCGAATCGGCTTCCAGCCCGGTGGGGCGACGCCCCCCGTGGCGGCCGCTCCGGCCTCCGCACGGCAGCCGGCCGGGCCGGTGCTGCGGCTGGGCGGGCCGATCCTGCACGTCGGCGGTCCAGCCTCGCCCGTCGGGTCGACTGTCGGAGGGGCGGGGCTGCGAGTTCGACTGATCGCCTCCGCACCGGCCGGGCGCCCCGGTCCTCGTACCTCCAAGTTGCTGGCCTGCCGCCGGGCCCGGACGGGCCGGCGGCGGTTGACCCGGATGTAGGCCGGCTGGGGTTCTGCCCTGGGCCGATCTGCCGGCGGCAGAATCCCTGGGCCGCGACCGCCGCCGCGCGCACGCTGGAGGAGCCGGTTCCCCAGGCGGTTCCGCCGCCCGCCGGCAGCGCGGAAGGCGGCGACACATGATCGGGTACGACGTGCGAATGCTGGACAGCGGTCAGCCGACCTTCGGTGACCAGGTGTTCGAGCGGCTGCTACGGGAGCGGATCATCTTCCTCGGCACCGAGGTGACCGACGAGTCGGCCAACCAGATCTGCGCGCAGATCCTGCTGCTCGCCGCCGAGGACGCCGACCGCGACATCTACCTCTACATCAACTCGCCGGGCGGCTCGGTGACGGCGGGTATGGCGGTGTACGACACGATGCGCTACGTCCGCAACGACGTCGCCACGCTGGCGCTCGGCCTCGCCGGCTCGATGGGACAGTTTCTGCTCTGCGCCGGAGCGGCCGGCAAGCGGTACGCGCTGCCGCACTCCCGGGTCATGATGCACCAGCCGTCCGGCGGGATGGGCGGCACCGCCTCGGACATCACCATCCAGGCGGAGAACATGCTGCACGTCAAGCGCACCATGCAGGAGTTGATCGCCCAGCACAGTGGACGCACCCTCGACGAGATCCAGCGCGACTGGGACCGGGACCGTTGGTTCACCGCCGAGCAGGCCCGGGAGTACGGCCTCGTCGACCGGGTGCTCACCCGCGCCGAACAACTGCCGGCGGATTGACCCACCGTGTTGGCCGGGCCCCCCAGAGTGGACCTTCTTGGTTAGGGTCACGTCTATGCGTCGACTGATCCCTGTCCTCTCGATTGCCCTCGCCGCCGCCCTCGTGGCCGGCTGCGGCACCACTTCCGGTGACGCCGGAGGGTCCAAACCGTCCTCGGCTCCCACCACGCCCAAGCTCGAACCGGCCGCCGCCGTCCGGCAGGCCATGGAGCGCAGCCTCGCCGGCACGGTCACCATGGACGCCTCGGTCAAGGCCGGCGGCCAGTCGATCAGCCTCAAGGGCAAGGTCGACCCCGCGGCCAAGACGGTCCACGTCACCGGCTCCGCCCCGGAGCCGATCGAGGCCCGGCTGATCGGCGACGTCGCCTACATCAAGTCGGACTCGCTCGACGGCGAGAAGCCCTGGATGAAGATCGATCTCAACAAGCTCCGGCCGACCAGCTCGCTGCGCCAGTCGTTCGACCTGAAGGCACAGACCGGCCTCATCGGCGGCGTCGTGGCCGCCCAGGAGGTCAGCCCCGGCCACTACAGCGGCACCTCCGACCTCAACAAGGCCGCCCAGACCGCCAGCACCGACGGCGGCATGCGCGAGGGCCTCGAATCGACCGCCAAGCTGGCGAAGGAGCCAACGGCGATCCCCTTCGAGGCAACCGTCGACGCCGACGGGCGGCTCACCGCCCTGTCCTACACGATCGCCACGAAGAGCCTCGGTGACCTCGTCACCGACATGAAGATGAGCGGCTTCGGCGAGAAGGTCACCGTGGCCGCCCCGCCGGCCGCCGACACCGAGGCCGCCTCCGCCGAGATGTACAAGTTCCTCTGACCCCCGCGCATGACGAGGTGCCCTCCGGGACGGCCCGGAGGGCACCTCGACACGTCGCGGCACTGTTCGCTCCGCACGGCGACGACCACGGGGAGGGCTCATGTTCGCCGCATACGTGACAGTCACCATCATCGCCTCGGTGTTCACCGCCATCGCCGCAGTCACCTACCTGATCGGCCACGACTATCCCAAGGCCCAGGCAGACATGAAGGGGATTCCACACTCCTGGCTGCCCGTGCTGGGCACGTTGCTGGCCGCCGGTTCGGTGGGGCTGCTGGCCGGGTTCGCCGTACCGCTGCTGGGGACACTCGCGGCCGCGGGACTGGTGCTGTACTTCGTCGGGGCGCTGATCGCGCACCTGCGCGTGCGGTCACGCAAGCTCGTCGGCTGGGCCGTCTTCTTCGTCACGGTGCTGGCCGCGCTGGTCGTGAACGTGGCCTACCACTGGTAGGTGTCGTCGATGGCATGCCGTGTCGGTGAGCTCGTCGCCGGAGCAGGGACGGGACCAATCCTGGTCATCGGGGTTCACTTCGACTGGGAAGTGACCGACGTAGCGGTCACCGTGCCGTCTGCTCCCGCGTTGCCCTGCACGGTCACGGGCTGGCCGGCTCTGATGTCGGAGAGCTTGCCCTTACTGGCGACGGCGACCGAGGTCTTGCCGTCGGTCCTGACGGTGACCACGTCGCCGTCCGCCGTCTCGACGTAGATGGTGGTCCCGTTGACCAGCTTCACCGTTCCGGCGGTGCCTGACGGGCCCCGGGAAGCTGCGGAGGTGGGTGCCGCGCCGCCGTCGGGGCGGCTGTTGCCCGAGCCGAAGCCGCCCTGGCCTGCGCGCTGCCCGCCGGCCGACCGATTCCCGCCGCCGGCCTCAGCCGACACACCGCCATAGCTCTTCTGCACCTGCAGACCAGCCGCGAACCCGCCGACCAGCAGCACGGCAAGGGCCAGGATCACGGTGGCCCGGTTCCACCAGCGGCGCGGGGCCGCCTTTGCCAATTCGCTGGAGAGGCCGTCGCCTCCTTGCGCGTCGCCCGGGACCCTCTGGAGCACGGCGGTGTCGTCGTTCATGATCGTCCTTACTCGTAGCGCAGGGCGTCGATGGGACGCAGCCGGGCAGCGCGGGCGGCGGGCAGGCCACCGAAGAACAGTCCGATGGCGATGGAAACGCCCAGCGCGAGCGCGACCGAGCTGGGCACGATCACCGGCTTGACACCGACGATCTCGAAACTGCTGCCGACGAGCGCGGCCGCGACGCCGAGAGCGCCGCCGATGACGCTGAGCAGAGTCGCCTCGATCAGGAACTGCGTCAGGATCGTCCGGCGGGGAGCGCCGAGCGCCTTGCGGATGCCGATCTCGCGGGTCCGTTCGGTCACCGTCACCAACATGATGTTGGTGATGCCGATGCCGCCGACCAGCAAGCTGATCGCGGCTACTGCGCCGAGCAGGGTG
This sequence comes from Micromonospora sp. NPDC051543, assembly GCF_044454415.1. NCBI lineage: Bacteria > Bacillati > Actinomycetota > Actinomycetes > Micromonosporales > Micromonosporaceae > Micromonospora > Micromonospora sp. NPDC051543. The sequence continues at coordinate 284,517 of NZ_JBITDT010000006.1, forward strand.
GTGAACGTGTCAGCGGTCTCCGTCTGGGTCTCCAGCAGCTGCGACGCGTTCTGGATGCGGTACGAGGTGGCCGCACCCAGCCGCTGGTTCAGGATCGCCGATACCTGCGACTGGACAGAGTCCACCTTTGCCGGCGAGACGGCTTCGACCAGGATCGAGTTGATCGGGCCGTAGCCGGTGAGCACCTGACGGACGGCGGTTATCGGCGCCACGGCTGTGTCGTTGGCGTCCTGCAAGCCCGTCGAGCTCTTCTCCTTGAGCACCCCGATCACGGTGAACAGCGCCCCGCCGACGGTGACCTGTTGATCGATAGGGTTGGTGACGCCGAACAGTTCCTCAGCCGCGGTCGAGCCCAGCACCACCACGCGCCGGCCCTGAACCTCGTCGTCGGCGGTGAACGCCGAGCCCCGGCCCACCAGCGTGTTCGACGCGGTGAACCAGGTCGGCGTGGTGCCGATGAACGACCCGACCTCGTGGTCGGCACCGTCGAAGGTGAGCGTCGCCGAGCTGCTGACGACCGGCGACACCGACCTCACGTCGGGCGCCTGCACCGGATCGACGAGCGCGTCCGAGGTCTGCAGGGTCAGGGCGGTGTTCGTCGAGCCGCCTCGACCGGCGCTCATCACCGTGATGGTGTTGGTGCCGAGCGCCTCGATCCGGTCGCTGATCGCCTTGGCCGAGCCGTTGCCGACCGCGACCAACAGGATCACCGCGGCCACACCGATCAGGATGCCGAGCATGGTCAGCGACGACCGCAGCTTGTTCGCGGACAAGCCGCGCAGCGCGAACCGGACAACTTCGTAGAAGGTCATCGCAGGAAGGCCCCGACCGGCGGCTCGTGTAGCGCCGACTGCCGCACATCGCTGACGATTCGGCCGTCGACCAGACGGATCAGCCGTTTCGCCCGGTCGCCGACCTCCGACTCGTGGGTGATCAGCACGATCGTCCGGCCGTCCGTGCTGAGCTGGTCGAGGACACCGAGCACGTCGTCGGTGGAGCGACTGTCGAGGTTGCCGGTCGGTTCGTCGGCAAGGAGCAGGGCCGGCTCGGTGACCAGTGCCCGGGCCACTGCGACCCGCTGCTGCTGGCCGCCGGAGAGTTGGTTGGGCTCGTGGCCCGCCCGGTCGGCGAGCCCCACCAGGTCGAGGGCGGCGAGGGCGCGGCGGCGCCGTTCCCTGGGTTTCACTCCGGCGTACGCCAAGGGAAGCTCGACGTTCGCGAGCGCCGTCGTGCGAGGAATGAGATTGAACGCCTGGAAGATGAAGCCGATGAGCCGGTTACGGGCCAGCGCGAGCTGACGGTCGGCGAGCCGACTGACGTCCACCCCGTCGAGCAGGTAGGTGCCGGAACTGGGCACGTCGAGTGCGCCGAGGATGTTCATCAAGGTCGACTTGCCCGATCCGGACGACCCCATGATCGCCACGTAGTCCCCGCGTTGCACGCTGAGTGACACCCCGGCCAGCGCGTGCACGGTGGCCTCGCCGTCGCCGTACACCTTGGTCAGATCCCGCACGTCGAGGACTGGCGGGGTCATCGCCGACCCCCGGTGCCGCCGGGGAAGCCTCCGCCGCCCGCCGGCCCGCCACCGAAACCGCCGCCGCCGGGGAAGCGACCGGTGCCGGCGCCGCCGGTGCCGGTGGTCGTCGAGGCCGCTCTCAGTGCCACCTGCTCGCCGACCTCAACCCCGGAAGTGATCTCGGTTGCCGCGTCGCCTTCCAGGCCGATCTCCACCGCTCTGGTCTCTTGCCGGCCGTCGGTCAGCACCGTGACCGTGTGCCGGTTGCCGGCCGTGGTCACCGCGGCCGAGCTGACCATGACGGCGTCCTGCACGCTGCCGGTGGTGACCGCGACCGAGACGGTCTGCCCGACCTTGGCGCCAGCCGGCACCTTGCCGAGGGTGAGTGTCACGCCGTAGGTGACCACATTGTTGGCGGTGGTGGCGGACGGGTCGACAGCGCTGACTGTGCCGGTCGCCGTGGTGCCGCTGAGCGCGTTCCAGGTGATCTTCGCCGCCTGCTTCTCCTTGATTCTGGTGGCGTCAGCCTCGGCGAACGCGGCGGACACCTGCAACTTCGTCAGATCGGCCAGGTCGATGAAGCCGGTGGACGTCGAACTGGTGGAGGCTGACGAGCCGCCGCCGGACGACGTACCCCTTCCCTGCGACGCGGTGCCGCCGGGTGAGCCGCCGGCCGACGAACTGCCCGATGACGAACTGCCCGACGACGAACTGCCCAGCGTGCCGTTTACCGCCACCACTGTTCCGGCCATCGGCGCCTTGAGCACGGTGCCGGCCACCGCCGCCTGCGCCTCGGTCACCGCGAGCTGTGCCTGCGCGACCTCGTTCTCCGCGGCAGAGGCGTCCGAACCGGCTTCCTGGGCCCGGTCCAGCGAGTCCTGGGCGGCGTCCAAGTCGGCCTCGGCGGCGTCCAGGCCACGTTGCGCGTCGGCCGGGTCCACCTTGGCGAGCACCTGGCCCTTCTTCACCGCCTGACCGACCTTCACGTTGATCGCGGTGACCGTGCCGCCGGTGACGAAACTGGCGCTCGCCGTGCTCGCACTCTCCACGGTGCCGTCCGCCGTCACGGTTTTCGTCACCGTGCCGACCTGCACCGGCACGGAGCGGACCGCGCCGTTCGCGGTCGGGGTGGTGTCCGGCCCTACGAGGCTCTGGTACGCCCAGAAACCCACACCAATGAGGGCGACGCCGAGGATGGCGTTGACCACCACCGAGGGATGTCGCAGGTTGAGACGCGCTGGCATGCGGCTACTCTGGCCGCCGGTGCTGGGAGCAGCTTCGAGGGAACCTCGGAGCTGGCTTGGAACCTCACGCCGCCTCGTCCACGGCTGGTAGCAGCACGCGGAACACGGCCCCGCCGTCGACCGGTGAATCGAGTTCCACCCACCCGCCGTGACTGTGCACGATCGTCGCCGCGATCGACAGGCCGAGCCCCGAGCCGCCTTCAGCGCGCGTACGGCTGACGTCGGCACGGTACAGCCGCTCGAAGACCCTGCTGGCGTGCTCGGCGGGTACCCCGGGGCCGTCATCGCTGACCTCCAGCACCGCGAGCGGACCGTGTCGCAGGTCCGGCGACCCGGACAACACGCTGCCCCGGGACGGCCTTCTGGCCGGTGTGCAGCCCACCCGCACGGTCACCCGGACGCCGACGGGGGTGTGCCGTAGCGCGTTGGCGACCAAGTTCGTGGCGACCTGCCGCAGACCGTGCTCGTCGCCCAGCACCGTGGCCGGCTCGAACGTGTCACTGTCGTCGTCGAGCCCGGCAAGCCGTACCGGGCGCTCCGGCGTTCGCGCATGAGCGTCCCGGATGGTGTCCGCCGCAACCTCCAGCAGGTCCACCCGTCGCAACGTGGGCGGCCGCTGCCGGTCGAGCCGAGCAAGCAGGAGAAGGTCCTCGACCAGCACGCCCATCCGGACCGCCTCCGACTCGATCCGGCTCATCGTCTCGTTCAGCGCCGGGCCGGGCGGAGCACCCCCACGGCGGTACAGCTCAGCGAATCCCTGGATGGAGGTCAGCGGCGTGCGCAGTTCGTGCGACGCATCCGCGACGAATTGCCGTAGCCGCTGCTCGGAGGCGGTGCGCGCACCCACTTCGGACTCGATCCGGGTGAGCATCGAGTTGAGCGCCAGGCCCAGCCGACCCGGCTCGGTGTGCGGATCGTCTGGAACGCGGCTCGAGAGGTTGCCGGCGGAGATGGCCGTGGCGAGTCGTTCCATCTCGGTCAACGGCCGCAGCCCGAGCCGCACGACGAACGCCGCACCCAGTCCGAGCAGCGCCAGTACCAGTACGGAGACGCCTCCCTCGATGAGCATCAGCTGCTCGGTGGTCTGGTGCACCTCGGCGAGTGACAGCCCGATCAGGGCAGCGCCGCCGGTCTGCGCGTCACGTACGCCGATCACCCTCCAGTCGGTGTCGCCGTCCGCGGCGGCCAGGGTGAACGGTCCGCCGTTGACCGCGTTCAACGCCGGGGCCAGCGGCCGTCCGGGGTCGGCCGTCGAGCTGCGCTGCGGGTCCAGCGTGCCGTCGGCCCGGTACACGTAGATGATTCGGTCTGGGCCGAGCCGGGCAACCCGGGTGCGCGGTGGTGCGGCGACCGAGGTCGGCCGCCAGTCAGCGGCGAACGGACGCGTCATGCCGCGTAACTGGTCGTCGATCCGCCCCAGCTGATATTCGCGGATGAGTACCAGTCCGGCGACGTCTGCGATGAGCAGACCCACTGCGGCGAGTGCGCCGACCACCAGAACCAGGCGTGACCGAAGCGTCCAATGCTTCCAGCGCTTGAACTTCACTCGTCGCCGCGCGGCAGCCGCAGGGCGTACCCGACTCCGCGGACCGTGTGGATCAGCGGAGGGCCGGAGCTGTCGATCTTGCGGCGTAGGTAGTAGACGTACGACTCGACGATGCGTCCGTCGCCGCCGAAGTCGTACTTCCAGACCCGGTCCAGAATCTGCGCTTTGCTCAGTACTCTGCCCGCATTGATCAGCAGGTATCTGAGCAGGTTGAATTCGGTCGGCGACAGCTCGATGTGCCGGCCGCCGCGGCGCACCTCATGGGCGTCCTCATCCAGTTCGAGATCGGCGTGCCGCAGCACCCGTCCGGTCACGTCGGCCTCGGGCTGGGTACGCCGCAGGATCGCGCGGATTCGCAGCACCACCTCTTCGAGGCTGAACGGTTTGGTCACGTAGTCGTCGGCGCCCGCGGCCAGCCCGGAGATCCGGTCCTCCACCGCGTCACGAGCCGTCAGGAACAGCACGGGCACTTCGCGTCCGGCGGCCCTGAGCCGGCGGGCGATCTCGATCCCGTCGAAATCCGGCAGCGTCACGTCGAGCACTACCAGGTCTGGATCGAACTGCTCGACGGCAGCCAACGCTTGTTGCCCAGTGCTCGCCACCCGCACGTCGAACTCGACCAGCCGCAGTGTCGCGCTGAGCAACGCGGCGATATTCGGCTCGTCGTCGACCACGAGCACGCGGGCGGTGGCTACGGAGGTACGGGTTTGAGACAGCACCGGAATGGTGTATCCAGGCGAGCTGTGAGCTCGCTATGAATTCGATAAGCGCCCGCTGTCACCACGAACGGGCGACCACGTCCCCTTCGGCCAGCCCCGAAGTCACCTCGGTGTATTGATCCCCCCGCAGCCCGATGACGACTTTCAGCGCTACGCCGTCCTTCCGCACCGTCGCGGTCGTTCCCGCCACATCGTGCACGGCGGTGCTCGGCACCCTCAGCACGTCGGCCTTCGCGCCGGTGGTCACCCGGACCGCCGCGCTCTGGCCCACCAGCAGTTGGGTTGGCGCCTCAGCGAAGGCGAGCAGCGCTCCGTAGCGGACCATCGTGCCGTCGCTCGTGCCGGTGGGATCGACCTGCACGACGGTGGCTGCGAACTGTTGGCCGGGTCGGTCCGCGAGGGTCACTACGGCATGCTGGCCGGTGGCGAGTCGATCCGCGTCAGCCTCCGGGAAATCGGCATCGATCTGCATGTCGTAAACGTCCGCCACGGTGATGAAGGCCGAGCCAGCGCTGACCTGGCTGCCTACCTTGCCCGCGACGGTCAAGATCCGCCCGGCTATCGGGGCGGTGATGGTGGTCCCGGAGAGCGCGTCCTCGGCTTGCCGCAGCACGGTGGTCGCTTGGGTGACCCGCTGCCGTGCGCTGAGAACGGCGTCGCCGTCCTGTCCTTGCTGCGGGCGGCCCGCCGCGCAGGAGCCACCGGATCGGGGAGCCGGAGTAGTCGTTTGGGGAACCCCGGTGGTGCTCCGAGGAACCGAGGTGGTTCGGCCAGGCGCGACGGTCGCGGTCGGGCTCGGACTGCTCGTGGGTGATCCGCTCCGCGTGGGGCTGGGTGAGGCGCTGGACGAGCGGGCAACACTGGACGCAGCGTCCGGCTCGGCGAAGGCGGCGACCACGTCCACCCCACAGTCCGTCGGGTCATCGGCGCGCGATTCGGCTTCGTCCAAGGCGTCCTGAGCGTCCTCGAGAGCTGCCCGTGCGTTCGTGACAGCCTTGTCCGCGTCCGTGTCGTCAACCGTCGCCAACTTCTGCCCCGCGGTCACCGTCGTGCCGGCACGCACCGCGACGCTGTCGACCGTGCCTGCCACGGTGAACGAGAGGCTGCGTGTCTGGGCCGGCTGAATCGCCCCGGTCGTCGCCACCTCGGTACTTACCTCACCTCGGTCAGCCGCCACGGTAGCCGGCCCGGTCGGCCCCGCGGCCGAGTCGGCGGTCAGCGCCCGCGCCACCCCAATGCCGAGCAGTGCCAGCACGACCACGGCCACTGCGGCCCCGATCAAGCGGCGGCGTCCGGTCAGTGCTTCACCCATGTTTCGAAACTGTCGCCGCTCGGCCTCGCGGGCGGCTCGGATCTGCCTCGGAGTTCGCTTGGAACGCGAAGCTCCGAGCCGATTCCGAGGTTAAGCCGAGCCGGCAGCGAGGTGCGGACGATTGGCTGGTGCGAGTACTTCGGCCGATGAGATGAGGCACCGTGCGTATAGTTTCCCGGTCGCATCGCCGCTTGGCGGCCCTGTTCCTGGCGTCCGCTGCGATCACGTTGACCGCAGCCTGCGGGGGCGGCTCGGCCGACGAGCCATCAGACAAGGAAAGCGGCGGGGCCAACGCCTTCGCCGCTTATACCGCCTGCATGGCGGACAACGGTGTGACCATCACGATGCCTTCCGGTGGCCCGCGTTCATGGCCCTCTGCCGGCGCCTCTCGAGGACCACGCCCGTCCCGAGCCGCGACCCCTCGACCGTCCGGCAGTGCGGGGCCGCGTGGAGGCGCCGCCTTCGGTGGCGGGGGATTCGGTAAGCCCGCAGGCGTCGACGACGCGACCTGGCAGAAGGCGCAGGAAGCATGCTCCTCAGTGCGTCCCAGCGCCGGCACGGGCAACGGCAACCGTCCCGGCGCGAGGGGGCGGAACGCCGCCTACGAGAACTGCCTCAAAGAGAACGGGGTCACGCTGACTGACGGCCAGCCGACCGGTACCGACGCGGTCACGCAGAAGGCACTGCAAACCTGCGCCGTCCTTCGTCCGAACGCGAGCGCCACCCCGCCCGCGTGATGACACCGCGCCGGTGCCGCCGCGCCCCCGTAGCGGCGGCACCGGCGCGGTTTGCCCCGTACCGCACTGCTCCCTCTGAGGCTCGCCGTACTTCTTGCCGAGGAACCTCGTTTGAGGCCACGGGAGGAGCGCGATCCTGTGCGCAAGATCAGGTGATCTATGTTCGCCTGGTGCCCCCGGCAGGATTCGAACCTGCGACACACGGTTTAGGAAACCGATGCTCTATCCCCTGAGCTACGGGGGCGCGAGGGGACAGTCTAGCGACCTGGGGTTCACCTGGGGTGGCAGGGAGTGGGCCACGGTCGCCCGCGTTTCCCGGGCCGCCGTCCTCCCAGCTTAGAGCCACAGCTCGAGCACACGAGCCCCGGTTTGCGACCGGCGGTCGGCCGCGGTGACCCGCGTTGGCACCGGTTCAACAGGGTTGGCATCCGCTGGAGAGCACACACCGCGCACGTCATCGACGATCATGACGTGTGCCCCTCGACCGGGACCCGTCGCCCGGGGTGCCGAACGGCGGTGACCGACGCGGGGTCAGCCCTCGGCCTCACCCCCGCCGAAGGCAAGGGCCGCCGAGTACGTGGGCGCACGCTTGGTTACGGGGTTGGTGCGTCCGGCCTGTGGAAACGCGCACCCCCCTGATGCCTACGGCGACAGCCTCACCTCATGCTCGCCGCGTTCCGGAGCTGTATCCGCGGGCGGTGGCGCCCAGCAGGCTAAACAGGTATGTCAAGCCACACGCCAGGCTGGCCGGGACAGCGAGTTGCACGGCCTCGTCGACGAGGTTGGTCTCACCGATGCTCTGGATGACGGCGAACAGGCCGCAGACCAGGATGACGACCTGCACCACGACGATGTGGAACCACGCCCGACGGATTGGTTCCTTCTCGACGACCCCGATGTACACCAGCGTGCAGACCGCGGCCGCAACGCCCCATGCCGCGCCGGTCACGACCCGAGCGGCGGGCGTGTCGGGCAGGTCCATCAGGCCGGCGATGAGCAGCGCCAGCGGCATCCGAAACGACAGGCCGGACAGGAACGACTCTTCCAGATTCGGTCGGACCGGGCTGACCGACGGCTCCAAGCCGCGCTTGAACGCGCCGACGAGCGAGAGCCCGACGCTGATGCCCGTGCCGGTCAGCGCGCTGAGCAGGCTCGACAGCAGGACATCACGGCTGCCCAGGTCGGCGAGCCCGAACGCCAGGACGAGCAGCTTGACCGCGACGACCACGGTGTACACGATCGGCAGGCCCAGGACGAAGGCGAGAATCGCCATGAAGGTCGTCTCGCCGGTGTGCTCGTCGAGCAGCGCCCACAGGAGCACGCCGAGGCCATACACCACGGCCAGGCCCACCCCACCGTGCCCGCCCACCATCTCGCCCACGAACCAGCCGAGCGCGCCGACGATCGCCAAGGCGAGCGCGCCCAAACCGATCAGCACGCATTCAGTGTGCCACCGGCCAGTTAACTTCTGGTGGCGCGAGACCTCCAGGTGCTGGATAGCTGCCATTGTCCGTGCCGGGAGCTGGACATTGCCGGCGTCGGCACAGTTCATCGCGCCATCGGCACTCTGAACAGGCTAGGTGCCGCACCCGCACATCTTCAGCAAGCGATCACAGCGATGCCGCCACGCGACCGCCCTCCTCCGGCGGCTTAGGCCCACTCTCTGACTGCCGCCTGAACTCCGCTCGCGCTGGGCGGACACGTTCCCCGAACTCGCCATCACCCGCAAGAACGTGACATAGCGGTAGACCCTCGCAAGAACGCCTCAGAGGTCCCGCAAATCGAACACCGAGCCGCCGCATTTCGAACGCAGTACTGCCGCAAATCGAAATGCAAAGGCCCTCGCAGATCGAAACCGGGCCGTCGCCGGTGATCGTCTCGCCGAGCGCCGCGACCTTGACCGGGCACAGGACCGGGCGGCGGCGGTCGCCGACCCGGTCGGCTTCGTGGACTCCTCCGAACTCCTGGTCATCGACGAGATCCAGCGCGCCCCGGAGCTCCTACTGGCCATCAAGGCAGCCGTCGACGAGGACCCGCGCCCTGGCCGGTACCTGCTCACCGGTTCGTCCCGCCTCTTCGGGATGGTAGCCGCCCCAGACGCCCTGCCCGGCCGGATGGAAACCGTCGAACTCTGGCCGCTGTCTCAAGGCGAGCTCGACAAAGCACCGGACGGATTCGTCGATGCCATCTTCGCGCTCGGCCCTGACCTGCGACACGACTCGGACGTGACCCGCGCCGACTACGCGGCCAGAATCGTGCGCGGCGGCCTACCCGAGGCCACCACCCGCACCGACCCGCGCCGCCGCCAACGCTTCCTCGACGCCTACGTCCAAGCGCTCATCGACCGCGATGTCCGGCAACTGTCCGACATCCAGCACAAGGGCGAACTCCGCAAACTGGTACGCCTGCTCGCGGCCAGATCCGCGACCATCATCACCGCCAACGCCCTCGAATCCGCCCTCGGACTGAGGCGGCCGACGATCGCCCGCTACTTTTAGGCCCTGGAGGAGATCTTCCTGATCAAACGGATCCCGGCTGGTCCCGCAACCTGGGCACCCGCGCGACCGCCGCACCGAAACTGATCTTCGTCGACTCGGGCATCGCCGCCAACGAGACCGCGACCGACGCCCGGGCACTGCTCCGGCCGGGAGCACCGTTCGGCCCACTCCTCGAGTCATTCGTCCTGTCCGAACTCTCCCGCCAGCTCACCTGGTCCGAGCAGCCCGTCGACCTGTCCCACTACCGCGACCAGAGCAGGTACGAAGTCGACGCGGTGCTCGAGGATCGAGCTGGTCAAGTGGTCGGGATCGAAGTCAAGGCAGCCACCACCGTCGGGCCCGACGACTTCCGCGGGCTACGCCGGCTCACCGAGCGCCTCGGCGACGAGTTCGCCGCCGGCGTCGTCCTCTATACCGGATCGTCTACGCTGCCGTTCGGCGACAGACTCCGCGCCATACCGGTCAGTGCCCTTTGGCAGGTTCCTGCCCCGACAGCAGGGTGACCTCGGCCCAAAAGGTGATCGCAGCGATTCTTGCCCTTCGACCGAGTCAGGCCTTAGGTTGCATCGATGATCCTCAACGAGGAGCCTCGACCTGACCTTCCCCTGGGCGTGAGCCACGGCGGTCCACGGCCCGAGGATCTTGAGAGCCTCGCGTACCTGCGTGGACTTTCGAGGCGCGGGTTCCTCACCAGCGCCGCGTTGGCGGCGTCCGGGCTGTCGGCCGCCTTTGGTCTGCTGCCCGGCTCCGCTCGGGCCGGTGGCAGTTATCAGAGGCCGTGCGGGAACGTTCGGATCTCCAGCTCTTGGCAGGACCACCGGAACCGGACGCCTCCATCGGGTGAGCCGGGCACCGACTACGCGGTCGGCACCGGCACTCCGGTCATGGCTGCGGCGAACGGCACGATCCGCTTCGTGAAGACCGACACCTCGACCGCGACCGGACGCGTCGTGGGGATGGCCCACGACGACGGCAACTACAGCCGGCACCTGCACCTGTCGAGGATCATCGTCTCGACCGGCCAGCGTGTGTCACGGGGCCAGACCATCGCGTACACCGGCTCGTCGGCGAACGGCAGTGACTCCGGCGTCGGACCGCACGTGCACACGAGCCTCTGGCTGAACACCGGAAGCCCGACGAACTTCAGCGCGACGGTGGACTTCGAGAACTACGTCGGGGACGTCACCGCCCCGAACCCGCCCGACCAGGAGGTAGACGAAGTGTTCATCGCGAATGTGAAGGGCAACTGGTACCTGGTGGTTCCGCAGGGCACCAACAAGCCGCGGGCGGTGGTCCTCGGCGGCGACAGCAATGCCGCCGCTTCCGGAATCCCCGTCCTGAACTTCAGCTGGGATCCGTCGATCAATGCGCTCAGGGCCGCGGTCGACGGCATCGGCTGATTCAGCCGCTCGCGTCGCTGGCCACACCCGAGACACCCCGGTTCTGCCTGGACGTGGACGGCATCGACGACGTTGGGTGGGCGGACGATAGGCTGCGGTCGGCGTCCGACTGACCTAAGGGGAACGGGTGATAGGCGGAACGGTTCGCGTGGTGGTCGCGGTCTGCGGGCATCGGGCGTGAACGTCGGGCTGCGTCCCGGTGACCCGGCCCGCCTCGGCGGATACGACGTGTTGGACCGGCTCGGCGACGGTGGCATGGGAACTGTCTTCCTGGCCCGCTCGCCACAGGGACGGCGGGTGGCGGTCAAGGTCGTCCGTCCGGAACTCTCGCACGACGAGGAGTTCCGGGGCCGATTCCGTAGCGAGGTGAACCGCGCGCGCCAGGTCCCACCGTTCTGCACCGCCGAGGTCCTGGACGCGGACCCGGACCACGACCCGCCATACCTGGTGGTGGAGTACGTCGAGGGTCCCAGCCTGGCCCAGGTGCTCCGGGAGCGGGGGCCGCTGGGGGCGGCGCAGCTACACAGCATCGCGGTCGGGGTGGCTACCGCGCTCACCGCCATCCACAGCGCCGGGGTCATCCACCGGGACCTGAAGCCGGCGAACGTGCTGGTGGCGCCGGGCGGAATCAAGGTCATCGACTTCGGTATCGCCCGGGCGTTCGAGGCGACGAGCCAGCACACCCGGACCGACCAGATGGTTGGAACCGTCTCGTACATGGCTCCCGAGCGGTTGGACACCGCGTCTGGTCATCCGGTGGGCCCGGCTGCGGACATCTTCGCGTGGGGTGCCCTGGTCGCCCATGCCGCGACCGGCCGCAACCCGTTCGGGGGCGACTCCGCTACCGCCACCGCGATGCGGATCCTGACTCAGCCGCCGGATCTGACCGGACTCGGAGGGCCGCTGCGGGAGTTGGTCTCGCGGGCGTTGGAGAAGGATCCCGCTGCTCGTCCCACCGCCCGTGACCTGCTCGATGGGTTGTTGACGGCGGGGTACGCGGGAGCTGCTGGAGAGTCGGCCCACTTCGCGGGATCGGCCCCGGCGGCGAGTGCCCTGGCGGCCGCGGGTGGTGCTGACCAGGACGGGCGGTCGGTGCCATCGGGTCTCGTCACCGCCGGTCGCCCGGGCTGGGGCCGGCGTCGCTGGCTCACCGTGGGGGGAGCAGCCGCGGCGGTGATCGCGGTGTTGGTGTCCGTTTCCCTGTTCGGCCCGCGACTGCTCGACAGCGGGTCCGAACCGGATCACGTTGGCTCGACGTCGACCGGCAGCCCGGCACGGAGCGCACCGGCGACCACCGCGTCCACGGCCACGTCGGGTACACCTACCGCGTCACCGTCGAAGAGCACGGACCCGACCCAAGCGATCCTGACCGGTCAGCGGCGAATCCTGCTGCACCTGGTGGAGGTCGACCGTGACCTGAAGCTGCCGTTCCACGGCGAGCTCGAGGCCGGCGACGGCACCGGCAAGGACGCGCTCTTCGTGCTCGAGCCGGTCGGGGTCGACTTCATGATCAAGTCATTGAATCCGGACATCGGCCACCGACCGTGCCTCGGGGTCAAGATCGATTCAAAGGGGTACGCGTCGCTGGTGGGAGCCGAGTGTTACGCCTCCGCCGCAACCGTGTTCGCGCTGTCCCGCGCGGGCAAGGACGACAAGGGACGCACCTCCTACTCGATCATCAGTGACGAGTACGGGGTGGTGCAGTGGAGCCCGACGAAGAAAGCGATCTACGTCGAGCATCTTGGTGACGCCCCGATCGACACGACGTTCAGCCTGGTCGACCGGGGCGCGGCCTGATTGACGGGACAGATCAGCGGCGCGGCAGGGTTGCCAGGGCCAGGTTCGGGTCGACGCCCGTGGTGTACGCGGCACTGAGCACGTAGAGAGTGCGACCACGCAGGGCCACCGAGGTCGGGTTCTGCAGCCCGTCGCCGGCCGTCAGCAGCGTTCGCGCACGACCGGCCGCGTCGATGCTCACCACGGTGTTCGGTCCGTTCAGCGTGGCGATGACGCGTTGGTCCCCGGCACCGGCGAACGCGAAGTCGTCGATACCGACCAGCCCGGTCGCGACCACCTGGACCCCTCCGGGCCGACCGTGCCGCGACGGGATGCGCAGCAGCGTGCCCTGGTCGAGGTTGGTCGCCCACACGGCATCAGCGCGTACCTTGATGCCGTTGGCACCCAGGAAACCGGCCGCAGCCAGCTCGGGAGCCGACGACCACACCTCGACCCGGCCGCCTCCCAGCGCGACCGTCGAGATCGTCCCGAGCACCGAGTCGGTGAGGTAGAACCTCTTCGCCACCGCGTCGAACGCCAGGCCGTTGGGAAGCCCGCCGGCCGGCAGGGCGGCGATGCGCTGCGGAACGCCGCCGGGGCGTAGTCGATACAGGCCGGTGGAGGCGGCATCGCCGCTCGCGTACAGGAAATAGAGGGTGCCGTCCGTCATCCGGACGATGCCCGTCGTGAGTGCGAATTTGAGCACGGGTGTGTTGACGCCGCCGTCGGCCGGGGCGGGCAGGGTCGCCAGGATTCGCGTCCCGCCGGACGGGGTGACCGCGGCGACCTGTCGAGCAGCCGCGAAGGTGACGTAGGCCGTGCCGTCCGGGCCGACGGCGATGTTCTCCGGCATCTGCCCCTTGGCCAGGTCGAAGTGGACCGCGATCCGCGAGGGCACCGGCGGGGCGGATGGTCGGGCCAGCCCCGCGGGCAGGGCCGGTGCGGTCGCAGCCTTCGTCGCGCTCGACGGGACGACAGTCACGACGCCGGTCACGGCCGCCGCGAGAGCGACGGCGATGGTCATCATTCTTGGGCGCATTTCTCTCCCCTACTCATGCTGTTCTTGATGGGCGTGATGCGGGCACGACGCGTCCGGCGCTCCTGTCGGAGCACCTCTTGTCGAGTTGGTCAGGTGGTGTCAGTCGCGCAGGGCAGCCGGCTGGACAGCGCCGGTACGGGTGGTGACGGCACCGTGTACGAGCAACGTCATCGCGGCGTGGGACGCGGAGCCGGGCTCGGTGGTGGCGACCACGACGGTCTGGCCGTCCTCGGTACGCAGGGTCTGCTGCGTCACGTCCATCGCGCCAACCAGCGGGTGACGCATCTGGTAGACGGTGTCGCCGCCGGCCTTCACCCGGTGGTCGGCCCACATGGCGGCGAACTCGGGACTCCGTACCGTCAACTCGCCGACGAGCGCGGCCATCAGCGGATCGTCCGGGTGCTGCCCGGAAGCCATCCGGAGCGTCGCCACCACCGCGCGGGCCTTGGTGGGCCAGTCCGCATACAGATCGCGGGTGTGCGCGTCCAGGAACACCAGCCGCGCCATGTTCACGTACCGGCCCGGCCGCTCAGGGATCTCCCGAGGCAGGTGGCCGGCGAAGAGGGCTTGGCCTGCGGTGTTCCAGGCCAGCACGTCGGACCGGCGGCCGAGCACCACCACCGGTACGTCCCCGAGCACCGCGACGAGCTGGCGGACCGCTGGGCTCACCCGCTCCGGAGCCGGGCGACGCGCGGCGGGCCGGCGGCGGGTTCCCGCCGCGAGCTCGCCGAGGTGGCGGCGTTCCGCGTCGTCGAGCCGCAACGCCCGGGCGAGCGCGTCGAGCACCTCAGGAGAGGCGTTCACCGCCTGACCCTGCTCCAACCGGGAGTAGTACGAAACGCTCACTCCCGCCAACAGGGCCAGTTCCTCCCGGCGTAGTCCGCGAACGCGCCGCCGCTCACCGTATGTCGGCACGCCAGTGTCCTCCGGGCGCAGCTGAGAGCGCCGGGCCTGGAGGAAGTCGCCGAGCTGTCCTCTCGCGTTCATGACTCGAAGTATTGTCAGCCCTGCCTGCGCCAACCACTCCCTGGCAGTGGTAGGCACCGCAGGGCGAGGCCGACCAGCGGGCCGCGCAGGTGCGGCGCACGGCCCGTCGAACGTCGACCGATGTCTACGAGGGTGATCGGGCTGCCCGGCGGCGCTCGGTGAGCCGTCGCGCCTTCACCACGTTGCCGCAGTCAGCCATGCGGCACCAGCGACGGGAACCGTTGCGGCTCTGGTCGAGGAACAGCCAGCCACAGCCACCTTCACGCACCGGGCAGCGGCTTACCCGGATCAGATCGGCGGTCAGCATGTCGAAGGCGGCCTCGGCGGTCCGGTCGGGCACCAACATGGCGGGCACCGTGCCGTAGGCCAGCCGCACCTGCGACGGGCCGAGCACCAGTCTCGCGCGAGCGGCCGCGCCCGACCAACGCTCGTGCAGTCCGACCAGCGCGGCACCGGCTGCGACGGTGTCACCGTCCACATCGGTGATGACCGCGAGCATCACGAGGTGGAGCCCCTCACGGATGTCCCGCACGGCGGTGAGCCCCGCGTGCGCCGCCGCCGGCTCGTCGTGCCACGCCCGGTCGACCTGGTCGGCCTCCGCGTCGCTGATCATCCCCACCCGGACCGACCAGCTCAGCAGGGCGGAGCTGTCGGACAGGAAGTCATGGGGCGGCGAGTTGCCGCCTCGTTCGAGGGTGTTGACCAGGTCGAGCGCCGGGTGCCCGCCGACCAACGGCAGCTCGGACACATCGAGGGGCATGCCGATCAGGCTACCACCTAAAAAGCTGAAGACGGTTGCCATACGGGCGGCCCCGATCCAATGCTCCGCGACAACAGAGAGCATCTATGTCTTCACGCTACCGTCTAATCATGGTTAGCTGGAATCAATGACGACCTGTGAGGATTGGGAGGTAGCCGATGGCGCACCCTCGACGCGCGGTCCATGCCCTCGTCGCCTTGTCCGCCGCCACGTTCTGTTACGTCACCACCGAGGTGCTGCCGATCGGGTTGCTCACGCTGATCGCGCAGACCTGGGACGCTCCAGGTCCGAGGCCGGCCTGCTGGTGACCGGGTACGCCGTCGTGGTCATGATCGTGGCCCTCCCGCTGACCCGGGTCACCCGGCGAGTGCCACGGCGCCCTCTCCTCGCCGGCACCCTGGGTGTCTTCGCCGCCGCGACGACGGTGTCGGCCTTCGCCGACTCCTACAAGGTGCTCCTCGCCGCACGACTGGTGTCCGCCACCACCAACGGCGTCTTCTGGGCAGTGGTGTTTCCCGTAGCGATCTCGATGTTTCCGGCGAACGTTCGGGGCCGCGTCGTGGCTCGGCTCTCGATCGGTAACGCGCTCGGACCGGTCCTCGGCGTACCGCTGGGCACCTGGCTGGGCGGGGAGTTCGGGTGGCGGGCCGCCTTCGCCGCGATGGCCGTCCTCGGCTTCGCCATCTGCCTTGCGATCACCCTGCTCCTGCCGACTGTCACACCACGACAGAGTGCGGGAGACATCGGCTCGATGCCGGACCGACAGCGCTTCGCCGTGCTCCTCGTCGCCACCATTCTCGCGGTCACCGGCGCCATGGGCGCCTTCACGTACATGACCGTCTTCCTCCTGGACGTGAGCGGATTCGCCACCGCGTCTCTCGGCTTGCTGCTCTTCGTTCAAGGCTCGTTCGGCGTCGTCGGCACCTGGGCGGTCGGTCGGGTCCTGGACCGGTTTCCGCTCGGTGTCGTGCTGGGCCTGCTCGGGCTGCTCACCGCCGCGATGCTCGGCCTCTACGGGATCGGCGCGAGCAAGGTGGCGGCGATCCCGTTGCTCGCCGTGGCGGGGATGTCGTTCAGTTCACTGATCGCGGGGATCCAGCACCGCATCATGCAGGTCGCCCCGTCGACCACCGACATGGCGTCGGCCAGCCTCAGCGTCGCGTTCAACGTCGGCCTCGCGGCGGGGTCGCTCATCGGAGCGGGTCTGCTCGCGACGGCCGGGGCACGCGTCGTCCCGTTGTTCGGTGGACTGCTGACGGCCACGGCGTTGGCGTTGCTCGCCGGCCACGAAACGTCCCGTAGGCGAAGACGAGCGCACGGAACGGCCCGTCGCGATCCCGACCCGCGACCGATCGGACAGTCCGCGGCTCACGCTTGAGTCCCAGGCGGCGAGCAGCCGTACGGTGCCGATCGCTGAGTCGTTCCTCCGCCGCTGGCCGGTCTGGCCCCGTACCCCCCGATGGTGCCGGCCCGGCGCGGAGGTGCTCCTCCGCGCCGGGCCGTGACTTCGGTTGGGGTCAGGCGGCCGCGCAGCTGGCCGTCGCGCCCGGGCCGGTGCCGGTGCCCTGGAAGCCGAAGTTGGTCGACTGCCCGGCGCCCACGTGTCCGTTGTAGCCCACGTTGGTGTACCGGACGGTTCCGCTCGTGCCGCTGGCCTGCGCGTTCCAGACACCGGTGACCGCAGCGCCGCTGGGCAGCGTGATGGTCACGGTCCAGCCGTTGATGTCAGCGGAGCCGGCGGTGACCGTCACGCTCGCGGTGAAGCCACCGGACCACTGGTTGAGAGCCACCGACGCGGAGCAGCCGTTACCGGTCGGCGGAGGCGTGGTGGGCGGGGGCGTGGTGGGCGGGGGCGTGGTGGGCGGCGGGGTCGTCGGCGGAGGCGTGGTCGGAGGCGGCGTGGTCGGCGGGGCGGACGTCGGCGGCGGGGTCGTCGGCGGGGCCGTCGTGGGCGGGTTGGGCACGCCGTTGGCCAGGCTGTAGGCCAGGTCGGGCTGGAACGAACCGGCGGTGTAGCGGCAGCCGTCGGCCTCGCCCGGAGGCTTCACCCAGAGGTACGCGTCGATGTTGCTGTCGCCGGTGTTCGTCGTCGGGTACATCCCGATACGCCGGTCGGTGTTGTCGTCTCCGCACCAGTCTCCGCTGGCGCCCCCGTTGCGGCTGGTGTCGATCACCTGGCGCTTGCCCGAGATGCCCATCCCGTTGAGGGAGGAGATCACCGCGCGACCGAAGTTGGCCTCGCTGGAGGTCGAGTTGTAGTTCGACACGTTGCTGAAGAAGCCGTCGGCGTACTGCACGCCGGCTGCCCGCAGCCGGTTGGCCGTCTCACCCGCGCTGTTCCAGGTGGAGTGGCCGGCGTCGAGGTAGACCTTGGCGTTGGGGTTGGCCGACTTGATGGTGCGGGTGGCCGTCGAGATCGCCTGGTTACGGGCGTTGATCTCGCTGCTGTTCAGGCAGGTCAGCAGGGCGAGCGAGTCGGTCTCCAGGATGATGATGACCGTCTGGTTGCCCAGTCCCCGGGAGAAGTTGGACACCCAGCTCTGGTACTGGTTGAGGTCCGGCGCACCACCGGCGCTGGCCCCGCCACAGTCCCGGTTGGTGATCTGGTACACCGCGATCACCGGGATCTGCTGCGCGGCGTTGGCGGCGCCCACGTACGCGGCGGCCTCGGACTGCGCCGTCGAGATGTTGAAGTTGGCGAACCAGCGGGCCTGCGGCTGGCTCGCGATCTTGTCGCGGATGACGGCGGCGCGCGAGTCACCGGGGTTGGCGGCGACCCAGCGTACGACCGCCGAACTCGGGTCGCGGTAGAGCGGCCCGGAGATCGTGCCGGCAGACGCGCTGCTGACGGCGAGGCATACGCCGGCGGCGGCAGCGCCCGCGACCGCGGCCACGCTGAGGGCCGTGGATCTGCGTCGCCGGAGGGAGAGGATAGCCACGTCGTGTTTCCTCCTGATCACATTGATGTATCTAAGTTCATGGGAGCGTTCCCATGAAGGTAGCGGAGGCGCGCGCCGCTGCCAAGGTGCGCGAAACTTCCGGTGTACGACCGGCGGCGGGCGTTGCTGGCCGGACGCGATGCCGCCGCACGCCTCCCGGCTCAGCAGGACGGCGACGGTGACCCAGGCGGCGACCAGCCTCGGGCGACGACCAGCCTCGGGGGCGGCAGAGGAGGAAGACGTGGCGACGTTCGTGCTCGTGCCGGGCGGCTGGAAAGGTGGCTGGGCGTTCGAGGCGGTGGTTCCGCTCCCGGTGCCTGATACGAGCCGACCCCGACGGTGACCGGATCCGAGCGTACGGTCACCGCCGGGCGCAGCGGCTACGGGCGAAGGGCCGTCGCGGCGGGGGTCCAGGTCGACTCGTCGCGGACATCGGCCACCGTGATCCCCTTGGCGATCTTCTCCAGCTCGGCCTGGGGCAGCTGGTCACCGAGACCCCCGGAGCTGACCTGGAGGACGACCGTGCCGTCGGCGCTCCAGATGTTGCAGAAGCCGCCGTCGGCCTTCCGGCCGCTTTCTTCGGACGCGGCGTAGCACCTGGTGGCGCCGGGTTCGGGCGACTGGTTCGAGCTGGTGTTCGGGGTGACGAAGATGTTGAACCCGTTCTCGATCCCGTCCTCGGCCGAGTCGTAGGGCGCGGTCAGACCCGAGGTCGGCGCGGCGGGCTTGGAGTACGTCGCGCCCCCGTAGTCACCGGCGCGGGCCGCCGCGATGCCGCTGAGGCCCGGCATCGCGTGCGTGCCGATCTGCAGCGGCTGGTAGCCGGCCGGAACGTAGCCCACCGTGAACGGCACCAGGGCCGGCGTCAGCCGGCTGGGCTTCAGGCCCTCGACCAGGCCGCTCAGGTCCTGGAAGCTCGGCGTGGCCTCGTCCGTGGAGACCGAGGTGACAGCGGCCCAGGCGTTGTCGGTGTACTCCCAGGCGAACAGCTTGTTGCGCGTGTCCGGCTCGTTGCGCAGGTCGAGGCCGACCGGCAGGGTCGCCCGCACGGCCTTGCGCCCCGCCACGGTGACGCTCGTGCCGCCCTTGATGCCGGTGACGTCGAAGGCGCCCGGTCGGTAGACGGTCAGGTAGGCCCACAGGTTCGGCTTGTCGTCGGCGGCCCCCTTCTTGCTCTCCATCTCGGTGCCGACGCCCGGGGCGTCGGCCTCCTCCTCGCTCACCGGCCTGTCGTTCGAGTCGTGACGGTCGGAGTAGACGGAGGCGATCTGGTACGCGGTGGACGCGACGATCGGGTCCTGCACGTGCAGCGTGCCGGCGTCGTACCCGGTGAAGGTGAAGGTGAACGGCTCGGCGTCGGACCACGCGACCTGGCCGGGCGTGGACGTCGTCGCGCCGGCCGGAGCCGGCGTGGTCTTCTGTTCGGCGCCCAGGGCGGGCAGGACGAGCACGCCGGCGACCGCGACCGCGACCAGGCCCGCCGCGCCGGCCGACGCGAACCCCGCGCGGCGACGCCGCTCGGCCCGCCGCCCCGACGCGATGATGTCGTCGACGGTACGGGCCATCGGCGGTTCGTCGCCCGTCACCGTGTCCACCAGGTCACGCAACTGCATTGGTCCACTCCTCCATCGGCTTCCCGGTGAGATTGACGCGTTCGCCGGCGAGTGACTCGCGCAGCTTCGCCAGGCCCCGCGAGGCCTGGCTCTTCGCCGCGCCGACCGTGCAGTTGAGGACGCCCGCCGTGTCCTCCAGGCTCAGACCCAGGTAGTGCCGGAGCACGACCGCAGCCCGCTGCCGGGCCGGCACCGCGTCGAGCGCCACCCGCAGGCGCATCCGCTCGTCCGCCGCGGCGGACGGATCCCGCACCACCACGTCCGGCATGGCATCACCGGTCGGCCGCTCGCGCCGCCACGGCCGACGGGTCTCGTCGATCGCGGCCCGATAGACCATGGTCTTGACGTACAGATCGGGTCGGTCCAGCTTGCGCCACCGCGGGTAGAGCTTGATCAGCGCGTTGGCGACGGCGTCCTCCGCCGTGTGCCAGTCGCCGCAGGTCACGTACGCCAGCTTGCGCAGTGACGCCATCTCTGACGTCACAAACTCGCGGAACGCCTGCTCGTCTTCGGCTTTCACGTCGACTGCCTCCTCGTGCCGGAGATAGAACGGAAACGCCGTACCGGGAAGTTGCATCGGCCGGACAAGTAGTTGTGTGACTACCGAGCGATGTCACCGTCACGTCCGCTGGCCGGGAGCTGACCGCCGCCGCGAGTGCTTATGCTCGACGGGTGGACGACAGCGGACAGGCGGTGCTGACCGGGGTGTTGCAGGCGGCCGAGGACGCCGCCCCGGTGGAGGCGGTCGAGGCGGTCACGGGCACCATCGCCGCGGCGCTGCACGCGTCAAGTGTCTCGCTGCTGATCGCCGACCTCAGCGGTCGCGCGCTGGTCCGGCTGACCCACCAACCGACCCCCGACGGTCCGGGCCGTCGCCAGGACGAGGAGGCCGCCGAGGTCCTGCCGTTCGACGGCGGCCCCTACGAGCAGGTCCTTCGCCAGCAGAGCACCCGGGTGCTCCCGGGTGACGGCCGGTGGACCGTGCTGGCGCCGGTCACCGAACGCGGCGAGGCCATCGGCCTGCTGGAGATCGCCCTTCCCGAGAAACCGGACGAGTCGGTCATCACGCAGATCGCCCGGACCGCGCACGCGCTGGCGTTCGTGGTCATCGCCAACCGTCGGCACACCGACCTGTTCGAGTGGGGTCAGCGCAGCAGCCCGTTCACCCTCTCCGCGGAGATCCAGCGCCGGCTGCTGCCCGCCGCGTTCACCTGCGAGGCCGGCGCCTTCGCGCTGTCCGGATGGCTGGAACCGGCGGCCAGTGTCGGTGGGGACACCTTCGACTACAGCCTCGCCCGGGACCTGCTGCACGTCAGCGTCACCGACGCGATGGGGCACGGCGTGGCCAGCGCGCTGACCGCCACCCTCGGGGTGGGCAGCCTGCGGAACACCCGCCGTCGTGGCGACAGCCTCGTCGCGCAGGCCGACCAGGCCAGCCGGGCTGTCGCGGACAACGCCAACGTGCCCGGGGCGTACGTGACCGCCGTGCTCGGCCGGATGGACCTGCGTACCGGTCGCTGCGAACTGCTCAACGCGGGGCACGTCCCGCCGCTGCTGGTCCGGGGCGACCGGGTCGTACCGGTGGAGCTGCCCAGCAACTTCCCGCTGGGCATGTTCCCCGAGGAGCGCTACCGCAGCAGGGAGATCTCCCTGCTCCCCGGCGACCGGCTGGTGATCGTCACCGACGGGATGCGCGAACGCAACGCCGCCGACCTCGACCTGGTCGCGGCGCTGCTCGAGATCGCCCACCTGCACCCGCGCGAGGCGGTCCGGGCGCTCTCGGACAGGGTGCTGGCGATCGCCGGCCCGGTGCTGGCCGACGACGCGACCCTGCTCATCATCGACTGGTACGACGGCCACGGGCCACGCCGTACCGCCGCCGGCGCTGACATCGCCCGCGCCAGCACCCACTGAGACGACGGTCAGGACGCCGCCGGGGACGCCTCCTCGGCGTCCTGCACGGTGTCGAAGGATTCGATGACCCGATCCACCGACGTGATCGACAGCACCTTGCGTACCGACGGCTGGACTCCGGCCAGACCGAGCCAGCCGTCCCGCGCCCGCATCGCCTTGTAGGCGATCACGAGTGCGCCCAGGCCGCTGGAGTCCATGAACCCGACGGCGGCGAGGTCGACCACCACCACCCGGGCGCCGCTCTCGACCACCTCCAGCAGCCCGTCCCGCAGACGCGGTGTGGTGCTCATGTCCAGATCGCCGGCGACCTCCACCACCGTGCCGACACGCCCTCGCCGGGTTGCCAACGCGAAATCCACCACTCCCCCTCACGTGCGCTGCGCCGACCCGCTGTGCGGTGCCTGCTCGCCCCCTACCGTGCCAGATGCCGACACCGAACGCCTTCCGAAGGTTCCCGATCCGTCATGGCGGCACGGGTATCGGGGCACCCGGCCGTGGGTATGACAGGGTGATCCGGGCTGGCGACGCACGGGTCTGCGAGGGGGTCGAGCGATGCGGGTGGGCATGACAGTGTCGCTCCCGCGCCAGCCGTCGGCGGTGGCCCGAGCCCGGCACATCCTCGCCACCCTGCTCAGCCTGACCGACATCGGCGACGAGGTTCGCGCCAACCTGGCGGTCGTGATCAGCGAGGCGTGCTCGAACGCGGTGATCCACGCCGATCCCAGCAGCGCCGTCGACCTCACGATCAGCATCGACGACGACGTCTGTGTCATCGAGGTCGGCAACCGGGGCAGCACCCCGGCCGCTGCCAAGCTCGACGCCGACCTTCCCGCGCCGCTGACCATCGGCGGCCGTGGACTACCGCTGATCGCCGCGCTCTCCGACGCGGCCACCTTCGTCGACGGACCACCGGACCAGGTGCTGCTGCGCATCACCAAGAACCTCGGCGAGGTAGGAACAGCGCCGTAGCGCCGGCCCCTCGCGTCGGGTCGCAACCCACTCGACACAGCATTGACATATTTCACTGCCAGATCTAGCGTCGGGGCCGAATCGATTCGGCCGTGGACCGGGTGCTCCGATCGACGGCCGGGCGTGGCGTTCGGGCGTACGACGTGGCCACCGACGATTCGACGACCCTCTGGTCCCGCTTGGGCGGCGGAACCAGCGGTGCAGACCCGTGGCGACGAGCCGGTCGGTGCGTGGGCACACCGCATCGGGGTTTCGTCCGCGCCGAGCGGCGTCGGCAGCGGTGAGCGGTGGCGTGTCGTGGTCGCCGTGGATCCCCTCACCTATCACTTCGTGCCGATTGGCGGGAGCCCATCATGACAGGACGTAGACCCATCCTCGGTTCTCTTGCGACGGCGGCGCTCGTCGTCGCGACCGTGGGTGCGGCGATAGTGACCGGTGGCGTGAGCACCACCGCGTCGGCCGCGAACGTCGCAGCGGCCGCAGCAACCGCCGGGTGCGGCAAGGCGCCCACGCTGACCAGCGGTCAACGGTCCATCCAGAGCAGCGGTCAGAACCGTAGTTTCATCCTGCGGATCCCTGACAACTACGACCGGAACCACCCGTACCGGCTGATCTTCGGATTCCACTGGAACGGCGGCACCATGAACGACGTCGACGGCGGCGGGTCGGACGGTGCGGCCTGGTCCTACTACGGGCTGCGCCAGCAGGCCAACAACAGCACCATCTTCGTCGCCCCCCAGGGCAACGGGAACGGCTGGGCCAACCCCGGCGGCCAGGACGTCACCTTCGTCGACAACATGATCAGCCTGATCGAGGCCGACCTCTGCGTCGACACGTCGCAGCTCTTCGCGCTCGGCTTCAGCTACGGCGGAGGCATGAGCTACTCGCTGGCCTGCTCCCGCGCCAACGTCTTCCGCGCCGTCGCGGTCTACTCCGGCGGCCAGCTCAGCGGTTGCGGCGGCGGCACTCAGCCGATCGCGTACATGGGCATCCACGGCATCGGGGACCCGGTGCTCAACGTCTCCGCCGGGCGGTCCCTGCGGGACACGTTCGTGCGGAACAACGGGTGCACGGCACAGAGCCCTCCCGAGCCGAGGGCGGGCAGCCTGACCCACATCACCACCACGTACTCCGGCTGCCGGTCCGGCTATCCCGTGGTCTGGGCCGCCTTCGACGGCGGGCACACCCCCGGCCCGGTGGACGGCGGCGGGGACAGCGGCGCGCGGACCTGGACCAAGGGCGAGGTGTGGCGGTTCTTCACGCAGTTCAGCAGCACCGACCCGACGCCGAGCCCGACCGTGTCGCCCACCGGCAACCCGACCACCCCGCCACCGAGCAGCACGTCGGCGGTGCGCAACACCGCCTCCGGCCGCTGCCTGGACGTCAACGGCGCCTCGCAGGCGAACGGCTCGGCGGCGATCATCTGGGACTGCCACGGCCAGAGCAACCAGAGCTGGACCTCGACGGCGTCGCAGGAACTGCGGGTGTTCGGCGGCAAGTGTCTCGACGTCAACGGCGCCGCCACGGCGAACGGCAGCTCGGTGATCATCTGGGACTGCAACGGCCAGTCAAACCAGCGGTGGCAGTTCAACTCCGACGGCTCGATCACCGGGGTCGGGTCCGGTCGGTGCCTCGCCCTGGTCAACAACGGGACCGCCAACGGCACGCGCGCCGAGATCCGGGACTGCAACGGCGCCGCCAACCAGCGGTGGACCCGAAGCTGAGCCAAGCGGTCTCGCGACGGTAGGACCGTGGTGCTGGCGCACCACGGTCCGGCTCGGCGGCGGAGCCGGACGGTTCGCCGCCGAGCCACCCCGGCACCCCACCGACAGACGGCATTCATCGAATCTTTCTTTGCCGCCACTCGAAGTCCGTCGACGCAAATGGCGGTAATTGGGCGAGCTAGTGGCATTGACCGTCGATCTATGCGGTGCATAACATATGACGTCTGCTCATCAACGATCTTCGATCATCGGCCCAGTGCCTTGCGACAGCTCGACAACCTGCCGTACGGCTTCGGGTGTCGGGACGGTCCGGGAGGCGAATCAGATGTTCGGTAGAGAGGGTCGTCAGCGCGGTGCTGGCGAGGCGGCACGACGCCGGTCATGGCGACACACGCGACGTCCACGTCGGTTAACGGCCGCGCTGGTGGGGGCGCTCATGGGGGCGGCAGCCGTACTGACCGCCGTCGCCTCCCCCGCTCAGGCGGCGACCGCCATCACGATCAACGGCGGGTCCGGCGGAAGGGCGCTCGACGGGATCGGCGCGGTCAGCGGCGGCGGTGGCAACAGCAGGCTGCTGATCGACTACCCGGAACCGCAGCGCAGCGACATCCTGGACTACCTGTTCAAGCCGGGCCGCGGCGCGGCGATGCAGCTGTTGAAGACCGAGATCGGTGGCGACACCAACTCGACCTCCGGCGCCGAGCCCAGCCACGAGCACACCCGGGGCAGCATCAACTGCAACCGGGGGTACGAGTGGTGGCTCATGGAGCAGGCGCGGACGCGCAACCCCAACATCGCCCTGGCGGGCCTGGCGTGGGGTGCGCCGGGCTGGATCGGCAACGGCAACTTCTGGTCCAACGACTCGATCGAGTACCTGGTCGCCTGGCTGGACTGCGCGGGCACCCACGGGTTGACCATCAACTACCTCGGTGGGTGGAACGAGAAGGGCTACAACGCCACCTGGTACAAGAACCTTCGCTCGACCCTCAACTCCCGTGGCTACAGCAACGTCAAGATCGTGGCCTCGGACGACTTCGGCTGGGGTGCCGCCGACGAGTCGCTGCGCGATCCGGCGTTCGCCAACGCCGTACAGGTCTTCGGCAGCCACTACGTCTGCGGCTACCGCAGCGCCCAGAGCAGTTGCCCCAGTTCGAACAACGCGATCTCCACGGGCAAGGCGCTCTGGGCCAGCGAGAACGGCTCCGACGACTACAACGCCGGAGCGCAGGCGCTCGCCCGGGGCATCAACCGTGGCTACATCGACGGCAAGATGACCGGCTACATCAACTGGCCCGCCATCGCCGCCATCACCCCCAACATCCCGTGGGCGACCACGGGCGTGGCGGTGGCCCAGCAGCCCTGGTCCGGTGCCTACTCAATTGGCAAGAGCGCGTGGGTAATGGCGCAGACCACGCAGTTCACCGCACCGGGCTGGCGCTACCTCGACGGATCGAGCGGCTACCTCGGCGGTAACCGCAACAACGGCAGCTACGTGTCGCTCAAGTCCACCAACAACAGCGACTACAGCACCATCATCGAGACGATGGACGCCGGATCGGCGCAGACCCTCGACTTCACCGTCACCGGCGGACTGTCCACCGGCACCGTCCGCGTCTGGTCGACGAACGTCAGGTCGAACAACACCGCCGACCACTTCGTCCGGGGCAGCGACCTCACCCCGAGCGGTGGCCGCTTCTCGCTCACCGTCCAGCCCGGCTACGTCTACAGCATCACCACCACCAGCGGGCAGGGCAAGGGCACGGCGACCAGCCCGGCGCAGGGCACCCTGAAGCTGCCGTACAGCGACACGTTCGACAGCTACGACGTCGGACGTGAGGCCAAGTACCTGATGGACCAGCAGGGTTCGTTCGAGATCGCCACCTGCGGGGGCGGCCACTCCGGCCGGTGCGTCCGTCAGATGTCGGAGCAGACGCCGATCTTCTGGACGTCCGGCCAGGCCGAGCCGTACACGCTGTTGGGTGACCTGAGCTGGCGCAACTACACGCTCTCCTCGGACGTCATGCTGGAGAAGTCCGGCTACGCGCAGCTCATCGGGCGGGCGAACACGTACAACCACCAGGGGCCGCAGAACCTGAACGGCTACTACTTCCGGGTGACCGACGGTGGCGCGTGGTCGATCCGGAGCAACAACACCAGCGGCAACTGGCGCACGCTGGCCAGCGGGAACACCTCGGCGCTGGGCACCGGGCGCTGGCACACCCTGGCGTTGACGCTCAACGGCAGCACCCTCACGGCGAGCATCGACGGCGCCACCGTCGGCACGGCCTCCGATTCGACCTGGGTCGCCGGCCAGATCGGTTACGGCACGGGTCAGGGAGTCAGCGCCCAGTTCGACAACCTCTCCGTCACGGCGGTCGGCAACTCCGGTGAACCCGGTCCGACCGGGACGATCCGGGGCGCGGGCTCGAACCGGTGCCTGGACGTCAACGGCCAGAGCCAGGCCGACGGCTCGGTCGTGCAGATCTGGGACTGCAACAGCGGAGCCAACCAGCAGTGGACGCTCACCAGCAGCAACCAGCTCACCGTCTACGGCAACAAGTGCCTCGACGTGGCCAGCAGCTCGACCGGGAGCCGCGCGCGGATCATGACCTGCAACGGCGGCGGCGGCCAGCAGTGGCGGGTCAACGGCGATGGCACGATCACCGGCGTCGCCTCGGGACTCTGCCTGGACGTCAACGGCGCGGGCACGGCCAACGGCACCGCCGTGCAGATCTGGACGTGCACCGGCGGCAGCAACCAGCAGTGGATCCGCGGGTGAACGGGTAGCGGGTCCACGCCAGACCCGTACCCCTGATCGATGGCTCCCGGCCGCTCACCCGAGCGGCCGGGAGTCGCAGTTCGGGCGGCCGGCACGGACTCCACGTCGGAGGGTGAGGGCGTATCGTGTGCTGGCTGCGCCGCCTCGGGCCCTCCCGGGTGCGGCCGGCGGTGGTTACCCGGGGGAGGTCTGATGGCGCAGTTCCCGAACGCGGACTTCGGCGCGGCGACCGAAGAATTCGTCGCTTCCTGGGCGGCGGGCATCTCCGAGCGGGCCGCCCGTGCGCACGAGTTGTCCGAGCGCGTGGCGACGATGTCGGCGACCGCCGAGGGCGCGGACGGCGCGGTCCAGGTCACCGTCGCGGCGTCCGGCGCCATGACCGACCTGCGGCTCGACGACCGGGTGCTGCGCTGGCGGGCGGACGAGATCGCCGCCGAGGTGCTGGCCGTGATGCGCCGGGCCCAGGGCCGGTTGGCGCCGCAGGTGGCCGAGGCGGCCGCCGAGACCGTGGGCGCCGACTCCGAGACCGCCCGCGCCGTCGTGGGCAGCTACGAGTCGCGCTTCCCGGAGGTGCCCGAGGAGGACGAACAGGGGTACGGCTCGTGGGGTGACCGTGGGCGCTGAGGCAGCCGGCTTCGAGGTCACCACGGCGGCGGTGACCACCCACGCCCGATCCGTCGACCGGATCTCCACGGGGATCGGCGTCGCACACGACGCGGCGGCGTACGTGCGGATGGGTGCCGACGCGTACGGGCACCTGCCCGTCTGTCAGGCGCTCCCCTTCCTGCTGGACTTCCTCCAGGGCCCGGCCACCGAGGCGCTCGCGGCGGCGCAGGAGGCGTTGCACAGCGCGGCCGGGGCGCTCGACGAGACGGTGGACGCCTACCACGACACCGACGCGACGATCTCCGCTTCTCTCGGGCAGATGCACCGGTGAGCACCGACGTGGCGAACCCGCTGATCGCCGCCCGGCAGGACACCACCACCTCGTACAGCGGCCTCGGTCTCGTCGAGAGCCTGGTCGACCTGCGCAACGGCATCGAGAGCGGCTCCTGGGTCGACCTGACCATCGGCGGCTTCGGTACGTCCATGGAGGTGCTGGCGACCTGCGTCGACCCGATCGGGTCGATCGTCTCGTGGGGCGTGGCCTGGCTCATCGAGCACGTCAAGCCACTCTCGGACGCCCTCGACTGGCTGGCCGGCGACCCGGACCAGATCACCGCGTACGCGCAGACGTGGCACAACGTCTCCCGGCAGGTCGGCGACCAGGCCACCGCCCTGTCCGAGGCGGTCCGTACCGAGATCGCCACCTGGACGGGCCCCGCGTCCGAGGCGTACCGCCGCTACAGCGACCAGCACCTGCGTCACCTCGCCGGCCTGGCGGACGCCACCAATCTGATCGGCACCGTCGTCGAGGGCGCGGGCCTGCTGGTGGCGCTGGTCCGGGAACTGGTCCGGGACCTCATCGCCGACTTCGTCTCGGTCCTCGCCGTCCGGCTGTGGGTGTGGCTCGCCGAGGCCGGCCTGACCCTGGGCGCGGCCACTCCCCTGGTCGCCGCGCAGGTCTCCTCGCTCGTCGCCAAGTGGGCCGCCAAGGTTTCCGGGCTCCTCACGGCGCTGGCCCGCAGCGTCAGTCGCCTGCGCCCGATCCTCTCCAAGCTGGGCGAACTGCTCGACGCTCTGCGCACGGCGTTGCGGGGCCTCCGGCGTACCCCGGGCGGATCGCGCTCCACCGACATGCCGGCCCCCGGTCCGGGCGCGCGCGGCTACACCGACCCGGCGGGCGGCGGCCAGCCGCCGCCGCGGGCCCGGCAGGACGACTGGCCACCCGACGTCGACAGCGGGCCAGGGCCGGGCGGCGGCGGGCCGGGCGGCGGCGGGCCAGGCGGTGGCGGACCGGGCAGCAGCGGGCCGGGCAGCAGCGGGCCGGGCCACGACGGCGGCACGTCGCACGACGGTGGTACGTCCCACGGTGGTGAAGAGCCGACGGACCCCGACGGGAGCGCCGCACCCGACTCCGGCTCCAACGCCGATCCGCTGATGCCCGATCATGCGAGCGAGGCCGAGTTGCGGCTGCTCGGCAGGGAGGTGCACAGCATGACCGAACTCGACCCCGGCGGACACGTCAACGACGCGTACGACGTCACGTTCACCGACGGTACGCACGGCGTCTA
This sequence comes from Micromonospora sp. NPDC051543, assembly GCF_044454415.1. Classification (NCBI taxonomy): domain Bacteria; kingdom Bacillati; phylum Actinomycetota; class Actinomycetes; order Micromonosporales; family Micromonosporaceae; genus Micromonospora; species Micromonospora sp. NPDC051543. The sequence goes on from NZ_JBITDT010000006.1 coordinate 314,163, forward strand.
CAAGCCGAACGTGCCGGAGAACGAGTTCGTCCAGGTGCGTTCCACCATCCCGGAGAACGAGTTGGCCGCGCGTGAGGTCGCCGCCTCGCGCCTGGACGAGGATCTGGGCTTCGGCCTGGTGCCGACGACGGCGCGCTGGGACGGGCCGCACGGGGCCGGGTCGATGCAGGAGTTCGTGGAGAACGCGAGCCCGGGCCGCCCCACCAACGCCTACTCGACCGCCGAGAGTGAACGGATGGCGGTCCTCGACTACATCAGCGGCAACACCGACCGGCACATGGGTAACTACCTGACCGGGCCCGACGGTCGCCTGGTCGCGATCGACCACGGTTACTCGTTCCCCGAGTCGAACGCCGAGCCGTTGCGATCGGACTTCGTGACACAGCAGATGAACCGGCCGTTGAGCCCGGAGACGATGGCCCGGCTCCAGGACACCGACCCGGCGGTGCTGGCCGACCGGCTGCGCGGCACCGGCCTGAGTGAGCCGGCGTTGTCCGGTGCGATGGACCGCTTCAACGAGATCCGTGCCCGGGGCACGATCACGGGCGAGGCGTGGAACGCCTTCCGCCCGCCGAGCCCGTGGTGAGTGAGCCGTGGTGAACCAGGAGGCAGGCATGACCGAGCAGGCGGCGACCAGGGTGGCGCTGTACACGTTCGCCCAGCACACCAATCGTCGGGTGGCCGAGTTCAACTGGCAGCCCGGCCAACCGGTGTCGCTGACCGTCCTCGATCCGGAGTGGGGTGCGCTCGCACAGGACTTCTACGACAACGGCGTGCCGGTCGGCGCGCAGCGGGTGTCGCCGGAGGCCGGCCCGGAGTTCATGCGCGCGCTGCTGCAACGGTTCCGCATGAGCTACTACAAGTTCGTGGACGAGAGCGCCTGACCCGCGCCCTCCCCGGCGGCTTCGCGGCCCTTTTCGTATCCTGGGCCGGGGCGAGCGAGCCGCGATCCAGCGGTGCAGCGACCGAAGCCGTACCGGAGAGGGGCGACCACAGCATGACGGCGGTACCGAACCAGCGGGCGACCGCCGTACGGTCCTCGGACGCCGGGCAGGCGGCGCAGGACGATCTGCGGACGCTGTTCGGGCAGTCCATCGCGGTGTTCGCATCCCTTGTGGGGCCCACGCACGTGGTGGAGGCGGCGAACCCGGCGTTCTTCGCCGCCATCGGTTCGGAACGCGCGCGTACCGGGATCACGGTCGCCGAGCTGCTGCCCGAGTTGGCCGGTCAGGGCTTCCTCGACCTGCTGGACGAGGTCTACCGCACGGGCGAGCCGTACACCGGTCGGGACGCCCGGATCGTGCTGGGTGTCGGGCCGCACGCGCGGGAGGCGTTCTTCGACTTCACCTACGAGCCGCGCCGCGACACCGACGGCACGGTGACCGGCATCCGGGTGATCGGCGTGGAGATCACCCAGGTCAAGCACGCCCAGCGGTTGATGGCCGAGCACCGCGCGCTGCTGGAGCAGATCGCCCGTCAGGCGCCGCTGACCGAGGTGCTGGACGGGATGGCCCGCTGTATCGAGGATCTGACGCCCGAGCAGGTACTCGTCTCCGTGCTGCTCGCCGACGCGGACGGCCGGCACCTGCGGCACGGGGCCGCGCCGAGCCTGCCCGAGTTCTACAACCAGGCCATCGACGGGATCGCCACCGGCGAGGGTGTCGGCTCGTGCGGCACCGCCGCGTACCGGCGGGAGCCGGTCATCGTCACCGACATCGACACCGACCCCTTCTGGGCGGACTTTCGGGATCTGGCCGGGCGGGCCGGTCTCGCCGCCTGCTGGTCGATGCCGATCCTGGCCCGCGACGGCGGCCTGTTGGGCACCTTCGCCATGTACCACCGCACGCCGCGCGTCCCGCAGGACACCGATCTGGCCCTGGCCCGGGTCTTCGCCGACACCGCGGCCCTGGCCATCGAACGTCACCACGTCGAGCAGGCGAAGACGGCCGCCGAGGCGCGCGCCAGGGCAGCCCACGAGGAGCTGGCCAGGGCGGTACGCGCGGAGCGGCAGTTGCGCGCCGAGGCGGAGCAGCGCGCGGCGGCCGCCGCCGAGCTCACCGAGCGGATGCGTAACGCCGCGGCCGCCCAGGCCGCCCGACCGCATCCGGAGCACTGCCAGCTCGGCGGGGTCCAGGGCTGCTCCGCGCCCGCCCGGATCAAGATCGCCGATTCGTGGGGCGACTCGGCCTGGGGCTGCGACACGCACGTGGAGGAGGCCATCCTCAACGTGCGGTCGGTGTTCATCGCCAGCGAGGAGCTCGGCGGCCTCGCCGCGTACCTCAACCGCTGACCGCCCCGGCGCGACGGCCGGTCAGGCCGCGACGGCCGCCCGGACGTCGTCGTTGGCCTCGCGCAGCCGTGCCGCGGCCTCCTCGGCGGTGCAGTGCGCGAGCAGCAGCACGATGGCCGTCTTGGCGTGGCCGTCCGCCGCGGCCAGCGCCCCCGCGGCCGTGTCGAGATCGGTGTCGGCGGCCTCGGCGACGATGCGACGCGCCCGGTCGACGAGCTTGGCGTTGGTGGCGTTCATGTCCACCATCAGGTTGCCGTAGACCTTGCCGAGCCGGGCCATGGTCGCGGTCGAGAGCATGTTGCAGACGAGCTTCTCGGCGGTGCCGGCCTTGAGCCGGGTCGAGCCGGTGAGCACCTCGGGGCCGGTGGGCACCTCGATGGCGACGTCCGCGTGCCGGCTGACCACCGCGTCGGTGTTGCAGGCGACGGAGACGGTGCTCGCCCCGCGCGCGCGGGCGTGCGCCAACCCACCCACCACATACGGGGTACGACCGCTGGCCGCGAGCCCCACCACGGTGTCGCGGTCGCTGACGCCGATCGCGTCGAGATCGGCGACGGCACGGGCCGGGTCGTCCTCCGCGCCCTCGACTGCGACGCCGAACGCGCCCGCCCCGCCGGCGAGCAGACCGACGACCCGCTCGGGCGGCGTACCGAAGGTCGGCGGGCACTCGACGGCGTCGAGCATGCCGATCCGGCCGCTGGTACCGGCGCCCAGGTAGATCAACCGGCCGCCTCGGCGCAGCGATGTCACGACGACGTCGACGGCGGCCGCGATGTCCGGCACGGCCCGGCGGACGGCGTCCGCGACCGTGTGGTCCTCGTCGTTCATGGCGAGGAGCATCTCGGTGGGCGACATGCGGTCGAGGTCGGTGGTCTTGTCGTTGCGGGTCTCGGTGCCGAGGGTGCTGAGGTCCACGGGGTGTTCGTTCCTCTCGCTGGTGACTCAGTCGTCGACCGGGCGAGTGCTCCCTGGACCAGTTCGGCGACGCGCGCCAGATCGTTGAGAATCCGCCGGCAACGCACCGTTTGGGCCTCGCGTCCGCCCCGCATCGGCAGGCTGAGACCACAGCGTAACCAGACCGGACGGGCACTGGCAAAAAGTTTCGGGTTAGTGTGGGCCAACGTCACTTATTGACAACCCCGCTGGTTGGGAGTGAACCGTGCGTCAACTCGACCTTGTCGTGATCGTGCTGTACCTCGTGGTGATCGCCGCCGTCGGACTACGCCTGTCCGGTAAACAGAAGTCGTCCAAGGACTACTTCGTGGGCGAGGGAAAACTGCCCTGGTGGACCGTCTCGTTCTCCGTGGTCGCCACCGAGACCAGCGTCCTGACCGTGATCAGCGTGCCCGGCGGCGCGTACAGCAGTCAGGGCTTCGGCAACGTCGAACTGGCCCTCGGTTACGTGATCGGCCGCGTGATCGTGGCCGCGGTGCTCATTCCGCTCTACAAGCGGGGTGGCTTCGTCAGCGCCTACCAGTACCTCGGTGAGCGGTTCGGCCTGAAACTCCAGGGCCTGGCGTCGATCACCTTCGTCTTCACCCGCCTGCTCGCCGAGGGCGTACGACTGTTCGCCTCGGCCATCCCGATCAAGCTGCTCCTCGACGAGTTCGGGTTGAACGTCGGCTACCAGGCGATCATCATCGTGCTGACGCTGATCACGGTGGTCTACACCTACCTCGGTGGCATCAAGGCGGTCATCTGGACCGACGCCATCCAGATGGGCCTGTACCTCGGCGGGGCGATCCTGGCCATCGCGGTGCTCAGCCACGCCATCGGGTTCGACGGCTACTCGCAGGCGTTGGACGCCGGCAAGTTCCAGCTCTTCGACACCAACTTCGACCTCGCGCACGTGCTCACCAGCCCGTTCGCCCTGCCGACCGCGATCATCGGTGGCGCCATCTTCGCGATGGCCAGCCACGGCTCGGACCAGCTCATCGTCCAGCGCATCCTGTCGACCCGGACGCTGCGCGAGGGCCAGTTGGCGATGGTCTCCTCGGGCATCTTCGTGGTCATCCAGTTCGCGGCGTTCTCGCTGGTCGGCGCGTTGCTGTGGTCGTACAACAAGGGCCAGACCTTCAAGGAGCTGGGCCTGAACAGCACCGACAACCTGTACCCGAACTTCATCCTGCACGCCCTGCCGGTGGGCATCTCGGGTCTGCTGGTCGCCGGCATCCTCGGCGCGGCGATGGGGTCGCTGTCGTCGGCGCTGAACTCGATGTCGAACTCCACCGTCGCCGACTTCATCCACAGCTTCTTCAAGAAGGTCCCGTCGGACGACACCATGCTCCGGCTCGCCCGGGTGATGACCCTGGTCTGGGCGGTGTTCATGGCGATCTTCGCCTGCGCGTTCAGTTCCAGCACCGGGAACGTCTACCTGACCGGTCTGACCATCGCCGGCTACACCTACGGGGCGCTGCTCGGCGCGTTCCTGCTCGGCCGCCTCGTGAAGCGGGCCAACCAGGTCGACGCGGTGATCGCCTTCCTCGTCACGATCGCGGTGATGACCTACATCGTCCGCTACGTCAAGATCGATGTGACGACGGCCGGCACCACCACCGCGACCGCCATCGCCGCCCAGTGGCTGGTGCCGATCGGCGTCCTGATCACCCTGGCCGTCGGCGTGGTGTCGAGCTGGTTCCACCCGGCCCCGACGCCGTACGACCACAGCCGCGTCGACGATGACGACGAGACGACGGCGGCACCCGTGGGCCGGGCATGAAGGAGACCGCCATGCGCGTGATCGGCCTGATGTCCGGCACCTCCTACGACGGCATCGAAGCCGCCGCCGCCGAGTTCGAGCTGAACGGCGACACCCTGCGGATGCGCCCGCTGGGCCGGCTCAGCCACCCGTACCCGGACGAGCTGCGTGCCCGGATCGCCGCCGCCCTGCCACCCGCGCCGACCACCACCGAGGCGATCTGCGTGCTGGACACCGGCATCGGCCAGGCGTTCGCCGAGGCCGGCACGCGAGCCCTCGCCGAGCTGTGCGAGGGGCGGGCCGACCTGGTCGTCTCGCACGGCCAGACCATGCACCACTGGGTCGAGGGCGGCGTGGTCCGGGGCACCCTCCAACTGGGTCAGCCGGCCTGGATCGCCGAGGCCACCGGACTTCCGGTCGTGGCCGATCTGCGCAGCCGGGACGTCGCGGCCGGCGGCCAGGGCGCGCCGCTGGTCGCCCTCTTCGACACGCTGCTGCTGCGCGGTCTGCCGGGCATCCCGGCCGCCCTCAACCTGGGCGGGATCGCCAACATCACGGTCGTCGCGCCGGACGGCGACCCTCTCGCGTTCGACACCGGGCCGGCCAACGCGCTCCTCGACGCCGCCGTACGCCACTTCAGCGGCGGCGTCGAGGAGTACGACCGGGACGGACGCGGGGCAGCCGCCGGGCAGGTCAGCCCGGAACTGCTGCGGCGGCTGCTCGACGAGTCGTACTACCGGCTGCCCGGCCCGAAGAGCACCGGCAAGGAGCTGTTCCACCTGCCGTACCTGCTCGCCGCCCTGGCCGACGTGCCCACCCCGGATCCGCGGGACGTGCTGGCCACGCTCACCCGGCTGACGGCGGTCACGGTGGCCGACGCCTGCCGGGCGCACGGCGTCACCCGGCTCGTGGTCTCGGGCGGCGGGGCGCACAACCCGACGCTGATGGGCATGCTCGTCGACGAGCTGCCCGGCGTCGACCTGACGTCCAGCGACGAGGTGGGTGTCCCGTCGGACGCCAAGGAGGCGCTGGCGTTCGCGCTGCTGGGCTACCTGACCGTGCACGGGCTGCCGGGCACCCTGCCCTCGGGCACCGGCGCGCGGCACGCCTCGGTGCTCGGCAGCATCACCCCCGGCCGCGAGCCGCTGCGGCTGCCCGCGCCCGGCGGCACCGCCCCGACCAGGCTGCTGATCGTCGCGTCCGACTGACCGCCCTTTCCGGGAGGAGCCGTCCAATGAGCACCGTCGTACCCGCGCCGACCGCCGCCGGCGTCCGCGCCCGCGAGGTCGCCGACCTGCTGCGCTCCCGCCTCGACGATCCGAGCCGGGCCAGCGCCGAGCTGCCCCGGCGGCTCGCGGCGGCGCACGATGCCTCGCCATACCTGTTCGAGCCGCAGGCGGTGGTCCGCGCCGCCTCAGCGGCCGAGGTGGGCGCGCTGATGGCCGGCGCGCGGGAGGCCGGGGTGCCGCTGACCCTGCGCGGCGGCGGCACCAGCCTCGCCGGGCAGGCCGGCGGCGCAGGCGTCCTGGTCGACGTGCGCACCGACTGGCGCGACGCCGAGGTGCTCGACGACGGGCGGCGCATCCGGCTCCAACCGGGGCTGACGATCCGGCAGGCCAACGCCCGGCTGGCCCGCTACGGCCGTCGGCTCGGCCCGGACCCGGCCAGCGAGGCCGCCTGCACGGTGGGCGGCATGGTGGCCAACAACTCCAGCGGGATGACCTGCGGCACCACCGACAACGCGTACCGCACGATGGAGTCGCTGCGTTTCGTGCTGCCGTCCGGCACGGTCGTCGACTCCGCCGCCCGCGACGCCGACGAGCGGCTGCGGGCCGCCGAACCCGAGCTGCACGCCGGGCTGCTGCGGCTGCGCGACCGGGTGCGGTCCGACCCCGGCTCGCGGGCCACCGTCGAGCGGCTGTTCGCGATGAAGAACACCATGGGGTACGGGCTGAACTCGCTGCTCGACCACAGCAGCCCGGTCGACATGCTCGCCCACCTGATGATCGGCAGCGAGGGCACGCTCGGCTTCGTGGCCGAGGCGGTCTTCCGCACCGTCGAGATCCACCCGCATGCCGCCACCGGGCTGCTCATCCTGCCCGGTCTCACCGACGCCACCGACGCGCTGCCCGCCCTGCTCGCCGCCGGCGCGCGTACCGCCGAGCTGCTGGACGCGGCTGCGCTGCGGGTCAGCCAGCGCGACCCCGGCGCGAGCGCGACCCTGCGCGGGCTGGCCGTCACCGGTCACGCGGCGCTGCTGGTGGAGTTCGCCGAGGACAGCGCGGAGCACCTGGCCACGACGCTCGCCGACGCCCGGGCAGTGCTCGACCGGCTGCCCGCCGTCACCGGCACCGAGCTGACCCGTGACCCGCGCGAGCGGGCCAAGCTCTGGCACCTGCGCAAGGGCCTCTACACGGCGGTCGCCGGGGCCCGCCCACCCGGTACCACGGCCCTGCTGGAGGACATCGCGGTGCCGATGCCCCGCCTCACCGGCACCTGCGACGGCCTGATCGACCTGTTCGAGCGGCACGGGTACGCCGACGCGGTGATCTTCGGACACGCCCGCGACGGCAACCTGCACTTCATGCTCACCCAGTCCTTCGACACGCCGGCCGAGGTCGAGCGCTACGCGCGGTTCACCGACGACATGGTCGATCTCGTGCTTGCCGAGGGCGGCACCCTCAAGGCCGAACACGGCACCGGCCGGGCCATGGCGCCCTTCGTCCGCCGGCAGTACGGCGACGAGCTGTACGACGTCATGCGCGAACTCAAGCGGCTGTGCGACCCGACCGGCCTGCTCAACCCGGGTGTGCTGCTCAACGACGACCCGAGCGTGCACCTGCGGCAGCTCAAGGCCGTCCCGACGGTCGACGAGGAGTTGGACGCCTGCGTGGAGTGCGGCTACTGCGAGCCGGTCTGCCCCACCGCCGACGTCACCACCACGCCCCGGCAGCGCATCGTGCTGCAACGGCAGATCGCCCTCGCCACCGCCGCCGGTGACGAGGAGCGCCGCCGGGAGTTGATCGACGACTACGCGTACGCGGCGGTGGACTCCTGCGCCGCCGACAGCCTCTGCGTCACCGCCTGCCCGGTCGGCATCGACACCGGGGCGGCCATGAAGCGGCTGCGCGCCGAGCGGCACAGCCCCCGCGCCCAGCGCACCGCAGCCGGTGTCGCGCGGCACTGGAAGGCCGCCGTGACCGGCGTCCGGGTCGGGCTGAACGCCGCGCACGTCACCCCGACACCGGTGGTCCGCGCCGCCACCGGGATGATCCGGTCCCTCGGCGGCACCGAACTCGTACCACAGTGGAGCGACGACATCCCCCGGGCGGGAGCGTCCCGTCCGACGCCGCGCAGCGCGCCGCACGCCCAGGCGGTGTTCTTCGCGGCGTGCATCGGCAGCGTCTTCGCGGCCCAGGACGGTCCGTCCGGCGGCTCGGCGGCGGCGTTCCTGCGCCTGTGCGAGCTGGCCGGGATGCCGGTGGTCGTACCGGCGGGCACGGCGGGTCTGTGCTGCGGGACGCCGTGGCAGTCCAAGGGCTACCCGGCCGGGCACCGCGAGATGGCCGAGCGCACCCTGGCCGTGCTCTGGGCCGCCAGCGACCAGGGCCGGCTGCCCGTCGTCTGCGACGCGTCGTCCTGCACCCACGGCCTCACCCAGTTGACCGCCGCGCTCGCCGTGAAGGACCGGGCGCGGTACGCCGGGCTGCGCTTCGTCGACAGCGTCACCTTCACCGCGCAGCACCTGCTGCCGGCGCTGCCCGAGGCCCGGCGACTCGGTTCGCTCGCGCTGCACCCCACCTGCTCGACCGTGCACCTCGACGGCGTCGACGACCTGCACACGGTGGCCCGGGCGGTCGCCGACACGGTGACCGTGCCGGACAGTTGGGGCTGTTGCGCCTTCGCGGGTGACCGGGGACTGCTGCACCCCGAGGTCACTGCCGGCGCGACCGCCGCCCAGGCCGCCGAGGTCAACGAGCGCCAGCACGACGCGTACGCGTCCTGCAACCGCACCTGCGAGATGGGCATGAGTCGGGCCACCGGGCAGCCGTACCGGCACGTGCTGGAGGTGCTCGCCGAGGCGGTCGAGCCGCCGGCCTAGCTGCCGGCCGTCGACGTCCGTGCGGTGTGCGCGCGGCGCAGCAGCGCGGCGGCGAGCAGACCACCGGCCAGTACCGCGGCGGCGCCGACCAGTTGCCCGGTCTCCAGCGCGGAGGCGAAGGCGCTGGTCACGGCGGCCCGCTGCGGTCCCTCCCGGGCGGCGGCGAGCGCCGCCGGGAACGAGTCCGCGCCGGCCAGCGCGGCGGGCAGCAGCGCCGCGAACCGAGCGTTCAGAACCGCGCCGAGTACGGCGATGCCGAGGCTGCTGCCGACCTCGGTCATGGTCCCGTCCACGCCGGCGCCGGCGCCGGCCTTCTCGGCCGGGATCGCGCTCATCACCGCCTCCACGATGGCCGGGTTGGCCAGTGCGCAGCCGACGCCCATGACGAGCAGGCCGGCGAGCAGCACCCCGTACCCGGCGTCGGACAGCAGGGTCACCGCCGCGAGGCCGGCCGCGAGCAGGGTCATGCCGACGGCGATGGCGGCGGCCAGCCCGAGACGGCGGATCACGGCGGCCGCCACCCCACTGACGTTGAGCAGCACGATGGACAGTGCGAAGGGAGCCATCCGAAGGCCCGCCTCCCAGGCCGGATAGCCACGAACGAACTGGAGGTGCTGGGTCAGCAGGAACAGCGCGCCGGTCGCCCCGAAGGTGACCAGGACGACCCCGGACACCGCGCCGACGAACTGCCGGTTGCGGAAGAAGTGCATGTCCAGCATGGGGTGGGCGATCCGCCGCTCCCAGCGGACGAACCAGCCGAGCAGGAGTACGCCGACAACGGCCGTGCCGACCACCTCGGTCGAGGCCCAGCCCCGTTCCGGCCCGGCGATGATCGCGAAGACGACCGCGGTCAGCCCCGCGGTGGAGAGCGCGGCACCCCACCCGTCGAGACGGCCTCCGGCCGTGCCGCGGGACTCGGGGACGAGTGCCCGCCCGACCAGCAGGCAGACCAGCACGATGGGGACGTTCAGCAGGAAGATGGCGCCCCACGGCAGGTGGGCCAGGATGGTGCCACCGATCGGCGGGCCGACCGCGAAGCCGAACGCGCTGGTGGCGGCCCAGATGCCGATGGCCCGGGAGCGTTCGGGACCGTCGAAGACCTGCATCGCCACCGCGAGCGTCGACGTGACCAGCAGCGCCCCGCCGACGCCCATCCCCGCCCGTGCGGCGATCAACTGACCGCTGCTGCTCGCGAGGCCCGCCGCCAGCGAGCCGAGTCCGAACAGGACGAGCCCGGCGAGCAGCATCCGGCGTCGGCCGTACCGGTCCGCGGCCGCGCCGGCCGTGAGCAGCAGCCCCGACAGGGCCAGGGCGTACGCGTTGATCATCCACTGCGCGTCGGCGGTGCTGGCGCCCAGCTCGCTGGTGAGCACGGGCACCGCCACGGTCAGCACCGTGTTGTCCAGCACCACGACGAGTTGGGCGACGCAGAGCACGGCCAGGACGAGCCAGCGGTGTGGTGGTCGTACCGACGCCGTGGGTACGGCGACCGGCTGGGTGAGCGTCACACCGCCGCCCGTACGCCGGTCGAACCGCGCCCGGTCGCCGGCTCGGCGGCGGCGTGGGGTGCGCGCGGGAACCGACGCTGGTGCGCCAGACCGAGGGCGACCCCGGCGGCCACCAGCACGACGGCGGCGACCGCCACCGGCGGATAGCCGACCCGGTCCGCGGCCGCCAGCCCCACCGAGGAGGCCACGAACGAGCACACCAGGCCGAACGACGACAGGACGGTGAAGTCGGTGCCACCGGTTCCCGGCCGCGAGTAGTCCATGTTCACCGTGTAGAGCACGACGTTGGCGATCGTGTAGGCCACCATGAAGCAGCAGAGCGCGGTGACGGTCCCGCCCAGTGGGGCACGGCCGTTGAGCAACGGCAGCAGCATGGTCGTCGACACCACGAGGGCCACCCCGCCGACCACGAGCATGGTGCCGCGACCGAACCGACCGACGCCGAACCCGGCGACCAGCCCGGCCACGATGGCCGGCGCGCTGGTCACCACACCGGTCACCACCCCGATCCGGCCCAACGACCATCCCGCGTCCACCAGGGCGGGCGTGACCAGCGCGTACGCCATGCCCGCGCCGACGTAGACCAGTGGCACGACGCCGAAGGTCCACCGCCGGCAGCCGGGCTGGCCGAACACCGACAGCAGCGCCCGGTAGGCGGTACCGACGCGGTCGACCCGATCGGTACGGGTCGGCTCGGAGAACCGCCACACCACCAGCAGCCCGACCGCGGTCATCGCGGCCAGCAGGCCGACCGCCGGCACCCAGCCGAACCGGTCGTAGACCAGTACGCAGGCGCCGCCGCCGAGCAGGTTGCCGAGGTAGCTCGCCGCCACCTGGATGCCGTTGCCGGTCCCCCGGTCCGCGTCGTGGAGCATCCGCACGGCGACGGCGTCCACGGCGATGTCCTGGGTGGCGGAGAAGAAGACGTACGCGGCGCAGATGGCGATGACCGGACCGAGCGCGTCGGCCGGACGGGGAAATGGCAGCAGGGCCAACAGGGCCAGCACCAGGGCGCTCTGGAGGACGAGCAACCAGGACCGGTAGTGGCCGTGGCGACGGGAGCCGTACCGGTCGAGGATCGGCGCCCAGAGGAACTTGACGGGCCAGATCACGCCGACGACCTGGAGCAGCGCGAGGGTGTCCAGCGAGGTGCCGCCGTCGCGCAGGATGGCGGTCAGTCCGACGGTGATGAAGCCGATGCCGAGGTACTGGGTGACGTACAGCGCGGTGAGGGTGCCGAGCCGGCCTCTCACGGGGCTCTCCAGTAGCCGAGCGAGGTCAGCCGGTCCTTGTCCACGCCCAACGTCCGGCGGATGTGCCGGGTTATGCCCCGGGTGGTGGCCGCCTCGCAGGCGACCCAGTAGTGGGCCGCGTCGTTGGCCGGCAGATCGGAGCGGACGGTGTCGACGAGGTGTTGGCCGTCGGGGTCCCGGGGCACCCAGGTCACGTCGTGGTGTGCCCGGGCGCGCGGCGCGAGGGCCTTCTCGCCCTCGTGGGCGTACTCGAGCCAGATCGTCGCCGGAATGTCGGCGCCGGCGTCGAGCAGGCTGTTGACCGCCGGCAGGGAGGCCGCGTCGCCGACGAGGTAGAGGTGCTCCGGCGCGGGGTCGGGCAGCGCGAAGGCGCTGCCCTGCACGGTGGCGACGATGGTGTCGCCCACCCGCGCCGAGGTCGCCCAGCGGGCGGCGCAGCCGTCGTGGATGGCGAATTCGAGACTGAACCGGCCGGTGGCCGGGTCGGGGTCGACAAGCGTGTACGCCCGCTGGTGCGCCCGCCCGTCGTTGTCGAACCACAGTCGGACCCACATCGTGGGGTGGACGCCGCACGCCGCCAGCAGGCCGCCGTCGTCCAGGAGCAGCCGCTGGTAGTGCCCGTCCACCGACTCGGTGGCCCGCACCGTCAACTCAAAGTCCCGGCCTCCCATGGCCTTGAGGACCAGGGCTTCCCAGTTCCGCTTCACGCACCCCTCCAGGTAAGGCGAACCTTCGTTAGGGCAGGCTAACCTACCTTCGCCGCAGGCGGAACGCGTGTCCCCCTCGCGCCACCCCAGCCCGCAGTAGTAAAGGAGCACGACATGACATACCAGGAGAAGATCACCGGCCTCGGCGAGTTCACGCTGACACCCGTGGCACCCGACCGGGACGCGGCGCTCCTGCACCGCTGGGTCACGCTGCCCCGGAACTCGTTCTGGGGCATGGGGACACACACCCTCGACCAGGTTCGCGAGATCTACACCTTCGTCGACGGCCTGCCCACGCACCACGCGTACCTGATCCGCGTCGACGGGGAGCCGGTCGGCCTGTTCCAGACCTACCAGCCCGAGGCGGACCCGGTCGGCGAGCGGTACGTCGTACAGCCCGGCGACGTCGGGATGCACCTGCTGCTCAGCCCGGCCCGGCACCTCGCCCGTGGCCTCACCGACGCGGTCGGTCCAGCCCTGGCGCGGTTCCTGTTCCGCGATCCGGCCGCGCGGCGGATCGTCGTCGAGCCGGACATCCGGAACCACCTCGCGCTGCGCCGCCTGGAGATCGAGGGGTTCACCTTCGACGCCGAGATCGACCTGCCGGACAAGCGCGCCCAGCTCGCGTTCCTCACCCGGTCCCGCTTCGAGGCCGACCACCCGACCGCCTGACCACCGGATCAGCGATTCGCGCTGAGGAAGCCGATCAGTGTCGCGGCCCACCAGCCGAGCTGAGAGGTGAGTGCGGCGGCGACGCCGGGCAGCAGAGCGGACCAGCGCGGGCCGTCCTGAACGGCGACGAGTCGATCCCGTACCCGGCCGAGGAAGAGCCCGTTGACGCCGACCACGAGCACCGCGACCAGCTTGACCCACACCAGCGCGGAGGACGTGTCCGGTCCCAACGCCGCGCCGCTCACCACGAGGCCGACGAGGCCCAGCCAGATGAGCGGGTGAGCCGCCCGTGCCGCGTTCAGCACGGCCTCGAGCGGTTCGCGACGCAGCAGCCAGCGCAGGCTGAACCAGTCCACCGTCAACACCGCGCCGAAGCCCACCACCAGGCAGGTCAGGTGGCAGAAGAGGGCGAGCATCCGCCCGCCCGGGGAGAGGGTGACGTGCGGCGCGGCGAGGATCGCGAGCAGCCACCCCAGGCCCACCAACGCACTCGCCCGGACCAGGGTGGCGTTACCCGTGGCCCGGCGGTGCCCACCGCGCCAGCCCGCCGTCGGTGTGGTCGCGGCACCCCGGCGGGGTGACCCTGCCCCACCGGTACGGCCTCTCCGGACGCTGTCCGCGTACCCGGTCGTCCCGGCACGATGGGCAGCCCGCGACACTCGCGCCGGACCGCCGACGGTGTCGTACAGGTCAGTGGTCCGCATCGCCGGTCGAACCGGGGCGACCGGCCAGAGCGCTCAGCTCGGCGGCCCGCGTCGCCTGGATCCGGCCGGCGAGCGCCCGCGCCTCCGGGCTGCCCCCGGCGTTCTGCTCGCCCCGGCACAGCACCACCGTCTGCTCGAGATGCGCCCGGAGCAGACCCACCGCCCGGGACGGCACCTCGGTGTCGGGGGCGGCGCGCAGCTCGGCGAGACGGTCGTCCGTCACCATGCCGGGCATCTGGTGCCCCTCGTGGATGTTCTGTTCGGGGACGTTGCCGGCGGCCAGCAGACGCCGCAGCTCCGACGCCTCGGCCCGGTGCGCCGTCCGGATGTCACCGAGGATGGCGCGCAGCGCGGGGTCGGTGGCCGACGGACGGGTGTCGACGTGGTCGATCAGCGCGAGGACACCCTCGTCCATCGGGAGCAGCAGTTGGATGAAGGCGTCGTCGGTGCCGTTGAGCAGCACCGACGCGGTCGGTGCGGGAGCTGCCGACGCGGGAGCGGCGGGTTGGTCGGTGCGGCTCGCGTTCCAGGTCAGACCGACGGCCAGCGTCGTCGCGGCCAGGGTCACGGCGACGCCGGCGATCCGCCAGGCGGGGGTCTTGAGCGCGGAACCGGTCATCAGCGCGCGGCCTGGAACGCGCGGCCGACAGCCGTCGCCTTGGAACCGTCGCTGAACAACCCGGACTTGTCCTTGTCGGTCGCGGGCAGGCCGAACCAGGCGTACCGCTGCACGTAGGAGAGTTGGCCGAGCATGCTGGTGGCTGCGGTGAGGAAGGCGGCCTGCTGCTCCTGAGTGGGGAACACCTGCCCCCCGCCGTCGTAGCGGATCAGCGCGAACTCGGTCAGCCAGATCGGCTTCTTGTACCGCTGGTAGACGGCTTGCAGGTACTGCCGGAGCTGGTCCACGGCCGCGGCCGTCGTGAAGTCACCGCCGTACCAGTGCAGGGCGATGAAGTCGACGCGGTGACCCCGGGCCTGGGCGCCGGCCATGAACCTGCCCAGCCAACCCTGCGGATCCGCGCCGCCCCAGGCGACCGCCGGACTGCTCAGTTTGCTGCCGGTCGCCATCAGTTGCGGCCACAGGTCCAGCGCCTGGTCGACGGTCATGTTGGCCTGCTCGGGCAGGTCCGGCTCGTTGAAGCCGAGCAGGTACGGTCCGGCGGCCCGGGCCCGGGCCAGCTCTCCGGCGTTGACGTTCTCCGCGCTGCGGATCATGGGAACGAACGCCGCCCCCTTGGGAGTGGTGATGCCGGGATGCTGGGTACCCCAGGTGTAGTACCAACCGGCCTTCGAGTTGGCCAACGCCTGACTCGCGCCCGCGAAGTTCCACACCCCGACGCCCTTGCGCGCGGAGCTGACCGCCGGCACCACCGGCGCCTTCGAGGGCGACGGACGAACGCTCGGTGACGGCGCCTTGCTCGGCGAGGCGACGACAGTGGGCGAGGCGGGCGGCGCTGCGGCCCAGGAGGGCGCGGCCGGTGGCGCGGCGGCCGGATCAGCCGGCAGGAGCACCACCAACGCGGTGACCGCGGTGACCGCCACCGCCACCGAAGCCGCGAGGGACGGCAGCAGGCCACTGGGCGCGTGCGCCGCCAGGCCGGCGACCTTCGCCGACGACCCGACGGTCGGTGCGACGGTCATGGGCGCGGTCGCCTGCGGGATGTGGGCGCTGAGACCGGCCGGCAACGGCAGCAGCGACATCCCCGCGAGCAGCCGGTCGATCGGCAGGAAGGCGGCGCCCAGGTGACCGCAGAACGCACAGTCACGGACGTGTCGGCCCAACCGCTTGCGCCACAGCGGGCTCGGGTTGCCGTCCCACTCGGCCGTCACGGCGTGCAGGTCCGGACACCCGGGTCGTTCGTGCAGCGCGCGGACGACCCCACGGGCGCTCTGGATCTGCTCCTTCATCCGGTGGATGCGGACCGCGACGTGCCCCGGCGACAGATTCGCCGCCTCGGCGATCTCGGTACGCGTCAGCTCGCCGGTCTCCTCCAACCACCACAGCGACAGCAGTTCCTGGTCGTCGGGATCGAGCCACCGGGTGGCCTCGGCGACCTCACGTCGCTGGTCGGTGAGGCCGAGCCGGAGGATCGTCATCCCGGCGAAGTCGGAGGCGGGGTCGGGCACGTTGTGGATCGCGTCCAGCCCGGCGTCCCGGTTGAGGGCGAGCCGTCGGCGCTGGTCCCAGTCGCGTACCTGTCGGATGGTGATCGCCACCAGCCAGGACCGGTACGCCGCCGGGTCGTTGAGGGTGGGCAGGTGCCGGATCACCCGTACCAGGGTCTCCTGGACGATGTCGTCGACGTCGGCGTGACCGCGCAGCGCACGCCCGACGATGTTGTAGACCAGCGGAAGCGAGGCCGCCACGAGGTCGTCGAGGGCGCGCCGGTCGCCCTGTCGCGCCGCGACGACCAACCCGGGATCGGCAACTGCCCGACCGGCTGACGACATGGGTTCCACTCCTTGTGCGCTCGGTCCGAACAGCGCCTGTGCGCGCTGACCGCCTCCTGATCGGAGACGAGCGGTGGCAGGTCACATTACGGTTTTCTGCTCGGACCGGACACCGGCCGCGGGCGTCGGGCGTGATCTGTCCGACTCACCCTGCCGGGTCCGGCCGACACCGTTACGGTCGAGGCTGCGGTAAGCGGGTGCGGTGCGCAAGGACGGGGATGGGGCATGACGGTTCAGATCGATCTCGCCGGTAGGACCGCGCTGGTCACCGGCTCGACCCAGGGCATCGGCGCGGCCATCACGGTCGGGCTCGCCCGGGCGGGGGCGCGGGTGGCCGTGAATGGCCGTACCGCCGCCAGCGTGGAGCGGGCGGTGAAGGCCCTGCGCGACGAGGTCCCCGGCGCGGAGGTCGTCGAGGTGGACGCGGACGTGTCGACCGACGAGGGTACGGCTCGCACCCTCGACCTGCTGCCCAGCGTCGACATCCTGGTCAACAACCTCGGCATCTTCGGCCCGACCGAGCCGTTGGAGATCTCGGACGACGAGTGGCGTCGCTACTTCGAGGTGAACGTGCTGGCCGGTGTCCGGCTGACCCGCGCCTACCTGCCGGCGATGATGGACCGCGGTTGGGGACGGGTGCAGTACATCGCCAGCGACTCGGCCGTCGTCATCCCCGCCGAGATGATCCACTACGGCGTCTCGAAGACCGCCCTGCTCGGCGTCTCGCGCGGGTTCGCGAAGGCCGCGGCCGGCACCGGCGTGACCGTCAACTCGGTGCTCGCCGGGCCGACCCATACCGGCGGCGTGGAGGACCTCGTCGCCGATCTCGTGGGCGACAGCCTCCCGTGGGAGGAGGCCCAGCGGGAGTTCATGCGGCTGCACCGGCCGCAGTCGCTGCTCCAGCGGCTCATCGAGCCGGAGGAGATCGCCAACATGGTCACGTACCTCGCCTCTCCGCTCGCCTCCGCGACGACGGGCGCGGCGGTCCGGGTCGACGGCGGCTACGTCGACGCCATCGTGCCGTAACGGCTGCCGGACGCTCAGAACTGGACGACGTGGCCCACCCGTGGGGGCGTACGACCGGCGAGGACGTCGAGCCAGGCGTCCCGCAGCGCCTCCGGACCGTGGCCGACCCGCACGTCGAGCCATCCGCTCACCTTCGGGACGAACCGCTGCCAGGCGTCGGTGAACCGCGCGTCGAGCCCGTCGCGCCCCCAGTCCCTACTGCGCTTGCGCATCTGCACGGGCGCGAAGAAGACCTCCCCGGCAGCGTCGGCGTTGGGCGTCTGGGTGGTGAGCCCGACGGCGATGTCCCGGACGAGCCGGTCGCCGAGGTGTGCGCGGAGCGCGGCCCGGGTCGTGGGCGCGCCGGACAGGTCGAGGTACGCGGTGTCGACCACGTCCAGGGTGTCGATCGCGTCGTACGGGACGACCTCGTCGTAGCAGCCCAGTGACCGCGTGAACGCGACGTTGCCGGGCGAGGTGAGCCCGATCAGGCGCGCGCCGCGGTCGTGCAGTTCGCACGCGGCGGCGTACGCCGTCTTGCTCGACGCCGACGACAGCACCAGCGACCGCGCGCCGTAGAAGTCGTTGTCGACGACCTGGTCGGCCAGCATGAAGGAGGTGAAGAAGAGCGGCCGGAACAGGATCAGCAGATCCTCCTGCTCGGCCTGGTAGGCCGGGTCGCCGCTGGTCGCCCGGTACGCGTTGTACGGCGAGGGCAGATCGGCGCGGTGCGGGCTCGCGTCGCGGAACCCGGACGCGTCCACCCGGTCCGGCCGGACCACCAGGTGGGCGGCGGACGGTAGGTAGCCGTAGACCCGTTGGCCCACCTCGACGTCGGCGACCGTCGACGCGACCACCTCGGCGAATCCCCACAGCGGCACGAGCCCCCACTGTGCGTCGAGCCCGCGCGGGCCGGGCGGGAAGAACTCCCAGTAGCGCATCGCCTCGCCCAGCACCGCGTAGGTCACGTTGTTGGCGGTGAGGCCGACCCGGTCGACGCGCAGCAGCGCCGCGCCATCGGGCAGCTCGGGCACGTCGCCGTCGGCGAGCGTGGTCCGGGAGAGATCGTCACGGGCCACGGCGAAGGTCCACGAATCAGCCATGGTGTGACGCTAGACAGCCTCCGAATCTCAGACAAGTGCACTGGGAGTGCAAAATCCCACTCGGCGGTCAGAGGTGGGGCGCGGTGACGTGGCGCAGGTGCCCCAGCGGCAGGTGCGGCGGCTGCCACTCCAGGATCAGGGCCGTGGCGTCGTCGTCGAGCTGCTCGTCCTGGTACGCGAGGACGGCACGCACCAGGCGGCGCATCGTCTCCGGGCTGGGCAGCCGGTCGTTGAGGGCACGGTTGACGAAGTCGACGAGCCGGTCCAGCCCGAACCGCTCCCCGTCGGCACTGCGCGCTTCGGTGATGCCGTCGGTGTAGGCGAGGAGGCGATCACCCGGGTGCAGCTCCTCCTCGTACACCCGGGGCCTCTTCTCCGACAGGTGACCGAGACCGAGCGGCAGCGCGGTCGGCCCCGGCAGCTCCCGGATCGCCTTGCCGTCGCGCAGCAGCATGGCGCCGGGGTGCCCGGCGTTGATGAGCCTGAGCCGGCCGGTCCGCCGGTCCAGTTCGGCGAGCAGCGCGGTCGCGAAGTAGCTCGGGTGCTCCGAGCGCACCCACCGGTCGATGCTGATGGCCGTGTCGACGAGGTCGAGGCCGGTTCGGCGAGCGTTGCGGTACGCGCTGACCACCAACGACGCCAGGCTGCTCGCCCTGATGCCGTGCCCACAGGTGTCGAAGAGCCCGATGCTGAGCACGTCGCCGTTCAGCGCGTAGTCGAAGATGTCCCCGCCGACGTCGTAGCACGGTTCGAGGATCGCGGTGACCACCAGATCGTCGGTCGCGAAGGTCAGCGGCGGCAGCAGTCCCCACACGATCTCGGCGGCGACCTGCATCGGCAGGCGGCGGCGCATCCGCTCGACGACGTCGCCGTAGCGCCGGCGGTTCACCAGGACCTGGGCGACGTTGACCGCCAACTCCCAGGCGGGCCCGTCCAACTCCGGGTCACCGGCGGCCGGCGAGACGACCTCCAGGACACCGAGGCGCTCACAGCCGAGCAGCAGAGGCACCCAGAACCGGTCCGGGGCTTCGGCGGCTCGCTGCACGTCGAGGGTCGTGAACGCCCGTCCGGCCAGGGTCGTCTCGATCGTCAACTCGTCCCGGGTCAGACCGGCACCGAGCATGGGCACGAGGCAGGACTGCGTGTAGTCCGCCAGGTAGATCACGATCTCGGTGGCGCCGATCGCCGGCGCCGCCCGGGTGACGAGGAGCGACAGCTCGTCCGGCCCACCTCGGGGTGCGTTGAGCTGTAGCCAACGCGCCGCGTCGCCAGCGTCGACCACGCTCCACCTCCCCGTGTCCTGACCACCCTAGAAGCCCGGCAGCGAACTGCCAATGTGCGCCTGACCTCGCCCGACCTTCGGCCCTTCATACTTTCGGCTAGTAATAACTCGCACTTTCGGGTAGCGTCGGGGCCGACATGTGAACGACATGACGCGGTGGCGAGGCCCGGGTTGTGGACCCTCCTCGACAGCGCATCCGTCCGTCCATGCGCTCCGGCGGCAGCCGGTTCGGATCTCTCTCCGGTCGACCTCGTTGATGGGCACCCGTGGAGAGGACCAGTCCCATGGTCACCACTGTGGAGCACACGACCGGCACCGGCACCACCCGTCGGAGCAACGCCAGCACGGAACAACTCATCGTCGAACTGGTCACCACCCCGGCCGACGATCCGCGCCGACCGGCCCTGCGGGACCGTGCCATCGAGGCGTGGATGCCGCTCGCCCGCCACCTGGCCCGCCGTTACTCCGGGCGCGGCGTGCCCGACGAGGACCTGACGCAGACCGCCATGGTCGGTCTCGTCAAGGCCGTCGACCACTTCGACGCCGCCCGCGGCGTCGACTTCAGTGGGTACGCCATCCCCACCATCGCCGGCGAGATCAAGCGATACTTCCGGGACCGCACCTGGGCCGTAGGGGTTCCTCGCCGCCTCCAGGAACTCCGGCTGTCGATCAGCGCCGCCAACGGCACGTTGACCCACACTCTGGGCCGCTCGCCGACGGTCGCCGACATCGCCACCTACCTCGACGTCTCCGAGGAGGCCGTGCTGGAAGGGCTGGAGG
Organism: Micromonospora sp. NPDC051543; assembly: GCF_044454415.1. Classification (NCBI taxonomy): domain Bacteria; kingdom Bacillati; phylum Actinomycetota; class Actinomycetes; order Micromonosporales; family Micromonosporaceae; genus Micromonospora; species Micromonospora sp. NPDC051543. Next base: position 334,718 of record NZ_JBITDT010000006.1, read on the forward strand.
GGGCCCGGGCGTACCGGACGACGTCCCTGTCCTCGCCCGTGGGTGCCGACGGAACCCTGGAACTCGGCGACACCCTCGGGGTGGACGACCACGAACTGGACCTCGTCGACCTCCGCGTCGCCCTCGGCCCGGCGCTCGCCACGCTGCCCGAACGCGAGCGTCGGATCCTGAGCCTGCGGTTCCACGGCAACCTGACCCAGGCCCAGATCGCCGAGCGGATCGGCGTCTCCCAGATGCACGTCTCCCGGCTGCTCACCCGGGCGCTGGTCACCCTGCGCGGACACCTCGCCGAGGACGCCGGCTAGGGCTCCAGCACCACCTTGCCCGGCCGGGTACGGGCCTCGGCGAAGGCCAGCGCGGCAGAGACCTCGGTCAGGGGGTAGCGGGCGGCGATCTGCGGCACGAGCACGCCCTGCCGAAGCAGGTCGAGCACGCTGCCGAGGTCGGCACGCAGCCGCCGCCGGAACGCCGCGCCGCGCGTGCGGCTGCCGGCCCAGAAGTTGTAGAAGCCGACCCGGTGGCCGTTCGGCAGGGCGTTCCAGGTGTAGAGGCGGGCCAGCAGCTTCACGAAGACCCAGACGATCGACCGTGCGGCACCGTTGGCCGACGCGTTGCCATAGACGACGAGCGTGCCACCGGGGGCGAGCAGCCGGTACGAGGTGCGTACGCCCGGTCCGGCCACCGGATCGAAGACGGCATCGACACCGTCGGGAGACAACTCGCGGACACGTGCGGCCAGGTCCGGGGCGCGGTAGTCGAGCGGTTCGACGCCGAGCGCCCGTAGCGCCTCGTGGTGTCGCGGGGCGGCGGTGCCGATGACCCGCAGCCCGAGGTGGCGTGCGAGTTGGACGAGGACCGTCCCCACGCCGCCGTTCGCGCCGTGCACGAGGATCGTCTGCCCGGCCCGCAGCCGGGCACGGTCCAGCATCTGCCAGGCGGTCACCCCGTTCACGACGACGGTCTCGACCGCGGCCGGATCCAGGCCGGGCGGTACGGGCGTGAGGTCGTCGACGGCCACCACGGCGTGCGTGGTCCAGGCACCGGTCTTGGTGACCACCGCGACCCGGGTGCCGACCAGCGAGGCGTCCCCTCCCGGTCCCACCGCGCGGACGGTGCCGACGAGGTCGTAGCCGGGTACGAACGGAAACGCCGGCTGACCGGGGTAGAGGTCCCGGCGCATGCTCTGCTCGGCGTACGAGATGCCGGTGGCCTCGACCTCGACGAGCGCCTGCCCGGCGGCGGGTACGGGCATGGAGCGTCGGTTGAGCTGGAGCCCGTCCGGCTCCACCACGCCGGGCAGCACCACTTCGGTGATCATCTCGCTGCTGTTCATCGCTTCTCTCCTCTTGTTTGTGAGTGTGCACTCACTCATATGCTGGGCGGAAAAGGTGGGCCGCCGTAGCGGCCCGTGGTGGGACGTGGAATCAGGGGTGCTGGATGCCGGCGGTCAACGCCCGGGCCCACGGCTCGGGCACCTGCTCCAGGCCGGCCGTCACGATCAGGTGGCAGAGCTGGCCGTACGCGAAGAACTGCTGCACCTGGGCATCGCCCGCGCCGGACCGGTTCTGCACGAAGGTGGCGACGCGCTTGTAGCCGGCTCGCACCGCCGCGGCGATCTCGGGGACGTCCGTGACGGCCTGCGCCTGCACCTGGAGCAGCAGGAGGTCGCGGTCGGCGATCAACTCGGCGTAGGCGCGGCCCATCGCGTCCAGGATCTCGTCCGGGCCGGCATCCCCGGCGCGCTCCGCACCCATCTCCAGCGCCGCGACGATCCGCTCGAAGCACGCCTCGGCCGCCGCCACGAACAACCCGAGCTTTCCGGCGAAGAGCCGGAAGACGTACGCCTCGGAGATGCCGGCGGCGGCCGCGACCGCGGTGACCGGCGTGGCGTGAAAGCCGGTACGCGCGAAGGCCGACACGGCGGCGTTCAGAACGACGGCCCGACGGGCCTCAGCGGTGGATCGCATGTTTGTAAGTGTGCACTCACAAACAACGCCCGTCAAGCCGTCTCCCGGGCTGCGTCACTCCCAGGCACACCCTGGCCCTGGCAGTCGGGCGGAGACCGAAGGAGAGTCGTCGTGCGCATAACCGCTACGACAACGGATAGAGGGACGACATGAGCGACAACCTTCCTGGCGGCGCACTGACTCCCGCCGCCGGCCTCACCCTGAGCCGGATGGGTTACGGCGCGATGCAGCTCGCCGGCCCGCACGTCTTCGGCCCCCCGCGCGACCACGCGCAGGCTCTCGCCGTGCTCCGCGAGGCGGTCGACCGGGGCGTACGCCACATCGACACCAGCGACTTCTACGGCCCGGTGGTGGTCAACGAGCTGATCCGCGAGGCGCTGCATCCGTACCCCGACGATCTGCACCTGGTCACCAAGGTCGGCGCGCGGCGCGGCGACGACGCATCCTGGCTTCCCGCGCTCCGACCGGACGAGCTGAAGGCCCAGGTCCACGACAACCTCCGGCACCTCGGCCTGGACGTCCTCGACGTGGTCAACCTGCGGGTCGGCGTGGCCGAGGGCACCGGCGACGATCCCCTATCCGAGCAGTTCGGCGCCCTGGCCGAGCTGCGACAGGAGGGGCTGATCCGACACCTGGGGCTCAGCAACGTCACGCTCGCCCAACTCGACGAGGCCCAGGCCATCGCCCCGGTGGTCACCGTGCAGAACCTCTACAACCTCGCGAACCGGCAGGCCGACCCGCTTGTCGACCGGTGCGCGGCCGAGAACATCGCCTTCGCCGCCTTCTTCCCCCTCGGCGGGTTCACGCCGTTGCAGTCCGACACACTCAACGCCGTGGCCGACCGGGTGGGCGCCTCGGCGCAGCAGGTCGCCCTGGCCTGGCTGCTGCAGCGCTCCCCCACCATGGCGCTGATCCCCGGCACGTCGACGCTGGCACACCTGCGGGAGAACCTCGCCGCGGCCGACCTGACGCTGCCGGCCGACGCGATCGAGGATCTGAACACGATCGGCGACTGATCGCGGAACCGGGCGCTGGCGCGTACCCCCGGCTCGTGCCTGTGGGGCGGCGGCCCGCCGCTGGCCGTCAAGCCGGTGCGCACGCGGCCCGCGCCCGGCACCGGACCGGCCGGCCGGCGTTGATGCCAGCGGCCGCCCGGCGCTGGCGCGGCTCGCGTCAGTGCTGGTGGGGGCGGTTGCGGATGAGGGTGAGCGCGAGGACGGCGGTGACGAGGAAGACGATGCCGCTCACCCGCAGACCGGCCTGGACTCCGGAGGTCATGGCCTCCGCGAGCGCCGAGCGGACCGGTTCGGGCAGCGGCTGGTCGCCGGTCGCGCCGGCGGCGACCGCCGCCTGCACGGCGCTCCGGGTGGGTTCGCCCACCTGGTGGGCGGCGAGGCGGTCCGGCAGGTCGGCCGCCATGGTGGTGGTGAGCAGCGTGCCCAGCAGGGACGAGCCGAGCACCGAGCCGACCTGGCGGGAGGCGTTGACCGCGCCGGAGGCCATACCGGCCTGCGCGGGAGCCACGCTGGCCAGCGCAGCCGCCGTCGCCGGCGCCACCACCAGACCGCTGGCCGCGCCGAACAGCACGAACAGCGCCCAGCGGTGGTCGAACGTCGTGGTCGGACCCTGGGCCGCCAGTCCGAAGGCGGCCACCGCGCCGAGCACCAGGCCGAGGGTGAGCGGCGCCTTGAATCCGGTACGCCGGATGGTCCGACCGGCGGCGAAGGCCACGAGGACGTACGCGCCGAAGAGCACCAGCATCCGCCAGCCGGTGTCCAGCGGGCTGAGCGCCTGGGCACGTTCGTGGAAGAGGACGAGCAGGATCGCCACACCGGTGAAGCCGAACAGCGACACCGCGGCGACGACCATGACGGCGCTGAACGACGCCGAACGGAACAGCCGTACGTCGAGCATCGGCGCGCTGGTGCGCAACTCGATCAGCACGAACGCGACGAGCGCGACGGCCGAGACGATCCAGGCGGTCGTCACGACTCCGCTGGTGTAGCCGTCCCGTCCGCCCTGGATCATGGCGTAGACGGCGGCGGCGATGGCGACGGTGCCCAGCAGCAGACCGGGCAGGTCGAGTCGGCCCGCGCTGGGCCGCGACTCGGCCACCCCGATCGCGGTGACGACAAGGGTGATCACGCCGAGGACGATCGTCGACACGTAGACGCTGTGCCAGGAGTGCTGACGCAGCAGCGCACCGGCGATGAGCGGGCCGATCGCCAGACCGATGCCGGAGGCGGCCGACCAGGCGGTGATGACCTCGGTACGGCGGTGCGGGTCGGTGAACGTCGCGCCGAGGATCGCCAGGCTGTTCGGCAGGATCAGGGCGCCGCCGAGGCCGGCGACCAACTGCCCGACGATCACCCAGGCCACGGTGGGCGCGCTGGCCACGGCGACGCCGCCGGCGATCATCGCGAGGATGCCGGCGCCGAACATGCGCCGGCGTCCGTAGCGGTTGCCCAGGGTGGCGGCGGACAGCACCAGGCTCGCCACGACCAGGGTGTAGGCGCTGGGGATCCAGATCACGGTGGTGGGGTCGACCCGGAGGTCGGCCTGGATGGTGGTCAGGGCGGAGACCGTGGCGGTGATCTGGAGGAACGTGATCATCGCGCCCAGGCACATGGCGATCAGGGTCACCGGGCGGGAACCGCGTACGGCCGCGCGGGTGCTGACGGCAGGTCCGCTCGGGGCCGTGTTGCTGGTGGTCACTGGACGTCCTCGGGTCGGAGGTTAGCTGACTTACGCATAGCTAAGCCAGGGTACCGCCCGATGATCTGCCTGGCTAGCTTCAACGCAAGCCAGGTAAGCTGGACCACATGGAGGACCTACGGGACGACCGCGAATCCTGGTCGATGGAGAACTGCTCCGTCGCACGAGCGATGGACATCGTGGGCAGCCGCTCGACCATCCTGATCATGCGTGAGGCTCTGCTCGGCACCCGGCGGTTCGACGACTTCGTCCGCCGCGTCGGAGTCGGCGAGCCCGCCATGGCGGCCCGACTCAAGGAGATGGTCGCCGCCGGCCTCCTCGAACGGATCCCCTACCGGGAGCCGGGCCAGCGCACCCGCCACGAGTACCAACTCACCCGCAAGGGCCACGACCTGCTGCCCGTCATCACCGCGCTGCGGAACTGGGGCGACACCTGGAGCGCCGACGAGGCCGGCCCCGGCATCCGCGCCACCCACCACGACTGCGGCGAGCCGGTCCGCGCGGTGCTCCGCTGCGCCGCCGGACACGACGTCGAGGACGGCGAGATCGACATCACCGCGGGGCCGGGCCTGATCCGCCGACCGTGACTGCCCGACCGGGCAGTCACCTGCGGCACCGCGGCGAGTGGCGGGCGCGGTACGGTCCGCGCAACGGCACGGACCCCTGCCACCGCCGGGAGACCGCAGGAGGAACGAGATGGAGCTGACCGAACCGACCGTCTGGAACGCGGAGCGGTTGGAGCTGGGCGAGGGGTTGCGCTGGGTCGACGACCGGCTGGTCCTGGTCGACCTGCTGGCCGGGCGTCTGCTGGAGACCGACGGTGACCGGCCCGCCCCGCTGAAGGAGCTGCGCCGGCTCGACGTTCCGCTCGGCGCGGTCGCCCCGGTTGCCGACCGGCCCGGCGAGTGGCTCGCCGCCGCCGGCACCGGCGTCGCCGTTCTGCCCGCTGCCGGCGCTCCCCGGCCGGTCGCCGAACTGGTTGCCGACGCGCCCGAGCCCACCCGCATGAACGATGCGGTCGCCGACCCGCACGGCCGCTTCTGGGCCGGCAGCATGACGTACGCGCAGACGCCCGGCGGCGGCACGCTGTTCCGGCTGACCCCGGGCGCCGCGCCGGTGTCCGCCGTGACCGGCATGTCCATCCCGAACGGGCCGGCGTTCGACGCCGCCGGCACCACCATGTACCTCGCGGACACGCCGCGTGGCGAGATCGACCGGTTCACCGTCGACCCGGCCACCGGCGACCTGCACGGGCGGACGCCGTTCGTGCGGCTGTCCCCGGACGAGGGCAGCCCAGACGGGATGACCCTCGACGCGGCGGACCACCTCTGGGTCGCGCTGTGGGGCGGCTCCGCCGTCCGCCGCTACCGGCCGGACGGCAGCCTGGACCGGGAGGTCCGGCTACCGGCGACCCAGCCGGCCGGCATCTGCCTGGGCGGCACCGACCTGCGGCGTCTCTTCATCGGCACCGCCTCGGTCGGCCTCACGGCGGCCGGCCCGGCGGACGGCGCGCTGCTCGCGGTCGACGTCGGTGTTCCCGGCCTGCCCATCTCCCCCGCCCAGCCGGTCTGACCCGAGGCCGTCCCCGCCGCGCGACACGGTAGAGGCATATCGGACGCCGGGGCGGGAATAGCCACGCCGGAAGCGGCAGCGGGTCGACCGACAGGGAGCCGAACGATGAGCACCGTGGAGCGTTCGTCATGAACGGGCCGGTCGGCGACGAGCCGGTTGGCGAGTTGGAACTGGTGCACACCTTCACCGGCCCGATGCCGACCGGGGTGAGCGTCTCGCACCAGGGGCGGATCTTCGTCAACTTCCCGCAGTGGGGTGACGACCCGCCGGCCGGCGTGGTCGAACTGCGCGACGGCCGGGAGGTGCCCTTCCCCGACCAGGCGTGGAACAGCCCGTCCGGCATCGACGACGCGGGCGCGTTCGTGTCGGTGCAGAGCATCGTGGTGGACCCGGCGGACCGGCTCTGGGTGGTGGACACCGGCAGCCCGAAGTTCCAGCCCACCAAGCCGGGTGGGCCAAAGCTGGTGCGGATCGACCTGGACAGCGACACCGTGGCCCAGGTGATCACCTTTCCGCAGGACGTGGCGCCGCCGACGACGTACCTCAACGACGTCCGCTTCGACCTGCGTCGGGGCGAGGCCGGGGTCGCGTACATCACCGACTCGACGGACTCCGGGCCGAACGGGATCATCGTGGTGGACCTGGCCAGCGGGGCCTCCTGGCGGCGACTGCACGATCACCCGTCCACGAAGGCGGACCCGGTATCGGCCTTCCGCCCCTTCGTCGAGGGTCGTCCGCTCATGAACCGCCCGCCGGACGGCCCGCCGAAGCCGCTGGCGATGGGCTCCGACGGCATCGCCATCTCGGCCGACGGCGAGCGGCTGTACTACTCCCCGCTGCTGTCCCGGCACCTGCACAGCGTCTCGGCCGAGGCGTTGGCCGACCCGTCGGTGACGCAGGAGGCGGTCGCGGCGACCGTCGTCGACGAGGGGGACAAGGGCACCGGGTCGGACGGCTTGGAGTCCGACGACAAGGGGCGGCTCTACTTCACCTCGTACGAACACAACGCCGTGCTGCGGCGGCTGCCGGACGGCGAGTACGAGACCTTCGTACACGACCCGCGCCTGCTGTGGCCCGACACCATGTCGGTGGCCGTCGACGGGCACCTCTACGTGACCGCGAACCAGCTGCACCGGCAGCCGCAGTACCAGCGGGGCCGGGACCTGCGACGCAAGCCGTACGCGCTGTTCCGGGTGAGGATCGACGCCGGCCCGGTGCTGCTGCGCCCCTGACCGGGGCAGGCATGGCCGCGCGGGCGGCGGGTAGCCCGTCGGGTGGCCGACTGGCATGAGCTGTTCGTCCCGGACACCCCGTTGGTGGAGATCGTGGTTCGGGGCAGCGTCATGTACCTCGCGCTGTTCATCCTCCTGCGGGTCATCCTCAAGCGGGAGAGCGGCACCACCGGCGTCACCGACCTGCTGGTCATCGTGCTGCTCGCCGACGCCGCCCAGAACGGCATGTCCGGCGGCTACCGCTCGGTGACCGACGGGGTGCTGCTGGTCGGGGTGATCATCGGCTGGTCGTACCTGTTGAACGCCGTCGCGTACCGCTGGCCGGCCGCCGCCCGGCTGATCCGGCCCGGCTCGCTGGTGCTGGTACGGAACGGGCGGATCGTACGGGAGAACATGCGCCGGGAGCTGATCACCGACGAGGAGTTGCACACCCTGCTGCGCGAGCAGGGTGTCGTCGATCTCGACCAGGTCCGCGAGGTGCGGATGGAGGCCGACGGGCGGTTCAGCGTCACCACGCGTACGCCCGGCCGGCCGCGTGACGCGCAGGGCGGCCTCGGCTGACCTGCGCGCCGCCCGCGTCAGCGCACCGGCAGGGTACGGTCCAGCAGGTCGAACAGGGCCGCCCAGTGCCGCTCGGTGCCCTGCTCGTGGTACATCGGGGTGTCGGCCATCGTGAAGCCGTGGTGCGCGCCCTCGTACACCTCGGAGCGGTAGCGCACCCCGGCGGCGTCGAGCGCCTTCTCCAGGGTGGCGATCTGCTCGGGCGTCATGGACTGGTCCGCGTCGGCGTGCCCGAAGTACAGCTCGCCGGTGATCGAGCCGACGCCCAGGTGCGGGCTGTCCGGCGCGTCGGTGACGACCCGCCCGGCGTGGAAGCTGGCGACGGCCGCGATGCGGTCCGGGTGCGCCTCCATGGCCCGCAGCGCGTTCGTGCCGCCCATGCAGTAACCGGTGATCACGACCGGGCCCGGCCGGACGTCGTCGCGAGCGGCCAGGAAGTCCAGGTACGCGGCGCTGTCCCGGCTGATCACGTCGGGCGTCAGCGCCCCGATCAGCGGGACGATCTTCTCGAAGAGGGCCCCTCGCTGGTCGGCCTCACCGAGCCGGGACAGGTCGAACAGCGGCGCCCGGCCGGCCCGGTAGAACAGGTGGGGCGTGAGCACCAGGTAACCGCGCTCGGCGATCCGCTCGGCCATCTCCACCAGTCGGGGCCGGGGGCCGAAGGCGTCCATGAAGAGGAGCACGGCCGGGAACGGGCCCTCACCGTCGGGCCGGGTCAGGCTCGCGTCCGCCGTTCCGTCGCTGGTCGGGATGTCCACCGTCGTCGTCTGCATCGAGCCTCCTCGTACGCCGATCTTGGTCCGTGCGGAACGTTACTCGCCCTGCCTGGGTGCCCGACGCGGGTGGGCGAGCCAGGGATCGGCGATCCCTGGACGAGGTCACCCTGAATACCGGGCGCGAACCGGCCCAGTGTTGTCGGTGACCGATGAAGGACGCCGCGACGTGGAGGTTGTCGTGCTCGATGAGACCGTTGGGGACCTGACCGGGAAGCTCGCCGTGGTGACCGGCGGCAGTGACGGGCTGGGGCTCGCCCTGGCCAAGCGGCTGGCCCGTGCCGGAGCGGAGGTGGTGCTGCCGGTGCGCAACCCGGCCAAGGGTGACGCCGCGCTGGACGCCGTCCGGGCCGCCGCGCCGGGCGCCACCGTGTCGACCCGGCATCTGGACCTCGCCTCGCTGGACTCGGTGGCCGCACTGGCCGCCACACTGCTCGGCGAGGGGCGACCGATCCACCTCCTGATCAACAACGCCGGTGTGATGACGCCCCCCACCCGACACACCACCGCCGACGGCTTCGAGCTGCAGTTCGGCACCAACCACCTCGGCCACTTCGCGCTGACCGGACGGTTGCTGCCGCTGCTGCGGGCCGGACGGGCCCGGGTCACCACCATGTCGAGCAGCGCCGCCCGCTCCGGCAGGCTGGACTGGGACGACCTGCAGAGCACCCGGCGGTACGGGGCGGTCCGCGCGTACAACGCCTCCAAGCTGGCCACGCTGCACTTCGGGCTGGAGTTCGACCGGCGCAGTCGGGCCGGCGGTTGGGGCGTCACCAGCAACGTGGCGCACCCCGGCACCACGATGACCAACCTGTACGCGTCCGGGCCCAACCTGGGCCGCAGCCGGCCCTCGCCGCACCATGCCCTGATGAGCCGGCTGGCCCGTTGGGGCGTCCTGGTGCAGTCGGTGGACGCCGGCCTGCGGCCCGCCCTCTACGCGGCCACCAGCGAGCGGGCGCAGGGCGGCCGGTTCTACGGGCCGGACGGTCTGGGGCAGTTCACCGGCGCGCCAACCGAGTTGACCGTCTACCGTGCGGCCCGCCGCGCCGACGACGCGGCCCGGCTCTGGACCGTCTCGGAGCGGCTGGTCGGCGTCGAGTACTGAGCGGGAACATGCCCGTGTGAACGGCGCGTCAAGAATCGGCGCAGGCCCGTCGAAAGGGCGTATCGGCGGGCTCCTCGCCGCCGTCGGGCGGGAACGATGGGTCCATGAGTCCTTGGCGGATGACACGCTGGGAACGCGGAAACCTACCGCCCGACAGCGACCCGATCGAGCCGACTTCCGGCGCGGGCGGGCCGGAACGCCGACACGAGGCGCTGGTCAGCGTTCGACTCGGCCCGGCCGCGCCCGGCAGCCACCTGGTCGAGTACCTGCGGCACGAGCCGTGCGCCGTCGACGCGTGGTGGATCGCCGCCGACGTCGACGCCGTGGTGCGGCTCTCCGCGCCGAGCGTGACCATGCTGCACCGGGCCGTGGCCGACCTGCGTCTGCGTGCCGGGGTGGAGGTGGTCGAGGCCAACTACATCCTCCGCGCGCTCGACCTGTCCGGGCCGGCCGAGCCCCGCGGTGACGTTCCGGCGTGGGCGGTGTCCGCCGCATGAGCCGCCCCGCCGCTGCCCACCGGATCGTCGTCGGCGTCGACCGTTCGTTCGCCGGCATGCAGGCGCTGCGCCGCGCGATGCAGCTCGCCCGCCGCGAGGGCGCGCAGGTGGACGCCGTACGCGCGTGGGTCTTCGCGCCGACCTGGCGGCCCGGCACGCTGACGTGGCGCTGGCAGGACGAGTGCGACCGCGCCGCCCTGGTCTACCTGCGCGGCGTCTTCGACGCCACGATGGGCGGCGTACCCCGGGACATTCCGGTTCGGCTGGTGACCACACAGGGGTACGCCGGGCAGGTTCTCGTCGACCACGCGGACCGGGAATCCGACCTGCTCGTCGTCGGCAGCCCCGGCCGTGGCCGGTTCGGCCGGTCGCGCGGGCACGTGACCCGGTACTGCGTACGGCGTGCCGTCGTGCCGGTCGTCGCGGTGCCGGCCCCCGCGTGGGCGCGGGCCGCGACGATCCGCCAGTTCACCCGCGACCTCGAACAACTCAGCCGATGACCGCCAACGGTCCGGCACGACCGGAGAGGACCACCCCGACCATGGACGACGGCCCGATAACCTACGCCGTTCCGGTGCGTGAGCTGCCGGGACGGCTGGTGGGTACGGTGCGGACCGGCCGCACACCGCAGGGCGAGCGGGTGGGCATCGCCTTCACCCGACCGGACCTGCTGGTCACCGCGATGGGCGCGGACCAGCCCTGGGAGGTGCTGTGCGAGTCGGCGCTGCGCGGCATGCTGCGCCCGCTCGGCATCGACCGGATCCAGGTCGACCCACTGCTGGTGGCGCCGCCGCTCGAGGAGAGCGTCGGCCCCCTGGCAGCGCCGGTCGGCAACCGGGCCACGCCGACCGCGCCCGTTCAGGCCGGTACGAAGCGCACCGCGTCGGCGATCACGTAGCCGTCGGTGTCCTCCGTACGGATCAGCACGCTCCCGTCGCTGCCCGCGGCGAACGGGTAGGTGCCGAGCGACACCCACTGGCCGCCGGACTGCCGCTGGTCGACGGTCCGGGTGGTCACCCCACCGGAGTACGCGATGTCCACCGGCACGTTCGTCGCCCGGTTCGGGTCGGCGGTCCAGCGCAGGTGCACGGTCCACGAGCCGGCGGTGGGCAGCGTCGGGCGGAACCGTAGCCGGTTGACGCCCTTGGCGGTGTTGCCGTCGTGCTCGTAGTCCGCGCCGTAGTAGCCGCCGATGCTGGTGCTGCGCAGCCACGTCCCGGACCGGGTGATCCCGCTGGTCGAGGCGTTGTCCACGATCACCTCGCCGGGCGTTCCCCAGTCGAGCACCGCGCCGTCCTGGCGCAGCCGGGCCTGGAGGGCGGGTACGGAGACGGCCTGCACGGCGAGGTCGCCGGTGAGCGCCAGCGACGCCGCGGTGGCGGCCGCCTGCCCGAGGATCATGAACACCGGCTCCATCCGGATCGATCCGTACGCGATGTGACTGGACGACAGGCAGACGGGCACGAGCAGGTTGGCGCACTGGTTCTGGTGCGGGACGATCGCGCGGTAGCTCACCGGGTACGGCTGCGGGACGCTGATCTGCACGTCCCCCTCGTTACGGACCCGGCCGTCGACCACCACCCGCTGACAGTTGTGCGAGTCCATCGTGTAGCTGGCCAGGCCCACCGAGTCGGTGGCGCGCGTCCGCCCCCGGCAGTCGGCCTCGGTCATCACGTACGCGGAGACCATCCGGCGGGCCTCGCGGATGTAGAGCAGCGGCGGCCAGCCACCCGTGCCGGTGAACTCGTCGACGGGCAGCCCCCAGCGGGCGGTCGAGTCGCGCACGGTCGCCGGCAGCCGGGGGTCGTTGGCCAGGAACCACATCAGCCCCTGCTGGTACGTGCGGTGCTCGGCGATGATGCTCTCCCGGGCGGCCCAGCTCGCGGTCGGGTACGCGTAGTTGAAGCCGATGTCGTCGGTGGAGACCGCGCCGTTGTTGTTGGAGTCGGTCTTGCCGCCGCCGATCGAGTGGGTAGTGAAGTACGGCCCGGTGTAGCCGGCCTGGATGTGGCGCAGCAGCAGCTCGTACCGGATCGGGTCGTAGCCGGACGGCCTGGCGAACGGGATACGGTTCGCGGCCTGGGTGAGGCACATCCGGAAGCAGTACGCCTGGATCCGGTCGTCGCCGCTGCCCTGCGGGGCGAGCGGGGCGGCGGAGATGCCCGGCAGCAGACCGCTGGCCGGCGAGCCGGCCGTCACGTACGGATCGACGGGGTAGACGAACTGGTGGGTGTTGCGGGACTGCACCCCGTTGATCGTCTCGCCGTACGTGTCGTTGGACTCCCGCCCGACGGTGAAGCTCACGCCGGCCATGGCGAGCAGGTCACCCTCGTAGGTGGCGTCGACGAACACGCCACCCACGTAGACCGAGCCGTCCTCGGTGCGCAGCTCGGTGATCCGGTTGCCGGCGCGGCCGAGGCTGGACAGTCGGGCCCCGACGACCACCGGGACGCCCGCCTCGGCCAGCATCTCGGCGAAGATCTCGGTGGCGACGTGCGGTTCGAAGGTCATCCGCAGCGGGGACGTCGGCGTGAGCGTCCCGCCGTGGTACTTGACGTACACCCGGCGGTAGAACTCGGCGGCCAGCCCGCCGATGGACGCCTGGACGCCGGTGTCGGTGGCCCCGAGTCCGGCGGTGCTCAGCCCGCCGACGTGGCTCGTGGGCTCGACCACCACGGCGGTGCGGCCGAGTCGGCGCATGGTGATCGCGGCGGCCAGCCCGCCGGACGTGGCGCCGTAGACGACCAGGTCGGCGGTGGTGACGGCAGCTCGGGCGGGGCTGGCGCGGAACGGGTCGGCCAGGCCGGCCAGGACGAGGCCGGCGCCACCGGCGGTCAACAGCCGGCGACGGGACAGGGGCAGGGACACGGCGAACTCCCAGGGGGTAACCGGAGGGGACGGTTACAGAAGCACGCCGCTGCCGCTGCTAGCGAAATTCTTCAATCTCCGCGCGCGGGTGTCAACGGTCAGGGGCGGTAGCGGTAGCCCATGCCCGGCTCGGTGATGAGGTGGCGGGGACGGGCCGGATCGTCCTCCAACTTGCGCCGGAGCTGGGCCAGGTACTGCCGCAGGTAATTGGTCTCGTTCTGGTACTCCGGCCCCCACACCTCCTGCAGGAGCTGGCGTTGGCTGACCAGCTTGCCGGGGTGGCGCAGCAGCTTCTCCAGCACGCTCCACTGCGTGGGGGTCAGCTTGACCTCGGTGTCGTCGTCGCGCCACACGCGATGGTCGGCCAGGTCGACGGTGTGCCGGCCGATCCGCAGCGCCGGCACGGCCTCGCTGGGCGCGCCGAGCCGCCGGGTCACCGCGCGGATGCGGGCCAGCAGCTCCTCCACCCCGAACGGCTTGGTGACGTAGTCGTCCGCCCCCGCGTCCAGCGCCGCGACCTTGTCCTCGCTGCCGGCCCGCCCGGAGAGCACGATGATCGGCACGGCCGTCCAGCCGCGCAGACCCCGGATCACCTCCACGCCGTCGATGTCGGGCAGGCCGAGATCGAGGACCACCAGGTCGGGCGGGTGACTGGCGGCGGCCTTCAACGCGGCGGTCCCGGTGGCGGCGACGTCCACGTCGTACCGGCGGGCGCGCAGGTTGATCCGCAGGGCCCGCAGGATCTGCGGTTCGTCGTCGACGACCAGGATGCGCGTCATTCCTGCGGCTCCTCCGGGCTGCTCTGGGCGGCGGCGGGCAACCGCAGCACCATGGTGAGGCCCCCGCCGGGCGTGGTCTCGGGGGTGATGGTGCCACCCATCGCCTCGGCCAGTCCCCGGGACAGGGCGAGCCCGAGGCCGACACCGGTCTGGTTGTCCCGGTCACCGAGGCGCTGGAACGGCAGGAAGACGTGCTCCCACTTGTCCTCCGGAATGCCGGGCCCTCGATCGATGATCCGCAGCTCGACCTGGCCGGCGTGCGCGCTGGCGGTGATCGTGGGCGGCTGGTCGGGCGGGCTGTAGCGCAGCGCGTTGGCGATGACGTTTACCAGCACCCGTTCCAGCAGGCCCGGGTCGGCGGTGGCCGCCGGCAGGTCGGCCGGGATGTCCGTGGCGACGGTCGCGGCCGCCGGGCCAAGTTCGTCCAGGGCCAGGGGTACGGCGTCCTCCAGGCCGATGGTCGTCGACGTGATGCCCAGGGCGCCGGCCTGGAGGCGGCTCATGTCGAGCAGGTTCGCGACCAGCCGGGCGAGGCGGTCGAGCGACTCCTCGGCGGTCTCCAGCAACTCCTCGCGGTCGGCCTCGTCGAACTCGATGTCGTGGCTGCGCAGGCTGGTCACCGCGGCCTTCGCCGACGCCAGGGGCGTACGCAGGTCGTGGCTGACCGCCGCGAGCAGCGCGGTACGCATCCGGTCGGCCTCGGCGAGGGGCCGGGCGGTGGCGGCCTCCTCGGCGAGCCGTTCCTGGCGGAGCGCGACGGCGGCCTGGGCGGCGAACGCCTCGACGATCCGCCGGTCGGCCGCCTGCAACCGCCGGCCGCTCAGCACGACGGTGATCCGCTCGTCGACGGGTACCGCCGTCTCGCCGTCGTCCGGCGTGCAGGCCGGCTGCTCACCGACGCTGGCGACGACGCACCAGGCGTGTTCCTCGCGGGCCCGCTCGGGGCGGCCGCTCGCCTCCTCGGCCAGCTCCAGCAGGCTCACCGCGCGCAGCCCGAACGTCTCGCGGAGCTGGTCGAGCAGGGCGGCCAGCGGGCGTTCGCCGCGCAGCACCCCACCGGCGACGGCGGCGAGGGTCTGCGCGTCGGCGGCGGCGCGCGCGGCCTCGCGGGTCCGCCGGGCGGCCACGTCGACGATCCAGCTCACCGCGAGGGCAACCCCGACGAAGACGGCGAGCGCGAGCAGGTTGTCGGCCTCGGCGATGGTGAGCGTCCGGAACGGCGGGGTGAAGAACCAGTTGAGCAGCAGCGACCCGCCGAGCGCGGCGACCAGCGCCGGCCACACCCCGCCGACCAGCGCGACCCCGACCACCCCGGCGAGGAACAGCAGGATGTCGTTGGTCAGGGTCAGGTCGGGCAGCGTCTTCAGCAGCAGGGTGAGCAGCGGCATGCCGAGCACCGCGAGGCCGAAGCCGAGCAGCCGACGACGTCGCGACAGCGCCGCCGGCACCGCTGCCGCCCGGCGGCCCTTGCCGGCCTGCTTGTGGGTGACCAGGTGTACGTCGATCGAGCCGGACAGCGCGGTGGTGGTCACCCCGACGCCCCGGGCGAAGATCTGTGCGAGGCGGCCCCGCCGGCTGGCCCCGAGCACCAGTTGGGTGGCGTTCACGCCCTGGGCGAAGTCGAGCAGCGCGGCCGGCACGTCGCTGCCGAGCACCTGGTGGTACGTGCCGCCCAGGCTCTCGACGAGCACCCGTTGGCGGGCGAGCTGGGCCGGGTCGGCGCCGGCCAGGCCGTCGCTGCGGGCCACGTGCACGGCGAGCAGGTCGGCGCCCTTGCTGCGGGCCGCGACCCGGGCGGCCCGGCGGATCAGCGTCTCGCCCTCCGGGCCGCCGGTCAGCGCCACCACGACGCGCTCGCGGGCCTCCCAGGTGGCGGCGATGCCCTGCTGGCTGCGGTACCTGTCGAGCTGCTCGTCGACCTTGTCGGCCAGCCAGAGCAGCGCCAGTTCGCGCAGCGCGGTGAGGTTGCCGACCCGGAAGTAGTTGCCCAGCGCGGCGTCGATCTTGTCGGGACGGTAAATGTTGCCGTGTGCCATCCGCCGACGCAGCGCCTCCGGGGTCATGTCGACAAGCTCGACCTGCTCGGCGGCGCGGACGATCTCGTCCGGCACGGTCTCCCGTTGAGTGGTGCCGGTGATCTGCGCGACGACGTCGTTGACCGATTCCAGGTGCTGCACGTTGACCGTGGACAGCACGTCGATCCCCGCGTCCAGCAGTTCCTGGACGTCCTGCCAGCGCTTGTCGTGCCGGGAGCCGGGCACGTTGCTGTGGGCCAACTCGTCGACGACCGCGATCTCCGGCCGGCGGGCCAGCACCGCGTCCACGTCCATCTCGGTGAACTCGACGTCCCGGTAGGTCATCGTCCGACGGGGCACCTGCTCCAGGTCGCCGATCATCGCGGCGGTGTGCTGCCGGCCGTGCGTCTCCACGAAGCCGATCACCACGTCGGTGCCGCGCGCGGCACGCCGCTGGGCCTCCTCCAACATCGCGTACGTCTTGCCGACGCCGGGAGCGGCCCCGAGGTAGATGCGTAGTTCTCCGCGTGGCACGGGAACCATCCTCCCTGGTCAAGGTGGCGGGCGGGGCCGCGCCCGGTCGGCACGGCCCCGCCCGCGATGTGCTCAGCGCGCCGCGAAGCGCTTGTCGAGGGCGAGGTTGAGTTCCAACACGTTGACGCCGGGCTCACCCATGAACCCGAGCCCCCGCCCGTCGGTGTGCTCCTTGATGAGCTCGCGGACCGCCGCCGGGTCCGCGCCGCGCTCCCGCGCGACCCGGTTGACCTGCAACTCGGCGTACGCCGGGCTGATCTGCGGGTCGAGACCGCTGGCGCTGGCGGTGACCGCGTCGGCGGGCACCGCCGGCTTGGCGGGCGCGTCGCCCCGGATCGGGGTGACCACCCCGCCGGCCGCCACGTAGTCCTCACCCGGCTTGGCCAGCTCCACGGTGACCCCCTGGTACGAGGAGACGAACGGCGTCGCCGGAGCGACCTGGTTGACACTGACCACCCGGGTGACCGGGCCGGTCAGGCCGTCGGCACGGAAGACGGCGAGCACGGCGCCCACCCCGTCGTCGGTGCAGAACGGGCGTCGCCCGTCGACGCCGTCCAGCTCCCCGACCGCCTTGCTGCGTGCGCAGACCTGGGTGAGCAGGCTCTCGCTGGAGTCCTCCGGGTCGGTGGCGATGGTGTCGACGACGCTCTCCGGGCCGAGGTTGCTGGCCGAGGTCGACGTCGGGTCGTACCCGTCGCCGGCGGCCGACGGGCGGGACTGGAAGTAGCGGGCGACGGGGTTGCCGTCCGCGTCGGTGAAGGACTGGCCGATCAGCGAGCTGCCGACGGTGCTGCCGCCCACGGTGACCAGCGAGCCGTCGGCCTTGTGGTGGAGGCCGGGTAGCTGACCGAGCGCGACCAGGGCCAGCGGGTAGACCAGGCCGAGCAGCACCGTGAAGACGAGCAGGGCGCGCAGGGCGGCGAGGTGTTGGGCGATCCAGGTGGGTAGACGCATCACGAAATCCCCGGGACGAACTGGATGAGCAGGTCGATGAGCTTGATCCCGATGAACGGCACGATGATGCCGCCCAGGCCGTACACCAGCAGGTTGCGGCTGAGCAGCTTCGACGCGGCGGCCGGCCGGTACCGCACGCCGCGCAGGGCGAGCGGGATCAGCGCGATGATCACCAGGGCGTTGAAGATGACGGCGGACAGGATCGCCGACTCCGGGCTGGCCAGCCGCATGATGTTCAGGGCGTCCAGGCTCGGGTAGAGGCCGGCGAACATGGCCGGGATGATCGCGAAGTACTTCGCGATGTCGTTCGAGATGCTGAACGTGGTCAGCGCACCGCGGGTGATCAGCAACTGCTTGCCGATCTCCACGATCTCGATCAACTTGGTCGGGTCGGAGTCGAGGTCGACCATGTTGCCGGCCTCCTTGGCGGCCGACGTGCCGGTGTTCATCGCCACCCCGACGTCGGCCTGGGCGAGCGCCGGCGCGTCGTTGGTGCCGTCACCGGTCATCGCGACCAGCCGGCCGCCCTCCTGCTCCCGCTTGATCAGCGCGAGCTTGTCCTCCGGCGTCGCCTCGGCCAGGAAGTCGTCCACCCCGGCCTCCTCGGCGATGGCCTTCGCGGTACGCGGGTTGTCGCCGGTGATCATCACGGTCCGGATGCCCATCCGACGCATCTCGTCGAACCGCTCGCGCATGCCGGACTTGACCACGTCCTTGAGGTGGATGACACCGAGCGCGCGGGCGGGTTGACCGTCGACGTGCTCGGCGACGACGAGCGGGGTGCCGCCGGTGCCGCTGATCGCGTCCACGATCTCACCGACCTGCTCGGTCGGATGACCGCCGTTCTCGCGTACCCACTTCATGACGGCTGCGGCGGCGCCCTTGCGGACCCGGCGGGCGGTGCCCGACGCGCCGCCGTCCACGCTGGCGTCCGGGGTGAGGTCGACGCCGCTCATCCGGGTCTGCGCGGTGAACGGTACGAAGGTGGCGTGTGGCATGACGCCGGGTTCGCGTTCGCGGAGCCCGAACTCGTTCTTCGCCAACACGACCACCGAGCGCCCCTCCGGGGTCTCGTCGGCCAGGCTGGAGAGCTGGGCGGCGTCGGCCACGGTCGCGGCGTCGACCCCCTCGACCGGGACGAACTCGGCGGCCTGCCGGTTGCCCAGGGTGATGGTGCCGGTCTTGTCCAGCAGCAGGGTGTTGACGTCGCCGGCCGCCTCGACGGCCCGGCCGCTCATGGCCAGCACGTTGCGCTGGACGAGGCGGTCCATGCCGGCGATGCCGATGGCCGACAACAGCGCGCCGATGGTGGTGGGGATCAGGCAGACCAGCAGCGAGACCAGCACGACCCCGGTCACACCGGACCCGGTGATCGCCCCGCTGTCCGGCGCGGCGGCCTGGTACGCCTTGGAGAAGATCGCCAGCGGTTGGAGGGTGACCACGGCCAGCAGGAAGATGACCGTGAGCGCGGCGAGCAGGATGTTCAGCGCGATCTCGTTCGGCGTCTTCTGCCGGTTGGCACCCTCGACCAGGGCGATCATCCGGTCGATGAAGCTCTCCCCCGGCTTCTGGGTGATCTTCACGATGATCCGGTCGGAGAGCACCTTGGTGCCGCCGGTGACCGCGCTACGGTCGCCGCCGGACTCGCGGATGACCGGGGCCGACTCACCGGTGATGGCCGACTCGTCGACGCTGGCGATGCCCTCGACGATGTCGCCGTCGCCCGGGATGATCCCGCCGGCCTCGACCAGGACGACGTCGCCCTGGCGCAGCTCCGGCGCGGGCACCGCCTCGTCGCGGTAGGTGTTGGCCCGAGCGCCGGGCTTCCAGTCGACCAGCCGGGTGGCGATGGTGTCCTTCTTCGCCTGCCGCAGGGTCGCGGCCTGGGCCTTGCCCCGGCCCTCGGCGACCGCCTCGGCCAGGTTGGCGAAGACCACGGTCAGCCACAGCCAGGCGGTGATCGCCCAGGCGAACACCGACGGGTCGGTCACCGCCAGGACGGTGGTGAAGGCCGCGCCGACCTCCACGATCAGCATCACCGGGTTGCGCCACAGGGTGGCCGGGTTGAGCTTGCGTACGGCGTCCGGCAGGGACCGGACGAGCTGCTTGGGGTCGAGCAGGCCCCCGCCGATCCGGTTGCCCTGTGTCGCCGGGCTGCCGGGAAGCTGCTCTGTCGGGGCGGACGTGACGGACATGTCCTCGTTCCTCATGATGGTCAGAGCCCTTCTGCCAGCGGGCCGAGCGCGAGCGCGGGCAGGAAGGTCAGCGCGACGAGGACCACCGTGACGCCGACGACCATCCCGATGAACAGCGGTTTGTGGGTCGGCAGGGTGCCCTCGGACGCGGGGGTGGGTGCCTGGCGGGCCAACGAGCCGGCCAGCGCGAGCACGAAGATCAGCGGCAGGAAGCGGCCCAGCAGCATGCACAACGCGAGCGCGGTGTCCCACCAGGTGGTGTTGACCGTGATGCCGCCGAAGGCGGAGCCGTTGTTGTTGCTGGCCGAAGTGAAGGCGTACAGCACCTCGGAGAGGCCGTGCGGCCCGACGTTGAGCGCCGTGGAGTTGTTTCCGGTCGCGAACGCCGCAGCCGTGCCGACAAGCACCAGGATCGGCGTGATCAGGAAGTAGAGCGAGGCGAACTTGATCTCCCGCGACCCGATCTTCTTGCCCAGGTACTCGGGGGTGCGACCGACCATCAGACCGGCCACGAAGACGGTGATCACCGCGAGGATCAGCAGGCCGTACAGGCCCGAGCCGGTGCCGCCGGGCGCGACCTCGCCGAGCATCATGTTGACCATCGTCATCATGCCGCCGAGCGAGGTGAACGAGTCGTGGAACGAGTTCACCGCGCCGGTCGAGGTGAGCGTGGTGGCGGCGGCGAAGGTGGCCGAGTTGGAGACGTCGAACCGCACCTCCTTGCCCTCCAGGGCCGCGCCGACCGCCTGCGGGACCGTGCCGTGGCCGGCCAGCTCGAAGACGTTGGTGATGGCGATGCTGAGGAACGCGAGGATGCCCATCACCGCGGCGATGGCGTAGCCCTGCCGGTTCTGCCCGACCATCCGGCCGAACACCCGGGGCAGGCTGAACGGGATCAGGAAGATCAGGAAGATCTGGAGCCAGTTCGTCCACGTGGTGGGGTTCTCGAACGGGTGGGCGCTGTTGACGTTGTAGAAGCCGCCACCGTTGGTGCCCAGCTCCTTGATCACTTCCTGGCTGGCGACCGGGCCACCGGTGATCGTCTGGCTCCCGCCGGTCAGCGTGCTCACGTCGGTGCCGGCGGACAGGTTCTGCACCACCCCGCCGATCATCAGCACGACGGCCCCGAGGACCGCGATCGGCACCAGGATCCGCAGCGTGATCCGGGTCAGGTCGACCCAGAAGTTGCCGAGCTGCCCGGTGCGGCTGCGGGCGAAGCCACGGACCAGCGCGACCGCCACCGCGATGCCGACCGCCGCCGAGACGAAGTTCTGCACGGCCAGGCCGGCCATCTGCACGAGGTGGCCCATGGTCGACTCACCCGAGTACGACTGCCAGTTCGTGTTGGTCACGAACGACACCGCCGTGTTCCACGCGCCGTGCGGCGCCACCGGGTCGAAGCCCAGCGACAGCCACAGGTGGTTCTGCACCCGCTGGAACAGGTACAGGAACAGGATCGAGACGGCCGAGAACGCGAGCACGCTGCGGGCGTACACGCCCCAGGTCTGCTCGGCGGCCGGGTTGACCCCGACCAGACGGTAGATCCCCCGCTCGACGCGCGACTGCTTCGTCCCGGAGACGGCCCGGAACATGTAGTCGCCGAACGGCTTGTAGACGGCGACGAGCGCCGCCACCAGCGTCAGCACGAAGATGACGCCCGCTGTTGTCATGGTCATCAGAAGCGCTCCGGGAACAGCAGGGCGAACACCAGGAACGCGCCCAGGACTATCGCGAGCACCAGACCGACCGCGTTTGCCGCGTTCACAGCTTCTCCACCGCCCGGACCACAAGGGCGAGCACTGCGAACAGCGCCACCGTGAGGACCACGAACACCACGTCAGACACGCTGACTCCTCTTACCGGAAAGGTTCGTCACGACCGCCTTCCGGTCGCGCGGGGCAAGCAAAGCCCACGTGCACGTCACACGGCACGGGTCATAACGCGACCATGACGGTGCCGAACCATTTCTTGACGCGGTTTTCACACCGGCACCTGGTCAGGTGAAACACGGCACAGCAGCGCGGGCGCCGGGGAGGCCGGGGGCAGTTGCGCGTCCTTTGCTCTGCTTCACCGGAGGCGACAGCGAGGCACCGACGCTGTTGCGTCGGTTGAAGCAGAGCAAAGGGGCCGAAGGGGTGGTCGGGGGGCGACCCGGGGGGCGGGGGGCGGTCAGGCCGGGCGGCGGGCCACCAGCACGTCGCGCATGATCGACTGGTCCACCCGGTGCCGCAGCGCGCGGTAGGGCTCGTCGTCGACCACGGTCAGGCCGGCGTCGACCAACGCCGCCGCCGCGTCGTCCCGGCTCGCGACGTGGGTGTTCCACGAGATGCCGAGCGCGCCGCCGGGCCGCAGCACCCGCGCCCAGACCGGCGCGGCCTCCGCGAGCAGCGCCAGCGGGTCGCGCGACAAGCCCTGGTCGGCGGTACGACTGCCGTGCTGTACGCCGTACGGGGCGTCCGCGACCACCACGTCGACGGTCTCCGGCCGGAAGAACTCACCCGCGCGGGTGGTGTCGGCGTTGACCACGTCCAGCAACTGCGTGTTGCCTGCCTTGTGGTCCTCGCGGGTCGGGGCCAGTTCGATGCGTACCCGCCGGCCGACCACCTTGCGCTCGCGCCGCACCGGCCCCGACTCCAACACCCGGTGCTTCACGCGCTTCTGCTTGAGCCAGGTGGTGACGAACGCCCGGTACGCCTCGACGTCCTTCTGGTCGCGCTCGATCCCGGCCGCGTCGAAGCCGTACATCAGCGCCTGGTTGAGGGTGGTGCCCCGACCACAGAGCGGGTCGAGCACCCGGAACCGGCGGTCGGTCAGCTCGCCGGCCCAGTCCGACGCGAGCAGGGTGACGTTGAGCAGCAGCTTGGTGAACTGCTCGTTGGTCTTACCCACGTACTTCTGGATGGTGAGCAGGTCGTCGTCGTACCGGTCCAGCCGGCTCCACTCGACCGGGCGCAGCAGGTCACCGACGATCTCGAAAAGGGCGTACCCGGCGGAGAGGTTGCCCAGGACGGCCAGGTCCCGCTCGGTCAGCCCGTCAGCCGCGAACGTGACGTACGTCGCGCCGCCGACCACCTCGGTGTCCAGCTCGCCGATCCGGCCGTCGAGCGCCGACCGGCCGAAGATCTCCAGCTCGGCCCGGGTGAGGTCGATGGCGGATCGGGCGTACACCCGGTTGGTGGCGGGCAGGATCAGCAGGCCGTAGCGCGTCATGATCGGGCGAGTATTTCACAGCGGGTGACGACTGCCGGGAACCGGAGCGGCGCACGGACCGACTACCCACACATGGGGTGTGAGCAGTGGCGGGAGATCCTGTCCGCGCAGCTGGACGGGGAGGAGACCGCCGACGAACGCGCGGCGGCGCAGGGGCACCTGGACGAGTGCGCCAAGTGCCGGGCCTGGTTCGCGACGGCGGTGGCGGTGACGCGCCGCGTTCGTACCCGATTGGTCACCGATGTCCCCGACCGGACCGACGCGATCATGGCCGCCATCGGCGGCGCTGCCACCGCCGGGGCGGGCGCTGCCACCGCCGGGGCGGGCGCTGCTACCGCCGGGGTGGACGACGCGCCGGCGGCCCGCCGGTCGCGGTGGCGGCCCCACCTGCCCGGACACGGCACCCTGGTCGTCGGGCTGCGCGCGGCGCTCGGGCTGCTCGGCGCGGTCCAACTGGTGCTCGGCCTCGCCCAGGTGGGCAAGGGGGCGACCGCGGAGCACCTGCACGCCTCGGGCCAGCACCTGTGGCACGAGTCGGCCGCCTGGAACGTGGCGGTCGGGGCCGGCTTCCTCTTCGTGGCGGTACGCCGCAGCCCACCGGCGGGGCTGCTGCCGATGCTCAGCGCGTTCGTCGGCACCCTGCTGCTGCTCTCGGTCAACGACCTGGCCACCGGCTCGGTGAGCGGGGAGCGGCTGGTCAGCCACGGCTTCCTGGTGGTCGGTTACCTGATCACCGTGCTGCTCTCCCGCCCCGGGCTGCGTCCCGGCGGGCCCGCCCCGCAGCGGCAGCCGACGCCGTCGCGCTGGCGCTTCGGCACCGACGAGGGCGAACGGCCGCTGCGGGTGGTCAACGCGGGGGCGTACCCCGCGCAGGCCGCCGACCGGCACGCCGCCCCGGCGGCGCGGACCGACCGCCGGGCGGCCTGATTCCAGGAGCGGTACGCGCTAGACCTCGCGCATCGGCTGCTCGGCGGCGATGACCTGCGGTATGACCTGTTCGACGATGGCCAGCAGCGTGGTGGTGAGCAGCAGGTGCACCTGGGCGCGGGTGAGCGCGTCACGCTGGAGCCACTCCCGGGCGGTGGACGTCGCCAGCCCGCAGTACGCCCGGACCATCCCCCGCAGTTCCTCGTGGTCCTCGGCCTCGTCGGCCAGCCCGACGGCGACCAGCATCCGGTCCGCGGCGACCTCCTCGGCCTCGGCGAGCACCCGCTCCACGTCGGCGTCGCCGCCCATCCCCCGGGCGGTGACCGCCGCGAGCCACGAGGTGCTGTGCCGGGACACCACGTCGAGGAACCACGAGACGCTGGCGTCGACCCGGGTCCGCAGATCACCCTTGGGCAGTCGTTCGAGGGCGACCTCCGGAATGGTCACCATGACCCGGACGACCTCCAGGTAGAGGTCCTTCTTGGTGCCGAAGTAGTGGTTGACCAGCCCTCGGGCGACGCCCGCCTCCCGGGCCACGTCGGTGGTCGACACGTCGGCGTACGGCTGCTCGCCGAACAGGCGGACCGCGCAGGCCAGGATCTGGCCGCGCCGGGCGTCCGGCTCCAACCGGCGGCGGCGGGGAGCGGTCTCGACACTCATCTGCCCGACCCTAGCGGCAGCGCCCGGCCAGCCATGCCCTCGCCATGATCACGCTAGGTAACGAGTTCGTGCGGCTCTTCAGTGGCAATAAACCAAAAGTCCAGAGTGCCGTTTTAGCCTCTGTAGTGCCCCATCCTGGCGATGTGTCGGCAGGACTCGCCAGGGCACCACGGCCCGGGCCGACGGCTGGCATGCCGGCTGACGCCTGGCGCACCACGCAAGGGAGCACCACTGTGGTTTCTCGACGTCGAGTCCTCACCGGCGCGGCCGGCGCGGCGGTGGGCCTGTCGGCCGCCGGCACGTTCGCCGGCTCCGCGACGGCAGCACCGGCCACCTCCGCCGAAGTGACATCTCCGCTGGCCGCCCGGCGCGGTCGCCTGATGAGCAGGACGGTGGTGACCTCGCCGGCCATCCCGCTGACCCACCTGTCCATCCGGCACGACGGCCCCTCAGCGGCGGTACGCCTGCGCACCGGCAAGGGGTGGAGCGACTGGCAGGAGCTGAACGCGTGCCAGAACGGCCGGGACGGCGGCCGGTCAGCGGTCCGCTCGAACGTCGTCGTCGCCAACGGCGCCACCGCGTACGAGGTGCAGACCGCCGACGGCTCCGACGCCACCGTCGCCGAGCTGAACATGGTCGACGGCCCCCGGAGGACGATCGCCAACCCGCGAACGAACAGCCTTCCGGTTCCGCGAGGTGGCCGGCTGCCGACGTACCTGCCCCGATCCCGGTGGGGCGCGGACGAGTCACTGCGCCTCGCCGACGACGGCAGCGAACTGTGGCCGGCCGAGTTCTTTCCGGTGCAGACGCTGACCGTCCACCACAGCGGCGTGTACGAGCACAACGAGGACCCGGACCCGGACGCGACGGTCCGAGCCATCTACTACGACCAGTGCGTCCTGCAGGAGTTCGGCGACATCGGCTACCACCTGCTGATCGACGAGGCAGGGCGGATCTACGAGGGCCGCTACTCCGACCCGGGACCCCTCCCGGTGTACGGGCCGGGCCTCGGCGGCGACGGCCGGCCGCTCATGGTCAACGCGGCGCACGTCGGCGGCTACAACGCCGGCAACATCGGCATCTGCCTGCTGGGCCGGTTCACGTCCCGCCAACCCAGCGCCGCCGCGCACCGGTCGTTGGTGTTCGTCCTGGCGGGTCTCGCCGCCGCGGGTCGGCTCGCCCCCGCCGGCCGGACCGACTACGTCAACCCGGTCAGCGGAGCGAGTGGCAAGGTCGACGTCATCTCCGGCCACCGCGACTGGGCCACCATCGGGGCCGATCCGACCGAGTGCCCCGGCGACGCCTTCCACCCCTACCTCGGGGCCCTGCGCCAGGAGGTGGCGGTGCTGCTGCGGCAGTTCCCGACGCCGCCGAAGCATCCTCGCTAGGAGACCCGCGCCCCACCGTCTCCGTCTCGACTCCGTCTCCCCCGACGCCCGGCGGAGGCGGTGGGGCGTGCGCACCTTCCGGGCAATGATCACTTGATGCTCACCAGTTCGGCGGGCGTTCCCGGCAGCTGGTGAGCATCAGGTGATCACCAGCTGCCGGCGACGGCGGACCACGTGTCGGCCGAGGTGCCGCAGGTTTGACGTCTCGGAGTAGAGCGCCGCGTTGATCGCACCGACCGCAACTCCCGGCGCGCGCTGCACCCGGTCGACGTCCTGCACCACCCGGCCGATCAACGTCAGCCGACACCGCAGGTCGAACAGCTCCCGCCGGGCGCGGTGCAACGCCGTCTCCAGTCCCCCGACCCGCTCCCGCAACCACGCCAACTCGGTCGCCTGGTCCATCGCGCCCATCTCTCGCCACACCGCGCCACCACCCGATCGCTTCTCGGACCGTCACGTTTACCCTCACCCATCCGGAAGGGCTGCGCAACTAGGTAGACCTGATTTGGCATGCCTGATCGCCCTACCGTCAGGTAATGGGTGAAGTCCCGGGTCCACTGGTCGGTCCGCACGAGGTGCAAGACCTGCTCGGCGTGAGCCGGACCCGCATGCGCCAGCTCATCCGCTACCCAACCTTCCCCGCGCCATTTCAGAGGCTGCACGGCACCACAGTCTGGCTGCGTGCTGACGTGGAGGCGTGGATCGCCGAGCACCGCCCGCCGCGTCCCACCGACGGCGACGAGGCCGAGTAGCACCCATCTGATCGACTCGATTTCCTTGAGGGCGGGGTGTCCGGCCGGGCGGGACGGCCCGACTTCCCGGAACTAATGTCCAGGTGTGGGCGACAAGGGGCCGGGCGAGCTGATGGGGCCGTACGAGATCGGTCAACGGCTGAACGTGTCCCGAAGCCGATTCCAGCAGCTCGCGATGCGGCCGAGCTTTCCGAAGCCCTACCAGGAGCTGCGGGGCATGAAGGTCTGGCTGCGTGCTGACGTGGAGGCGTGGATCGCCGAGCACCGCCCGCCGCGTCCCACCGACGGCGACGAGGCCGAGTAGCACCCATCCGGCGGCTGATCCACACGAGATCGCCGACCTGGGCGTATCCGATCGCCTGAATACCGCCACATCGCCAACCTGGAGTGGATCACCCCGTGCGGTCGCGTGCGGGCTTAGCAGCCCTCCCTCACAGACGCGTGAACGTCACGTCCCCGAACTCGAACTCGGCTTGAGCAACCGCCTTCGCCTCGGTCGGATGCCAGGTGTCCGTCAGGACCTGCCAGTCATGGGTGCAATAGAAGAGGTAGAACTCGTTGTCGGCCTCGTCGTAGCGGGCGATCGCCAGATGGGCGACGACCTCCGCGAAGTTGCTGACGGAGTGCCGTGTCGCCCCGGTTGGCAACTGCCCTGGCGCGAGGCTGGCGACCATCGTGACCCGGGCTCCGTCGAGCCGGGCCGGCGGTGTTGCTCCCATGGCACGATCCTCACCCAGCCTGGTTGCGTGATCGACTCGGTTTCCGGGAGGGCGGGGCGTCCGGCTCGGACGGATGGCCCGACTTCGCGGAACCCGAGTGGATCAAGGCGTTGAAGGCTTATTGACATGCTGCCAACAGGGCGCGAGGGTGGTGCCATGCCCACGCCCGACGGCTCCCCCGCGCCCTGGCGGCGGCCCGAACACGACGATCTCGCCGAGCTGGCCCGTGCCTTCTTCACCAAGGAGGTGCTGCCGCACACCGAACGCCTGCTGGCGCAGGGGCACCCCGACCGCGAGCACTACCGGCGCGCGGGTGAGCTTGGGCTGCTCGGCCCGTCCGTGCCCGAGGAGTACGGCGGCGGGGGCGGCGACTTCACCCACGAGGCCGTGGTGCTGCACGAGCAGGCGTACGCCGGGGAGGGCAGCCTCGGGTTGGCCGTACACAGTGGCATCGTCACCGGCTACCTCGTGGCGTACGGCAGCGAGGAGCAGAAGCGGCGGTGGCTGCCCGGCCTGTGCAGCGGTGAGCTGGTGGGCGCGATCGCGATGACCGAGCCGGACGGCGGCTCGGACCTTCAGGCGATGCGGACGCGGGCGGTCCGCGACGGCGACGACTACCTGGTCAGCGGCGCGAAGACGTTCATCACCAACGGCCGTCTGGCCGACCTGGTCATCGTGGCGGTCAAGACCGACCCCGAGCAGCGGGCGGCCGGCATCTCACTGCTGGTCTGCGAGGTGGGCGGCGAACCGGAGGGGTTCCGTCGCGGTCGGCTGCTGTCCAAGATCGGGCTGCACGCCAACGACACGGCCGAGCTGTTCTTCGACGAGTTCCGGGTGCCGGCGGCCAACCTGCTCGGCGGCGTCGAGGGGGTGGGCTTCGTCCAGATGATGCAGCAGCTCCCGCAGGAGCGCCTGGTCATCGGCGTCGGCGCGGTGGCGGCCATGGAACGGGCGGTGACGCTGACCGTCGCGTACGCCAAGGAGCGCACCGCCTTCGGCAAGCCGCTGATGGGCCACCAGAACACCCGGATGGTGCTCGCGGAGTGCGCGACGCGTACCCGGGTCAGTCGGGTCTTCCTGGACGACTGCGTCGTCCGGCACACGCGTGGCGACCTGGACGTGGCGACGGCCGCGATGGCCAAGTCGTGGCTCACCGACGGGCAGTGCGAGGTCGTCGACCGATGCCTCCAGGTCTTCGGCGGGTACGGCTACACGACGGAGTACCCGATCGCCCGCATGTACGCCGACGCCCGGGTACAGAAGATCTACGGCGGCACCAACGAGATCATGAAGGAGCTGATCGCCCGTGCCCTCTGAGGCGTTCACACGCGGCAGGGGCGGACCCTTGGCCGGCGTACGGGTGGTCGAGCTGGCCAGTCTCGCGCCGGCGCCGTTCGGCTGCATGGTGCTCGCCGACCTCGGGGCGGACGTGGTGCGCGTCGACCGGCCGGGTGGCCCGCGCGCCGGTCGGCTGGCCGCGCCGAGCGGAGGACCGTTGCAGCGCGGCCGGCGGCTGACCGCGCTGGACCTGAAGTCTCCCACCGGTGTGGCGGACCTGCTGCGCCTCGTCGAGCGGGCGGACGTGCTGGTCGAGGCGTACCGGCCGGGGGTCGCCGAACGCCTGGGCTTCGGCCCGGACGTCTGCCGGGACCGCAACCCCCGCCTGGTGTACGCGCGAATGACCGGCTGGGGTCAGGACGGCCCGCTGGCCGCCCGGGCCGGCCACGACATCGACTACATCGCGGTCGCCGGAGCGCTGGAACCGTTGGGCCGGGCCGGTGAACGGCCGCACGCGCCGTTGAACCTGATCGGCGACTTCGCCGGTGGCGGCATGCTGCTGGCCGTGGGGGTGTTGGCCGCGCTGCTCGAACGGGAGCGCTCGGGCCTCGGCCAGGTCGTCGACGCGGCCATGGTCGACGGTTCGGCGCTGCTCACCTCGTTCCTGCACGGGCTGCTCGGCACCGGCCTGTGGACGGCCCCGCGGGGGCGAAACCTGCTCGACGGAGGAGCGCCCTTCTACGACACGTACGCCACGGCCGACGGTGGCTTCATGGCCGTCGGGGCGCTGGAACCGGCCTTCTACGGCGAACTGCTGGCCGGTCTCGGCCTCGCCGACGCGGACCTGCCCCACCAGTACGACCCGAGCGGCTGGGACGAGCTGCGCAGGCGGTTCACCGAGCGGTTCGCCGAGCGGACGCGGGACGAATGGACGGCGATCTTCGCCGAGCGGGATGCCTGCGTCGCCCCGGTGCTCGCCCCCGGCGACGCGCACCGGCACCCGCACAACGCGGCCCGGGGGACGTTCGTCGAGGTGGACGGCGAGGTGCAACCGGCACCGGCGCCGCGCTTCGACCGTACGCCGACGGACCCGCCGATCCCGGCGCCCGATCCGGAGCGGGACGTGTCGCCGGTCGAGGAGATCCTGACCGCCTGGCAGTAAAGTCAGCGCGCGTGGGTACGGACAGTTGGAAGGGCCACGTCAACGGGATCCTGTACGGGGTCCAGTTCGACAGCGCGCTCGATGACGCGGTGGTGACCCGGGTCGCCGACGGGGTGGACGCCGGGCTCTACCCGGGCGACCGGGCCGAGACGCGGGAAGCGATCGATCAGGCGCTGCGCTGGTCGGGCCCGCTCAACGACCAGGCCGAGACGCACCACAGCGAGGACGACATCCGCGCGTTCCTCCGCCGACTGTCCGCCGCGCTGGCCGCCACCCCGCCACAACGTTGATCAAGAGGTTGGCGTCAGTAAACGGCCGCGCCGTGACGCCAACCTCTTGATCACCGCACACGGACGGGGGCCGGACATCCCCGTTCGGGGTGTCTCGGGTGGGGGACGGCATGATCATGGTGGGGGCGGGCCGCTGTGGGCCGCCCGAGCCGAGGAGGTGCCGGTGCCGGACGCGGAGGAACTCGTCGCCGACGCGCTGGCGGCGGTGCGTGGCACCGACGTACGACAGACCGAACGGCAGCTCGACCGGCTGATGGTCGGCACCGGGGCGGCGGACGGCGCGACGGCGGTGGACGCCGCCCTGGCGCGACGGCTGGTTCGCGGCCTCGGACGGCTCTGGCCGCGCGGCTGGCAGCCGGTCGACGTACACCGGATCGTCCGGCGTCGGCTCGACGCCGGCGCGGCCCGGCTGGTCCGCGACGCGCTGGCCGCGCAGCGACGCGAGCAGGCCGAGCCGGTCCCCGCCTGGTGGGACGACCAGCTCCGCGTGCTCGCCGCCGAGGGCCGGGACGCCGCAGGCCAGGGCTCAAGCGCCAGCCAGGGCTCGAAGCCCGCCCGGGGCCGGGACCTCGACGCGGAGGTGTTGGCGGCCTGGACGGCCGCGGAGGGGCTGGACCGGGTCGACGCGCTGCGCGCGGCGGTCGACGTACTCGCGCTGGTGGAGAGCCTGCCGCCGATCGCGGTGCTGCGCCCGCCGCCGGGCTCGACCGGAGCGGCGCTCCCCCGCGCCGCCGGTACGACCCGCAGCGGGTCGCCGATGCTGGACCGGGTACGCGCGCTGCTGGCGAAGGCGGAGTCGACCACCTTCCCGGCCGAGGCGGAGGCGTTGACCGGCAAGGCGCAGGAGCTGATCGCCCGGCACAGCATCGACGAGGCGCTGCTGGCCGCCGGCACCGAGCGGGGCGACGTGCCGAGCGGGGTGCGTCTGGGCGTAGAGACCCCGTACGCCGGGGCGAAGGCGCTGCTCGTGCAGGAGGTGGCGGCGGCGAACCGGTGCGAGGCGATCTGGTCCGACGACCTCGGCTTCACCACCGTGCTGGGGTGGCCGGCGGACCTCGTGGCGGTGGAGCTGCTCTACACGTCGCTGCTGGTGCAGGCGACGGCCGCGATGCTGCGCGGGCGGGCCGAGCGTCGACCGGGGTCGGGCCGCCGGACGAAGGTGTGGGACGAGTCCTTCCTCAACGCCTTCGCGCTGCGGATCGGTGAGCGGCTGCGCACGGCCACGGACGCGGCGACCGAGGCGGCGGGGCAGACCGAGGCCGGGGCGGATCGGCTGTTGCCGGTGCTCGCCGCGCGGGGCGAGGCGGTGCGGGAGCGGCTGGAGACGCTGTTCCCCGGCGTGACCCGGCACCGGCTCAGCGTGCGTGACGCCGAGGGCTGGTCGTCCGGCACGTCGGCCGCCGACCGGGCGTCCCTGGACGTCGGCGGCGGCTCCACGCCTCGGCAGGTGCCGGGCCGACCCTGATCCGCCCGGCGTGGGAACGCCACGGCCGGACGTTTCTGGGATCTTCTTCGGTATGCGGTAGGGAACGGGGTGACGGCTCCGACCCTCCGGTGAGCCGCACCCCGGCCGGGGCGCGACCAGGAACCGAGGAGCATCCCCGTGAAGTACATGTTGCTGATCTGGAACCGGCCCGGCTTCACCGAAAGCCTGACCGAGGAGGACCGCACCGCCCTGTTCGGCGAGGTCGACGAGATCATGAAGGAGCTGACCGAGACCGGTGAGCTGATCGGCGGCCAGGCGCTGGCCGACCCGTCGCAGACGCAGACGGTCCGGCTGGCCGGCGGTCACCCCGAGGTCGTCGACGGGCCGTTCATGGAGAGCAAGGAGCAGTTCGCCGGCTACCTGGCCGTGGACTGCGACAGCCCGCAGCGGGCCGCCGAGATCGCCGCCCGTTGGCCGGACGTGCGTTTCGGCGGCGCGATGGAGGTCCGCCCGATCATGGACGAGGCCGGGACGGAGATGTGACCGACGACCGGACGGTCGAGGACCTGCTGCGCACACTCGCGCCGCAGGTCCTCGGCCTGCTGGTCCGGCGGCACGGCCAGTTCGACAAATGCGAGGACGCGGTCCAGGAGGCGCTGTTGGCCGCCGCGACGCAGTGGCCCGGGCAGGGCGTACCGGACAACCCGCGCGCCTGGCTGCTCACCGTGGCGACCCGCCGGCTCACCGACGAGTGGCGCAGCGAGAGCGCCCGCCGGCAGCGCGAGGTCGCGGTGGCGCTGCGCGAGCCGGCGTACGCCCAGGTGGCGCCCCCGGCGGACGCCCAGCCGGCGGTGCCGGACGCGGACGACACGCTGACCCTGCTGTTCCTCTGCTGTCATCCGGCGCTGGCCGGGTCGGCGCAGGTGGCGCTCACGCTGCGCGCGGTGGGCGGCCTCAGCACGGCCCAGATCGCCCGGGCACATCTGGTGCCGGAGGCGACCATGAGCCAGCGCATCCGGCGGGCCAAGCAGCGGATCGAGGCGGCCGGCGCGCGGTTCGCCATGCCCGGGCCGGCCGAGCGGGAGGAGCGGCTGCGGACGGTGCTGCGAGTGCTCTACCTGATCTTCAACGAGGGGTACACGGCGTCGAGCGGGCCGGACCTGCACCGGGCCGAGCTGACGGCCGAGGCGATCCGGTTGGGCCGCGTCCTGCACAGGCTGCTGCCCGACGACGGCGAGGTCACCGGGCTGCTGGCGCTCATGCTGCTCACCGACGCGCACCGGGCGGCCCGGGTGGGCGCGGACGGGGAGCTGGTCCCGCTGACGGAACAGGACCGTTCCCGCTGGGACGCCGCCGCCATCGCGGAGGGCGTCGCACTGATCACCGAGGCGTTGACCTGGTCGCCGCCCGGCCCGTACCAGCTCCAGGCCGCCATCGCCGCCGTGCACGCCGAGGCGGCGACGGCGGCGGAGACGGACTGGCGGCAGATCGTCGCGCTCTACCGGCTGCTGGGCCGGATCGCCCCGAACCCGCTGGTCACGCTCAACCAGGCGGTCGCGGTGGCCATGGTGGACGGGCCCCGGGCCGGGCTCGCTCTGCTCGGCCCGTTGGACGCCGACGAGCGTACGGCCGGACACCATCGGCTCGCGGCCGTCCGGGCGCACCTGCTGGAGCTGGCCGGCGAGCCGGCGGCGGCGCGGGAGGCGTACCTGGCGGCGGCTCGCGGCACCACGAGCCTGCCCGAGCAGCGGTACCTGGAGCTGCGCGCCGCCCGGGTGGCGACGCGGCGGTGACCGCCGCGCCGCCCGCCCGTCACAGGTCGACCGCTGGGCAGCTCGCGCCCCGGGCGGGTACGACCTGATCGATCAGGTACGAGTCGACGGCTCGCCCCACGCACGGGCTCGTGCTGTAGCTGCCGTGGCCCCAACCCTGGTAGGTGAGCAGCACCCCGTGCCGACCCAACTGCCGGGCCACCGCGCGCGCCCAGGCGTAGCCGCTCGCTGGGTCGTGCACGGTGGCGGCGATCAGCACCGGCACGTCGGTGCGTACCCGCAGCCGGTGCTGCGGGTTGGCGACCGGCGTCGGGGTGCCCAGGCAGGTGACCAGGGCGAACAGCGCCGGCGGGTAGCGCAGGTCGGGCGCGAGCCGTTGGCTGCGGCGCAGATGCGCGTCGTACTCCCGGTAGTCGCGGACCGGCAGGCTCCAGTCCTGGC
This sequence comes from Micromonospora sp. NPDC051543, assembly GCF_044454415.1. Classification (NCBI taxonomy): domain Bacteria; kingdom Bacillati; phylum Actinomycetota; class Actinomycetes; order Micromonosporales; family Micromonosporaceae; genus Micromonospora; species Micromonospora sp. NPDC051543. The sequence goes on from NZ_JBITDT010000006.1 coordinate 368,510, forward strand.
AGAAGACCGCGAAGGGGTACGGGACCACGGCGTCGTCCGCCAGCGTGGTGACGCCCGGCGTCGGGGCACCCGCCAGCTTGTCGATCCACTGCGCGAGCCCTGGCCAACGGTCGGTCTCGTAGAGCCGCTTGTGGGCGAGGCGGCTCAACTCGAAGGGGGCGAGCGGGGCGCCCGACCGGTCCGGGTCGGTCAACGTGCCGCGCTCGGCCCGGGCGTGCAGCCCGGCCCAGATCGCCCGTACGTCCCGACCACGCAGCACGCAGTCGGCGGACCGGGCACACCAGTCGAGGAACTGGTCGAACGCGTCCTCGGCGGCGACGGCCTGGGTGTCGAGGAAGGCGCGGGTGTCGAGGCTGTGGTCCATCGCGGCCTCCAGCACCATGGCCCGCACCCGATCGGGGAACAACTCGGCGTACCGCTCGCCCAGCAGGGTGCCGTACGAGCTGCCGTGGAAGGTGAGCTGCCGTTCGCCGAGCGCGGCACGGATCGCGTCCAGGTCACGGGCGGCGCTTGTGGTGTCCACGTGGTCGTAGAGCGCGCCCGTACGGGCCCGGCAGTCGGCGCGCAGCAACGCGTTGTTGGTCAGGGTGGCCTCGAACTGTGCCTGGTCGGCGATCACCTGGGGCTGCCGGGCGAGCAGGTCGCGGGAGCAGCGCACCGGGTGACTGCCGCCGGTGCCGCGCGGGTCGAAGCTGACGATGTCGAACCGGCGGCGCAGGTCGGCGCTGAACCGGGACATACCGTTCACCACCCGGTCGACGCCGCTGTCGCCGGGCCCGCCCGGACCGAACACCAGTGTGCCCTGTCGGGCGGTCGGATCGGTGGCGACCCGGCGGGCCAACGCCAGCTCGAAGTGCTCCCCCCGTGGCCGGTTCCAGTCGACCGGCAACGTCAGGGTGCCGCACTCCGGCGGGGCCTCCCCGACGGGCGGGACCGGGGCGTCCTCGGCGCAGGGGTGCCAGTCGATGGCGGGTCGGGCGACGGCCGGGCTCGCCGGGGTCAGGCCGGCGGCCGTGAGGGCCAGGGCCACCGCCCAGCCGACTCCGGATTTGCGTACGCGCAGCATGCAGTGCTGTCCTCTCCTCGAAGGAGCGTTGCTGGTGAAACTCGCCCAGCGGGCGAGGTGACGCTGCTTGCACCCGGGCCGTCGAGTGGCCGCTCGACGGCCCGGGACCTCGACACGCGGGTCAGTCGACCTCGCGCAGGACGCGTTCGAGCGTGGTCATCCGGGTCTCCATCCCGCCCAGCCGGCCGTCCATCGCGGCGAGCAGTCGGGCGTTCTCCGCCTGCGCCTGTGCGGCGGTCTCGGCGAGTTTGCGGTAGTCGTCCGCGCGGTTCGCCTCGTACCGGGCCCGCCGGGTCTTGGCGAGCTGCACGACGGTCACGCTGAACACGCTGATCAGCAGCGCGAACACGCCGAACGCGCCGACCACCTCGGTCCAGTCGTGCTCGCTCATGACCGCGCCTCCGGCTGCTCGCCCGAGTCGGGCACGGTGAGCGTCTCGATCGCCGCCGCGATTACCTGGGGGGTGAGTGTGAGCACGAACGGCTCCACCTCGTAGTAGTTCATGGCCTTCCCGTCCTCCGACAACTCCATGCGGGCGGTGACCAGTCCGGCCGCCGCCAGCTTCCGTAGGTGGACCTGCAACAGCGCGCGGCTGATGCCCAGTTGCCGGGCCAGCCCACTGACGTACGCGCGCTCGCGGGCCAACGCGGCGACGACCCGCAGCCGGTGCGGGTTGGCCAGCGTGGCCAGCACCCGGACCAGGTCGTCGCCGGTCGGCGGCGAAGCCGCGCTCATAACCAGCCCTTGCACATGCCAACAGAAGTTAGCAGGTACGGCGACACCGCGGCGCGGCACGAAGACGGAATCAGGGGGATCTCAGGGTTCGGTGCCCCGGACACGACAGCACGCCGGGCCGGTGATGATCACCGGCCCGGCGTGCGGGTTACGTCGTACGTCAGCTCTTGAAGGCGTCCTTGATCTTCTCGCCGGCCTGCTTGAGCTTGGCCGTCGACTGGTCGGCACGACCCTCGGCCTCGAGCTGCTCGTTGTCGGTGGCCCGACCGGCGCCTTCCTTCAGCTTGCCGGCCGCGTCCTCGGTGGCGTTATTGACCTTGTCGTCGAATCCCATTGCCAACCTCCATCGCAAGCGTCGCTACGAACTCAGAGGTACCCCCGTCATCGCCGGTCCAACCATCGCGTCCGTCACAGGTTCACGGCGGCCGAACGGAAGCGGCGCAGCCGCAGGCTGTTGGCCACCACGAAGACCGACGAGAACGCCATGGTGGCGCCCGCGATCATCGGGTTGAGCAGCCCGGCGGCCGCCAGCGGCAGGGCCGCCACGTTGTAGCCGAACGCCCAGAACAGGTTGCCCCGGATGATGCCGAGCGTGCGCCGGGACAGCCGGATGGCGTCCACCGCGGCGTCCAGGTCGCCCCGGACGAGGGTCAGGTCGGACGCCTCGATCGCCACGTCGGTGCCGGTGCCCATGGCGAGCCCCAGGTCGGCCTGGGCGAGCGCCGGCGCGTCGTTGACGCCGTCACCGACCATCGCCACCGAGCGGCCCTGCGCCTGGAGCCGCTTGACCACGTCGACCTTGCCGGCCGGCAGCACCTCGGCGATCACCTCGTCCACGCCCACCTCGGCGGCGACCGCCCGGGCCACGGTGGTGTTGTCGCCGGTCAACAGGACCGGTGTGAGCCCCAGGGCGCGCAGCCGCGCCACGGCCGCCCGGCTCGTCGGCCGGACCACGTCGGCGACCGCGAGTACGCCCCGGGCCCGCCCGTCCCAGCCCGCGACGATCGCCGTACGCCCGGCGGCCTCGGCGTCCCGCACGGCCCACTCGACCTCCGGCGGTACGTCGACACCGCGTTCGCGCAGCAGCCGGACCCGGCCGAGAAACACGACCCGCTCGTCGACCGTGCCGGTCACGCCCAGCCCTTCGAGGTTGGCGAAGCCGGTCACCGGGGGCAGTTCGCCCGCTTCGGCGGCGGCCACCGCGACGGCCCGGGCGATCGGATGCTCGGAGGCGGCCTCCACCGCACCGGCGAGGCGGAGCAGCTCCGCGCGGTCCTCGCCACTGACCGGCACCACGCCCACCAGGGTCATCCGACCGGTCGTCACGGTGCCCGTCTTGTCCAGCACGACGGTGTCGACCCGGCGGGTCGACTCCAGCACCTCGGGTCCCTTGATCAACACACCGAGCTGGGCCCCGCGACCGGTGCCGACCAGCAGCGCGGTCGGCGTGGCCAGACCCAGGGCGCACGGGCAGGCGATGATCAGCACGGCCACGGCGGCGGTGAACGCGGCGGTCGGACCGGCCCCGGTGCCGAGCCACCAACCGAGAGTGCCCACGGCCAGGGCGATGACGATCGGCACGAACACCCCGGAGATCCGGTCGGCCAGCCGCTGCACCGCTGCCTTGCCGCTCTGCGCCTGCTCGACCAGGTCGGCCATCCGGGCGAGCTGCGTGTCCGTGCCGACCCGGGTGGCGGTGACGATCAGCCGACCGCCCGCGTTGATCGTCGCGCCGACCACGGCGTCGCCCGGACCGACCTCGACCGGCACCGACTCACCGGTCAGCATGCTCGCGTCCACGGCGGACGTGCCCTCGTCGACGACACCGTCGGTGGCGATCTTCTCGCCGGGGCGGACCACGAACCGGTCACCGACGGCAAGCCGGTCCACCGGGATCAGAGTCTCGACCCCGTCCCGCAGCACCGCCACCTCCTTCGCGCCCAGGTCGAGAAGGGCGCGCAGGGCCGCGCCGGCGGTCCGCTTGGACCGGGCCTCGAAGTAGCGACCGGCCAGGATGAACACCGTGACCCCGGCAGCGGCCTCCAGGTAGATGTTGCCGGCGCCGTCGCCGCGGGTGATGGCGAAGCGGAACGGGTGCGTCATCCCGGGCATGCCGGCGTCACCGAGGAAGAGCGCCCACAGCGACCACCCGAACGCGGCGAGCGTGCCGAGCGAGACCAGCGTGTCCATGGTGGCCGCGCCGTGCCGCAGGTTGGTCCAGGCCGCGCGGTGGAACGGCAGCCCACCCCAGACCACCACCGGGGCGGCCAGCGTCAGCGAGAGCCACTGCCAGTAGTCGAACTGCCAGGGCGGCACCATGGCCAGCAGGACCACCGGCACGCTCAGGACCGCCGAGACCCACAGCCGGGTACGCGGACCGCGCAGCGGATCCTGCGCCGGCGGCTCGGCGGTCGGCGGCGTCGGCAGGGCCGCCGTGTAACCGGTCTTCTGGACGGTCTCGATCAGGTCGCCCGGGGTGACGTCGTCGGCGTACCGGACGGTCGCCTTCTCGGTGGCGTAGTTGACGGTGGCGCTCACCCCGTCCATGCGGTTGAGCTTCTTCTCGACCCGCGCGGCGCACGCGGCGCAGGTCATCCCCCCGATCGCCAATTCGATCCGGTTCGGCGCCTCGGGCAACGGTCTGCTGCTGGTGGTGGTCATCGTCCGTTCCCGTCAGTCGTGCCCGTGCCCGGGGGTGCCGTGGTCGGCCCCGCCGGTCGGTGTCGGCTCGCCCGTCGCGGCCGGGGCAACGCCCGCCACGATGGTGAATTCGGCGGTGTGCACCCGCCCACCGTGCTGGAAGTCGAGGTAGAGGCGGTAGGCGCCGGCCGAGGGCACCTCGGCGTGGAAGGTGACGGCGGGGCCGGGCGGCGTGCGTCCGTCGCCGGGCGTCCCGTCCGGGTGCACGTGCAGGTACGCCAGATCGCCCCGACGCAGCGCCACCAGGTGCCCGTACGCACCCAGGTAGGGCTCCAGGTCGGTGACCGGCTGCCCGGCACGGCTCACCGTCAGGGTGAGCGCCGAGGTCCGGCCCGGCTCCGGCGTACCGGCCAGGGTGACCGTGTAACCGTCGACCGTGGTGCTGGCCGCCGGGGCGGGCAGCATGCGCTCGGTCAGCTCGCCGGGGACGGTCACGTCCACGCCGAGGGTCAACGGTTCGCCCCCGGTCGGGGTGAAGTCGGCGAACGCCCGCCACTGCCCGGCGCCGGCCAGCGGGGTGGCGACCCGCCAGGTGCCGTCCGAGGCGAGGTCGGGGTGGACGTGCCGGAAGCCGGACAGGTCCCGTCGGGCGACGATCAGGTGCATCCGCTTGTCGTGCGCGACGTCGTACCTGGTGACCGGCCGACCGTCCGGGCCGTCGATCCGGAAGGCGAACTGGCCGGCGGGCGCGGTGAGGTGTTGGAGCGTGTAGCCCCGGTCGGAGACGAGCAACCCGCCGGGAACGAGGTCGGCCCCCTCGCCGCTCGTGATGGGGCCCGAGGTGTGGGCGACGTCGGGCCGGCTCTGCGCGACCGGGTCGGCCGGGTCGACCACCCGACCGACCCCGTACGCCGCGCCGAAGACCGCCGCGAGACCGAGGGCGAACGCGCCCAGCCTGGTCACCGTGGTCATCGCGGACCTCCGCTCACGCCTCGACGAGGTCGTAGCCGGCCTCGTCGACAGCAGCCCGGACGGCCTCGGTGTCCACCGGCTGCTCGCTGCTGACGGTGACCTGGCCGGTGGCGAGGTCGACCCGCACGTCGCGGACGCCCTCGATCGCGCCCACCTCGGCGCTGACCGCGCTGACGCAGTGCCCGCAGGTCATGCCCTGAACCTGGTACGTCGTGTCGACCATCGGACGTCTCCTCTCGTAGTACCGGTACCCGGTGGGGGTATGCCGGCAGGATCGGACATTACTATACCCCCCAGGGGTACGCTATTCTCGTCGCCATGACCGCACCCACACCGATCCGCGGGTACACCGCCAGCAAGGACCAACTGCTCGCGCGCCTGCGCCGGGTGGAGGGACAGGTCCGGGGCATCGAGAAGATGGTCGACGAGGACCGCTACTGCATCGACGTGCTCACCCAGATCTCCGCGATCCAGGCCGCGCTCGACAAGGTGGCCCTCGGCCTGCTCGACGGGCACGCCCGGCACTGCATGCACGAGGGGGCGGCCGAGGGCCGGGCCGACGAGATGGCCACCGAGATGATGGCGGCCGTCGGCCGGCTCATGAAGCGCGGCTGAGCGCCGCACTCCCGCTCCCGGTCATTCTTCCGGAACAGACCCCAGACGTACCCGGCGCAGCAACTGCGCGTTGAGCGCCACCACGATGGTGGACGCGGACATCAGCACGGCCGCCACCGCCGGGCTCAACGCCACCCCGGCCCCGGCGAGCACCCCCGCCGCCAGCGGCAACGCCACCACGTTGTAGCTCGCGGCCCAGGCCAGGTTCTGCCGCATCTTGCGGTACGACGCCCGGGAGAGCCGGACCACGGCCCCGACGCCGCGCGGGTCGGACGACGCCAGCACGACCCCGGCGGACTCGATCGCGACGTCGGTGCCCGCCCCGATCGCGATGCCCACGTCGGCGCGGGCCAGCGCCGGCGCGTCGTTCACCCCGTCACCGACCATCGCCACGGTCAGCCCGCGCCGCTGGAGCTCCGCCACCCGGCTGTCCTTGTCGGCCGGCAGCACCTCGGCGAAGACCTCGTCCACCCCGGCCCGGAAGCCGAGCTCGGCGGCGACCGACTCGGCCACCGACCGCGCGTCCCCGGTGATCATGGCGATGGTGCGGACGCCGTCCGCCCGCAGCTCGGCGATGGCCTTGCGGGCCTCCGGGCGTACCGCGTCGGTGAGCGCGAACGCCCCGAGCACCGTGTCCGGCAACCGCAGGAGATACAGCACCACGGCTCCGCGTGACGACCAGCGCCCGGTCGCCTCCCGCAGCTCGTCCGGCAGCGGTCCACCCCGTTCGCGTAGCAGGGCCGGGCCGCCCACCGCGTACTCCGTACCGTCGACGGTGGCCCGCACCCCGCGGCCCGGAAGCGAGCGGAAGCCGACGGCACGGGCCGGCCCACCCGGCCCGGCCGCCGCCACGATCGCGCGGGCCAGCGGATGTTCGCTGTCGGACTCGACGCCGGCGGCGATCCGCAACGCCTCGTCGCGGCCCACCCCGGGGGCCGTCACCAGGTCGGTGACCTCGTGCTCGCCCCGGGTCAGCGTGCCGGTCTTGTCGAACAGCACCGCGTCGACGGACCGCATCCGCTCCAACGCGAGCCGGTCCTTCACCAGGATCCCGCTTCGTGCCGCCAGCGCCGTGGAGAGCGCCACGACGAGAGGGATGGCCAGGCCGAGCGCGTGCGGGCAGGCGATCACCAGCACGGTGACGGTACGCACCACCGCCTCGTCGGGCTCGCCGAGCGCGGTCCAGACCACCAGGGTGAGCACGGCGGTACCGGCGGCCACGTAGAACAGCGCGGCGGCGAACCGGTCGGCGAGCAGTTGAGCCCGCCCGCCCGAGCGCTGCGCCTGCGCGACCATGCGCTGGATGCCCGCGAGCGCGGTCTCGTCGCCCAGCGCCTCGACACGGACCCGGATCGCCGAATCGGTGGCGACCGTGCCGGCCACCACGCGATCGCCCGCCGACCGGGCGACCGGGCGCGACTCCCCCGTGATCATCGATTCGTCCAACTCCGCGTCGCCGTCGACGACCCGGCCGTCGGCCGGCACCCGACCCCCGGGTCGGACCAGCACCACGTCGTCGACCCGCAGCCCGTCGACCGGTACGCGCTCGACCCGCCCGTCCGCCGCCACCCGCTCGGCCTCGTCGGGCAGCAGCGCCGCCAGTGCCGCGAGCGCCCCACGGGCCTGCCCGATGGCCTTCATCTCCTGCCAGTGCCCGAGCAGCATGATGGTGACCAGCGCGGCCAGCTCCCACCAGAAGTCCAGGTCGAAGGCGCCCAGGCTGGTCGCCAACGACGCGGTGTACGCCACGGTGATCGCCATCGCGACCAGCAGCATCATCCCCGGCGCGCGGTCCCGGATCTCCCGTACCGCGCCGACCAGGAACGGCCAGCCACCCCAGAGGAACACCACCGAACCGAGCACCGGCCCCACCCAGGAGCGACCCGGCACGTCCCGGAGCCCGAGCCGGTCCACCACCAGGTCACTGGTCAGGACCACCGGAACGGTGAGGACCAGACAGACCCAGAACCGCCGGCGGAACATGGCCGGGTCGTGCCCCGCGTGCTTGTCGTGCCCCGCGTGCTTGTCGTGCCCGTCGTGCTGTCGGTGCTCGGTGGGTGGCTCAGGCATGACTCCACCATCCCGCTGCGCCCGGGGCGTTGTCACCGGTTCGACTCCCCCGACACGTCCACCCGAACTGCGACCTCCCGGCGCGCTGGTTAGCATCGTTCGGCGATGACCCACCGGATCCCGCCGCCGAGACGGGCGACGGCGCCGCCACGGCGCGGCCCCGTACGGCGCCGACCGGGCCGCTTCATCACTCTCCGTGCCCGCCGGGTCGTCGGGTGGCGAACCGACGCGCTCGTGCCCGCGTTCGTCCGGCGGAACTGAACCGCACAGGCCGCCGGCACGTACCCCGCACCGGATCGTTGGGAGTCTCGCATTGGGTTCGGACCACAGCCATTCCGCTCGTCCCGCCCCGCCCCGGGTACGACGGATCCTCGTCGCGACGGTGGTGCCGCTCTTCGTGGCCACCGTCGTCGCCGCCGTGGTGCTGTGGCCACGGGACGGCGCACCGGAGAACGGCGGTGGCGCGAACCTGCCACGCCACCACGGCACGGTGACCCGGGTGGTGACCGAACCGTGCCCGCCCTCGACGAACCCGGAGGGCACGCCGAGCAGCGGGCCGTGCGGCACGGTGGACGTACTCCTCGAAGACGGGCCGCGCGCCGACCGGCAGGTGAGCACGCCCGTCCCCGCCGGCCCCGGAGCGCCTCGGGTCGACGTGGGCGACGACGTCGTCCTGGTCGAGCTGACCGATCCGACCGATCCCACCATCAGCACCTGGAACATCGCCGAGCACCAACGCGGGACGCCGCTGGTGTGGCTCGTGGTGGTCTTCGCCGCCGCCATCGTCGCGTTCGGCCGGTGGCGGGGTCTGGCCGCGCTCGCCGGCCTGGCCGCCAGCTTCGCCATCCTGCTCACCTTCGTGTTGCCGGCCATCGGCGCGGGCCGGTCACCGCTGCTGGTGGCAGTGGTCGGCGCGGCCCTGATCATGTTCGTGGTGCTCTACCTGACACACGGAGTAACCGCGCAGACCTCAGTCGCGGTCCTCGGCACCCTGGGCAGCCTGGTGCTCACCGGTGTCCTCGCGACCATCGCCACGGCCGCCACCCACCTCACCGGCTTCGGCAGCGAGGACGCCACCACGCTCTCGATGTTCCAGGCGGACGTGGACCTGCGCGGCCTGCTGCTCGCCGGGATCATCATCGGCTCACTCGGGGTACTGGACGACGTGACCGTCACCCAGGCCGCCACCGTCACCGAGCTGGCGAACGCCAACCCCGGGCTGAGTCGACGACAGCTCTACCGGGCTGCCACCCGCGTCGGCCGGGCCCACATCGCCTCCACGGTCAACACCATCGTTCTGGCGTACGCGGGCGCGTCACTGCCGCTGCTGCTTCTGCTCACCGCCGACTCGCGCCCCATCGGGCAGATCCTGACCAGCGAATTCCTCGCACAGGAGATCGTCCGCAGCGCGGTCGCCACGCTCGGCCTGATCGCCGCCGTACCCCTCACCACCGGGCTGGCCGCGGTGGTGACCGCGGCCGGGTCGACGGCCACGACGGACGCCCCGCCACCGCGCCCCCGCGCGGACCGCGCGGAGGCGCTCGCCGCTCTCAGTTCCCCGCCGTCGGATCGGGCCGACCGGCCCGATCCACAGCGGAACACACCCCCATCCACCGCCACCATCGGGTGGCCAGAGCCGAACAGGAGCACGGATACGGCATGGTGACACTCCTCAGCGTGACCGGATCGGGCGCCCGCCCTGAGAACCGCGTCACTGGTCACTCAACGCCATGGCGAAATGACGCTTTTAGTCGGCATCAGGACGTAGCTCAGGCGGTGGACTCTCGGGTAACCTCGCTGCCGGTCACCGACGAAGGCGCGCAGCGGCGCCTGCGGTGCCACCGCCCAATCGCCAACCGGCGAGCCGGGGACCCAGGTACCTGGGGTGAATCCGCGACAGCGGTAGGGGCCACTTCCGCCCCGAACCCGTCAGCTAACCCGGTCGGCGGTCGACGGAAGGGAAGATTGTGACGGCACCCCTACGCCGCTGGTTGACGCCCGTGGTGGCCGTGTTCGCTGCGCTGACCGTGCTCGCCGGGCCCCTCCCGGCCCACGCCGCCCCGACGACCCCCACACCGTCCGGGCACGAGGAGGACGGCGACGAGCCCAAGCTGCTCACCGACGTCATCGAGAAGACCAACCGGGACTACGTGGCGGCCAAGTCCAAACTGGACAAGTCCAAGAAGCGGCAGCTCGAACTGGCCGCCGAGGTCGACCGGGCGAACGCCGACCTGGCCGCGCTGGCCCCGCAGGTCGCGCAGATCGCCGCCCAGTCGTACCGGACCGGGCGGGTCGGCGCGATCGCGATGCTGCTGGAGGCCGACGCCCCGGACTCGTTCGTCCAGCGGGCCGCCGCGCTCGACGAGATGAACATGGTCAACGAGAAGAAGCTCGCCGAGGTCAACGCGGTGAAGTCCCGCGCCGAGCAGGCCAAGCTGTTGCTCGACGCGGAGGTACGCGAGCAGCAGAAGCAGACCGCGCTGATGGCGAAGGACAAGCGCGACGCGGACAAGGCGCTCGCGCTGGTCGGCGGAAAGGGCTTCACCGGCGGCCTGGTGGACGCCACCTCCCCGGTCGCCCGGATCGGCCCGGGTCGCACCGCCGACGGCGACTGGAAGCCCCAGTCGTGCAGCGAGAAGGACCCGACCACCTCCGGCTGCGTCACGCCGCGCACGCTGCACGCGTACAAGGAGGTCAAGCGGGCCGGGTTCAACCGGTTCGTCGGCTGCCACCGCAACGGTGGACCGTACGAGCACCCGAAGGGTCGCGCCTGTGACTGGTCGTTGCAGAAGAGCGGCTTCAGCCCGTGGCACAACGACGACACCCGGATGTACGGCAACAACGTGGCCGCGTTCCTCATCCGCAACGCCGACCGGCTCGGCATCTACTACGTGATCTGGAACCGGCAGATCTGGTTCCCGGCGACCGGCTGGAAGTCGTACAGCGGGCCGTCGAACCACACCGACCACGTACACATGTCGCTGCTCTGATCCGACGTCCAGCAGTTCGAGGGCCGTCCCGCGTCGAGCGGGACGGCCCTCGTCGCGTGTCAGGCGGCGGGCGCGACTGGCGTGCTTGCGCCGGCCACCGCCGCAGCCGGCACGGCAGCCACCGGACGCACCACCCCGGCGGCGAGCCGGTACGACACCCCCACCACCGCGCACCGCCCCCGCGCCACCTCGTCGGCGAGCACGGGCGACTGCCCGAGCAGCGTCTCGACGGTCTGCGCGATGTGGATGTCGACGATGCCGTCGATGTCGTGCACGCCCTCGGCCGTGGCGCGTCGCAGGCTGGGCAGCACCGCGTCGACCACCGCTGGGAGATGTCCCGGGGGCGCGATGCCGGTGGCCGCCGATTCGCGGGCCGCCTGCACGGCGCCGCAGGAGTCGTGGCCGAGCACCACCACCAGCGGGGCACCGAGGACGGACACCGCGTACTCGACGCTGCCCAGCACCTCGGGGCCGGTGGTGTGCCCGGCGGTCCGGACGACGAAGAGGTCACCCAGCCCTCGGTCGAAGATGATCTCGGCGGCGAGCCGCGAGTCGGAGCAGCCCACGATCACCGCGAAGGGGTGCTGCCCGTCCGCCACGGCGGCCCGGTGCCCGGCATCCTGGTTGGGGTGGCGCGGCTCGCCGGCGACGAAGCGACGGTTGCCGGAGACCAGCTCGGCGTACGCTCGGGCCGGCTCGGTCGCGACCGGTGCCTGCTCGACGGTCCGCTGCGTGCCCGGCTGCCCGCCGGGCGTACCGGAACGGCTCATCCCCGCACCTCGTCTCCACGCGTTTGACCTGCTCAACGGTCTTTTCAACCGGGCCTGCGGCGGGCGCTGGCTCGCGCTCAACGGTCACACGCACGGCAAGATGCGTCAAGATATGCGTGATTTAGATTTCATACGTTGACCCGGAAAGGCGGCCCCCCACGATGGCGAGCACGACGGCCGGAGGCGGCCGGAACTGGACATTCCTCACCAACCACGGCCATGTGCTGCTCGCCATCGCCCGCGACCCCACCGCCCGGCTCCGTGACGTGGCGGCGGAGGTGGGCGTCACCGAACGGGCCGCCCAGGCCATCGTCGCCGACCTGGAGGCCGAGGGTTACCTGCACCGCACCCGGGTCGGGCGTCGCAACGAGTACACCCTCAACCCCGCCGGCCGGTTCCGGCACCCCGCCGAGGCCGAGGTGCAGGTCGGTGACCTCCTCGCGCTGTTCACCCCCACCCCCGGCGACGACACTCCCTGACGACCGTCGTGCGCCGCGGTGTCGGCCGGTGTCGCCGGGCCGCTGCGCGACGCGGCGCAGCGGTAATCTCTGCGGGTGCGCGAATGCCTGCCGCCGAGCGCGACCGAACCACCCCGCCGTACCGTCCGCGCTGTCCTCACTGGAACCGTCGCGACCCTGCTCGGGATCACCCTGGTGGTGGCCCCATGCGTGCCGGCGGCAGCGGCGGCACCCGTCTGCGGCCCGCCCGGTGAGGACGGCCTCGTGGAGATGCCGTGGGCGCTGCAACGGCTGGATCCGGTCTCGGCCTGGCCGATCTCGCGAGGCGCCGGGGTAACGGTGGCGGTCATCGACTCCGGGGTCTCGGCAATCCACCCCGCCCTGAAGAACCAGGTTCTGCCCGGGCGCGACTTCAACAACCTGACCGACTACCGAGGCCAGTGCGACCTGGCCGGTCACGGCACGATGGTCGCCGGCATCATCGCCGGCCAGGACGGCACCGGAGCGCCGTTCAGCGGTATCGCCCCGGCCGCCCGCATCCTGCCCATCCGGGTGCTGCCCAACGCCAAGGGCACCAACGACGAGGCGCTGCCCGGGCAGATCGCCGCGGCCATCGACTGGGCGGTCGACAACGGCGCCGACGTGATCAACCTGTCCCTGGTGACCCTGCCCCGCCCCGAACTGGCCCGGGCCGTCGAACGCGCCCTCGCCAAGCGGGTGATCCTGGTCGCCGCTGCCGGCAACCGGCAGGAGACACAGGAGGACAAGCCGGCGTACCCGGCCGCCTACCCGGGCGTCATCGCCGTCGCCGGCGTGGACGAGCAGGGCGGGCACGTCGGCACCTCGGTCAGTGGCAGCTACGTCGACGTCGCCGCGCCGGGCCTCAACATCGTCGGCCCCGCGCCCGGTGGGGCCGGCTACCGCGCCGAGCCGACGGGTGGCACCAGCTTCGCCGCCGCGTACGTCTCGGGGGCGGCGGCGCTCGTCCGGGCCGCCTACCCGGACCTCACCCCGGACCAGGTCGCCGACCGGCTGGAGCGTACGGCGGACAACCCGCCGCAGGGCCGCAACGCCGAGGTCGGGTACGGGGTGGTCAACCCGTACCGGGCGGTGTCGAGCCTGCTGGGCACCCGCACCAACCCGCCGGTCGGCGCGCTCGCCCCGCCCGCTTCCACAGCCGATCCGCTGAGCTGGCAACGCACCGCGGCGATCTGGGCAGCCGTGGTCGGCACCCTGCTCACCGTACTGCTGCTGATCACTCGGCCGATCGTGGCGCGGGGCCGCCGACGCGGCTGGCGTGCCGGCCGCCGCACGGACGAGCCGGTCGCCGGCTGAGCCCGGTCACGGCGCTGATGCGGTCGACCACACCAGCGCCGTGCCGCAGCGCTCAGCGCAGGATGCCGGAGGTGCCGCCGCCGTCCGCGCCCCACACGTCCTCGTCCTCTTCCAGCCAGGTATTGCGGGCGGTGTCCTCCTCGCCGTAACCGGCACCGGTACCCGCGCCGGCCAGGCCACCGGCGCCGCGCGCACCCGCACCACGCCCCCCGGCACCCGTCGCGCCACGACCGGCGCCACCCCGGCCGGCACCAGCGCCACCACCACCGGCGACGCCACCCATACCGGGTGCCATGCCACCGGCCAGCTTGCCGCCCGCGCCGAGCCGACCACCGGCACCCCGGCCGCCACCGCGACCGGCACCCGCCGCGCCGCCACCCATCATCGGGCCCATGCCCGGGGAGACCGCCCGACCGAGCGCGCCGCCACCCGCGAGAGCGCCGACGCCTCCCCCGGCGCTACCCAGGCCGCCACCACCGCCGCCGAGCCCGGGCGAGGAGCCCAGGCCACCGGAGCCGAGGCCGGAGCCCAGCCCGGGCGAACCGCCACCGCCCGCGCCCGCGAGGCCGCTGCTGAACTCGTCGTCCACGCCACCGACGCTCGGCACGCCGCCGGTGCCCGGGTAGTCGCCCGTGCCGGTGTCGTACCCGCCGGAGAGGTCGGGATGGGTGCCGGACCCGCTGGGCAGGTTGCCGGTGCCCGGCAGGTCGCTGGTGCCGATCGAGGGCGAGGCACCCAGGCCGCCACCGCCGCCACCGCCGCCGAGCTTCGGCACGCCGCCGCCACCGCCGCCACCGCCGCCACCGTTGTCCAGATTGGGAATCTCGTTCTTGGGATCGACCGTCGTAAGGGGCTTCGCCTCCCCCGGCGTGCCCGGTGCAATGGACTGGTAGTCGCCGCTCACCTGCTCGTAGACCCGGGCCGCGTCGTCCGACTGGTCGTTGATCCAGTCGGCGATCGCCGTCACCGGGTCGAACCAGCCGAGGAAGTCCGGCGAGACCTTCGCCTCGAAGAAGCCGACGCCGAGGGTCAGCTTGGCGTTGCGTGCCTCCAGCACGTCGTTGACGCAGGTCGCCGGGATCGGAAAGTCCCGCTGGGCGGCGGTGAGCTTGTCGGCGGCGGTCTTGAGCGACTGGACGATACCGGTCCCCTTCTCGGCGTCCGCCACGATCTGCCCGGTGTCCTTGGAGATCTGGTCGACGTGGCCCTTGAACGCCTCGTACGCCGGGCCCTTCCAGGTCGTGCCCAGATCCTTGATGTTGGACTCAAGGCTCTGCTTGACGTTGTTGAGATTCTTGAGCAGTTGCTCCCAACCGAGGGCGGCGCTCTCCACGTCACCCGGCCGGCCGTCGATGACGACCTTCTGGCACATCTCTTCCCAGCTCAGGCCCATCTGCCGTCCTCCCCCGTCCTAGCGTCCGTCGCCGTTGCCGGCCACGTCGCCGAAGACACGCTGCATCTCGGCGGCGGACATCCTGTTCTGCTCCTCCGCCGTCTCGTAGTTCTGCTTGACCTGGCGCAGCGCCTCCGCCGCGTCGTACAGGCTCTGCGACAGCTTCCGGACACCGGACTCGGTGCCCTGGTAGAGCCCCTGGTGCTTGGCGGCCAGCCGGGCCGCCCAGTCGAACCCCCCGAGCGGGCTCGGCTGGCCACCGGCCCCGCCCGCCACGCCGCTGGCTGCACCACCCATCAAGTCCTGGATGTCGACCATGTCGTAGGAGAGCTTGTTCAGGTACGCGGCGTGGGTCTCCAGCCAGGTGATGGCCGAGTCCAGGCTGGTCGCGTCCCACTCGGTCTTGACGCCGGCCTCACCGGGCGCGGCGATCAGGCCCTCCGGCGTGGCGGCATGGTTGACGTTGTCGAGTTCCAGGCCGGTCACGGCGAGGCCCGACGTCGGTATCCCGCCCACCGGAACCGGGATGTAGAGGTCGTCGTTCACGTACCGTTCCGGCTGGGTGGTCCTGTCGTCCGTCATCGGTCCCCTCCCCGAAACCCTGACTGGTGGTGTGCGCTCACTACTGCTGATGCGGGCCCGGTGACGGCGGGCCCGAGCCCGGCCAGCCGGACTGGCCCGCGGTCGGCGCGGGCGGATGACCGGGCGGCGGATACCCGGGCTGGCCCGGTGGCGGACCGTACCCCGGGCCGGGCTGCTGCGGCGGACCGTAACCCGTCGGTGGCGGTTGGTTGGCGGGCCAGCCGGGTGGCGGCATGCCGGGTGCGCCCGGGTACGGACCGACGGCCGCCGGCGGTGTGCGCCGCCTGCGGCGTCGCAGCACCACGAACAGCACGATCAACCCGATGATCGGCACGCCCAGGCAGAGCCCTGCCTGGACGATCGCGCCGGCCTTGTTCGAGACGCCGAACTCGACCGCCGGGCCGTCGTCATCACCCGGTCGGGTCGCGCCGCCGGCACGGGTCGGTCCGGCCGCCTCGCCCTTCAACAGCGGGTTCGCCGTCACCGCCGGCACCGAGCGGGTCAGCGCGGCGACCGGATCGACCCGGCCGAAGCCGAACTGCGGGTCCCGACCGGCCGGCCCGGCGTCGCGGGCCGTCTCGATGAGGCGGCTGATGACATTGGGGGCGTCGAGCTTCGGGTACTTCGAGCGGATCAGCGCCACCACGCCGGAGATGATGGCGCCCGCCGAACTGGTACCGCTGCCGAGGGAGTAGCCGTTCGGTGAGACGACCTTCGGCACCGGCCCGATGATGCTCTCCATCGGACTGGCAATGACTGCCTCCGGGCCCTGCACCGAGCCGGCGAAGAAGCCACCCCGCTTGTCGAATCCGGTGACGGCGACGACACCGGGGATGTTGGCCGGCGACATGACCTCTCGATCGCCCTGCTCGGTGTTGCCTGCGGAAGCGACGACCACGGCGTCCTTGCTCAACGCGTAGTTGATGGCGTCCACCAGCTCCGGAGGCGCCGCCGTGTCCGCGGTGTGCAGCGAGAGATTGATGACGTCGGCACCGTTGTCCGCGGCCCACCGGACGCCCAGAACAAGGTCGTCGGTCGTCGAACTGGCACCCACCGAGACCGGGAGGATCTTCGCGGCCGGCGCGATGCCCAACTCGTGCATCGCGCCACCACCACGCCCAGCGATGGTGCCAGCCATCTTGGTGCCGTGGCCCTTTTCCTTGTCGTCGTCACGCCGGCCGTCCGCGGCGGCCGTGGCGTTGGTGCCGTGCCCCGCGAGCACCTGGCCGCGCAGGTCGGGATGGCTGGCCTCGACCCCGGTGTCGACCACGGCGACCACGACACCCGCGCCCTTGGTGATCTGGTGCGCGGCCGGGATCTTGAGGTAGTCCAGGTACCACTGGAGGCCACGGACCGTGTCAGCGGCCCGGGCCGGCGCCGGCGCGACGGTCACCGCAGGGGCCAGCGCGGCGCACAGCGCCAGCGCGGCCGCGCCCACGGCACGTGTCGATCGGAAAGGCTTCCCCGTACGCATCGCTCTCCCGTATCTCGCCGACGCCAACACGATGCGGCTCCGGCCCGGTCGAGCCGGACCGGAGCCGCATCGGTGATTGTGTCAGCCCCACACCTTGGAGTTGCTCATCTCGGTGGAGACGTAGTTCTCGCGGGCGATGCCGACGGCACCACCGATCTCGTTCAGGATCCGGTTGATGTCCCGGACCGACGAGTCCCACTTCGCCTGGTGCTGCTCGTAGGCGGTGCGGTCCTCGCCCTCCCACTCGAGCTTGGACAGCATCGACCGCAGCGTGTCCAGCTTTTCGTCGATGGTCTTCGAGATGGCCTGCATCTGCTGGTTGCTGCTCTCGAGGACCGCGTAGTCAACCTTGATCGTCACGACTTCCTCCTCTGCTGGCTACGGATCACGGGTTGAGAGCAGAGTGGAACTTGTCCAGCATCTGCTGCTGCTCCTCGTCGTTGACCTGGTGCGTCGTACCCGACTTGTCGAGCAGGTCCGCGATGTTGTCCATCGCGGTCAGCAGACTCACGGTGTCCTCGTTCCAGCGAGTCATGAGCGACTGGAAGCCCGTGGACGCCTGACCCTTCCACGCCATGGCCAGGTCGTCGACCACGTTCCACAGCTTCTTCAGCTCGCCGTCGACCTCGCTGCGCGTGGACCGCACGTCACTCGCGGCAGTATGCAGACTCGCAGCTGAGACCTCGAACGCCATGCTTCACACCCTTCCGTCATGTTGTGTGGCGGCGGCTCTGCCGCGCCCCTCCCCCGCGGCAAGGCAGCAACACCCCACCGACGGACACTCCACCAGAGACGGTAGCGGAATCCGTCCAGCCACCGCAGCCCTGACCGGGGCGGCTCGATGGATGATGGTGGATCGGACCGGTGGGACGACCCGTACGGACCACCCGGCCGGCTCGATCAGGCCGGCTCGGACCAGGCGGTCTGAATGAGCTGCTGACCGTCGCGCCGCCGCACGAGTGTGCCCCGACCAGGTGGCTGCGGGCTCGGACGCAACGTGCCGAACACCGCACCCTCCTCCCGGTTGCCGGACATCAGCAGGCCGGGCGAATCCAGCTCACGCAGGCGTTGCAGCACCGGCTCGTAGAGCGCCCGCGCCACGCCACCGACCCGGCGGGTGATGATCAGGTGCAGGCCGATGTCCCGGGCCTGCGGCAGCAGCTCGTGCAGGGCGCTCAGCGGGTTGCTGCCGCCGGAGGCGACCAGGTCGTAGTCGTCGACCAGGATGTACAGGTCCGGGCCCTTCCACCAGCTGCGGTCCCGCAGCTGGGCGGTGGTCACGTCGGGGCCCGGCAGACGGTTGGACAGCGCGCTGCGGATCGAGGCGAGCCCCTGCGCGAACGCCTGGTTGGACGGCGCGTAGTCGAGCAGGTGATCGCCCTCGACCGCGCCCAGCAGGCCACGCCGGTAGTCGGCGATCACCAGCCGGGCCTGGGCGGGCGTGTACCGCTCGGTGATGCCCCGGGCGATGAGCCGCAGCAGGTTGGTCTTGCCGCACTCGGCGTCGCCGAAGACGGTCAGGTGCGGCTCGTTCGCCAGGTCCAGGTAGACCGGCGCGAGCGCCGACTCGTTGACACCGATCGGCAGGCCGGGCGCCGACCGGTCGATGATGCGCGCCAGCTCGGGCACCGGCAGCCGGCGCGGCAGCAGCCGTACCTTCGGCGCGGGACGCCCCGGCCAGTTCGCCGCCACGTGCCCGGCGAGCGCGACCGACGCCTCGCTCAGGTCCTCGATGTCGCGCCGACCGTCGATCCGCGAGATGGCCGTCAGGAAGTGCAGCTTGTCCCGGGTCAGGCCGCGACCGGGCGACTTCTCCGGCACGTTCATCGCCGAACGCCGGTCGATCTCGGACTCGGCGGCGTCGCCCAGACGCAGCTCCAGCTTGGTGCCGAGCAGGTCTCGCATGTTGATCCGGATCTCCGCCCACCGCACCGCCGTGAGCACGACGTGCACCCCGAAGCCGAGGCCCCGGTTGGCGAGCGTCGTGATCGTCTGCTCCAGCTCCTCGTAGTCCTGGCGCAGCGTGTTCCAGCCGTCCACCACCAGGAACACGTCGCCGAACGGGTCGTCGGCGAACTCGCCGGCAGCCCGCCGACGTCGGTAGCTCGCCACCGAGTCGATGCCGTGCTGGGCGAAGCGTGTCTCCCGGTCGTCCAGCACCGCGACCACCTCGGCCACCGTGCGGCGCACCGCCTCGACGTCCCGTCGCCCGGCCACCCCGGCCATGTGCGGCAGCCGTTCCAGGCTGCGCAGCGCGCCGCCGCCGAAGTCCAGACAGAAGAACTGCACCTCGCGGGACGTGTGGGTGAGCGCCAACGAGGCCAGGAGCGACCGCAGCATGGTGCTCTTGCCGCTGAGCGAACCGCCGACGATGACCACGTTGCCCCCCGCGCCGGCCAACTCGACCATCATCGGATCGCGGCGCTGCTCGTACGGGCGGTCCACCACGCCGACCGGCACCGTCAGCCGTCCCCGGCCCGGCCAGGACGCCGTGCACAACCCGTAGGTCGGGTCGACGGCCAGCGGGCCGAGCAGCTCGCCCAGGCCCGGTGGGTCGGCCAGCGGCGGCAGCCACACCTGGTGCGCCGGTCGGCCCCGCCCCTTGAGCTGCTCGATCAGCACGTCCAGCATCGCCACGGCCTTGCCGTCGGCCGGCTGCTCCGGCTCCGGCGCGGTGTCCACCGACACCTGCGGAACCTGCGCGGGGATGAAGTTGACCCCGTACGGCACGATCCGGCGCTGCACGAGGGCCTGCGACGCGGAGGCCTGCTGGCCGGGCGCCCGGTACGGCCCCGAGACGTACGCGGCCCGGAACCGCAGCATGGTGTTGGTGTCCGTCTTCAGGTAGCCGTGTCCCGGCGCGCTCGGCAGCTCGTACGCGTCGGGTACGCCGAGCACGATCCGGCTCTCCACGGCCGAGAAGGTCCGCAACCCGATCCGGTACGACAGGTGGGTGTCCAGACCCCGCAGCTTGCCCTCCTCCAGCCGCTGCGAGGCCAGCAACAGGTGCACACCCAACGACCGACCCAACCGGCCGATCATCACGAACAGGTCGATGAAGTCCGGCTTCGCGGCCAACAACTCGCTGAACTCGTCACAGATGATCAACAGGCTCGGCATGGGCGCCAACGGCTCCCCAGCCGCACGCGCCTTCTCGTACTCGAACCGCGAGACATAGTTACCCGCCGCCCGCAGCAACTCCTGCCGACGCACCATCTCACCGGCGAGCGCGTCGCGCATCCGGTCGACCAACGGCAACTCGTCCGCCAGGTTGGTGATCACCGCGCTGGTGTGCGGCAACGCCTCCAACGAGGCGAACGTCGCGCCACCCTTGAAGTCCACCAGGACGAAGTTCAGCTCCTCCGACGAGTGGGTCACCGCGAGCGCGGCCACCACCGTGCGGAGCAGTTCGCTCTTGCCGGAACCGGTCGCGCCGATGACCAGGCCGTGCGGGCCCATGCCCTCGTGCGCGGACTCCTTGAAGTCCAGCTCGACCACGTTGCCGTCCGGGCCGACACCCAGCGGGATGCGCAGCCGGTCACGGTGACCGCGCGGCCGCCACGTCTGGTGCACGTCCACCGCCGCGGCGTCGCCGACGCCGAGCAGGTCCGGAAGCTCCATGCTGCGGGCCAGCGGCTCCTCGTTGCTGGTCTGCTGCTGCGACAGCCGGTACGGCGCGATCTGCCGGGCCAGCCCTTCGGCCGCCTCGGCGGAGAGCCGGTCGGGACGGCCGAGGCGCGAGGTCAAATTGCCCCGGATCAGGTCGAGCGCGTTGCCGTCGCCCGCGTCCAGGCAGAGCAACCAGCGGCCGGCGTCGCGCGGCACCGTCCCGGACAGGTCGATCAGGGTGACGCCGAGCAGACCCTGACCCACCAGTTGGCAGGTCGGGGAGATCTCGCCACCGTCGACCACCACGACGAGGTGCGGCGCGGTGGTCAGCGGCTTCGCCTCGGCCGCGAAGCGGGGTCGTCCCGCCAGCTCGGCGGCGAGGGACTCCTCGGCCTCGGCCAGGCTGGCGAAGACCAGGCGGCGCGCTCCGGCGGCGTCCGTCCGGCCACTGTGGTGGGCGTGCGGCAACCACTTCACCCATTCCCAGACCGACTGCCGGTCGGGCGCGGCGACCACGGCGATCACCAGGTCGTCGGGGGCGTGGAAGGTCACGAGCTGGCCGAGGGCCGCCCGTGTCAGGTCGAGCACCGGTTCCCGGTCACCGCGCAGCACCACCCGGCTGAACGCGCGGACCGACAGCGCGGTCGGCAGTTCGGGCACCGTGGTGTGCGCGCGGACGAACCGGCGCAGCGCGATGGCGCTCATCGGCTCCAGGTCCTCGACGGGCTTGGTCTCCGGCGGGACGATTTCCACGGCGAGCCGCTGCGGGCCCATTGCGATCCGCGTCTCGCCGAAGTCGGGCTCGGTGATCCGACGCTCCCACAACCGACGGGACGCCGCGATCGACCAGAGCGCGTCGGGCTCGGGGTGCCGCCAGTCCATCGCGTCCCGCTGCTGGGCAGCCGCACGACGGGTGCGCTTGCGCATCTGCGCCAGGTAACGCATGTAGTCGCGGCGGTCGGCGTTCAGCTCGGCCTTGTCGTTGCCACCGTTGCTGAGCGAGCCGATGGCCATGCCGAGCATCGACACACCGAACAGGCCACCGGCGACGTACGTCATCATGCCGCCGCCCCGGCCGGCGTAGAGGAACGCCATCGCGCCGACACCGCAGACCATCGGCAGGATCATGAGCAGCTGCCCCATCCCGCGCGGTGTCGGTTCGGGAAGCTCGGGCGGGGACTCCAGCACCACCTCGCCACGCGGCAACGCCGGCCCCGGCTGACGCGGAGGTCGGCGGAACACCACCGTGCTCACGGCTGTCTCCTCCCCAGAAGCGGCCCTGCCGTCGTGCCGACGCGGCGCGAAGCTCGCGGGTGGGCACTGTACGTGCCCGTCATCGTAGGTAATCTGCCGTGGCGCGGTGCACCCGCTCCGTCGCGCCGCGGCCCGCTGATCGTAGATGGACACCAGGAGGCCACTGTGGCTACGAAGTCGGCGACCGGCGGTCTGAGCCGGATCACCATTGTGGCCCCCCGTACCCGGATGGACCTGGCGCTGCCGTCGGACGTACCGATGGCCGACCTGCTGCCCACCCTGCTGCGCTACGCGGGGGAGGACCTGGCCGACGACGGGGTACGGCACGGCGGCTGGGCGTTGTCCCGCCTCGGCGCGGCCCCTCTGGACGGTGGTCGTACCGCCGCGCAGCTCGGTGTCCGCGACGGCGAAGTGCTGTACTTCAACCCGCGTTCCGCCGCCGCCCCGGAGATCGTCTTCGACGACGTGGTCGACGCGGTCGCCACCGCCACCACGCAACGGCCAGGCTCCTGGCAGGTCGACGCGACCCGGTCGTTCGCCGTGCTGTTCGCCGCGGCGGCGTTCGGCGCGGGCGCGGTGGCGGCCCTGTTCACCGGCCCTCCGCACCTGCCCGGGGCGCTGGCCGCCCTGCTGGTCGCGGTGGCGCTGCTGGTCGGCGCAGCGGTGCTCGCCCGGGCCATGGGCGACAGCCGGACGGGCTCGGTGCTGGCGATGGCCGGGCTGCTCTACGCGGGCACCGGTGGCCTGCTGCTGCTCGCCGGGGACCGGAAGCTGACCGAGTTGGCCAGCCCACACGTCCTCCTCGCGGCCACCGCCGTGGTGGTCGCCGGGGCGGTGGCCGTGCTGGCCGTCGGTGACGACCGGTACCCCCTCTTCTTCGCCGCGATCGGCCTCGGCGCGGGTGCCGGCGTGGGCGCGCTGCTGTGCCTGCTCCTCGGCATCGACGCCGCGGCCGGTGCGGCGGTGGTGGCGGCCGTCGCCTTCGGCCTGGTGCCGGCGCTGCCGATGGTGGCCTACCGGCTGGCCCGCCTGCCGGTGCCGTCGATCCCCACCGGTCCGGACGACCTCAAGACCGACAGCGAGACGGTGGACGGGCGGCGGGTGCTCGAGCGCAGCGACCGCGCCGACGCGTTCCTCACCGCTCTGCTGTGGACGTTGTCGTTGCTGGTCCTCGGCGCGGAGCTGGTGCTGACCCTGGACGGCAGGCTGGCGGCCGTGCTGCTGTGTCTGGTGCTGGCCCTGCTGTCGCTGCTGCGGGCGCGTCCGCTGCTGGGCCGGGCGCAGCGTGTTCCGGTGCTGCTCGCCGGCACCGTCGGGCTGGGCCTGGCGGCCGCCGCGACCTTCGCGGGCGGCGCGCTGGCGGTCCGGCTCGGCCTGATCCTCGGTGGGCTGCTGCTGGCGGCCGTGGTCAGCCTGATCTACGGCCTGTCCGTCGCCGGCAAGCGGATCTCACCGGTGTGGGGTCGGCTGCTCGACATCGTCGAGATCCTGCTGATCATCGCGTTGGTGCCGCTCGCCGTCTGGGTCTGCGGCATGTACGACTGGATCGTCAACCTGCGCCCCTGACGGGACGGCCGTAGTTCCAGCGAGAACCTCGACGAGCCGCTGCCGTAGGTCCCACGGCCCTTCGGGGGCGGCAGACGGTCCTTCTCCACCCCGAGAAGGACCGTGCAGCGTGGGGGTCAGGCGGCGTCGCCCGGCTGGCGGCATACGTGGTCGCGGTGGTGCTGAAGGGCCTCTTCCAGCTGGTCTTCGAGGATGATGATCCGGCAGGCGGCTTCCAGAGCGGTGCCGTGGTCGACCATCTCCCGGGCTCGTACGGCCAGGCGCAGCTGGTATCGGGAGTAGCGGCGGTGTCCGCCGGCGGAGCGGAACGGGACGATCAGTTTCGCCTCGTCGAGGCGGCGCAGGAAATCCTGCGAGGCGCCGACGATCTCGGCGGCGCGGCCCATGGTGTAAGCGGGGTAGTCGTCATCGTTGAGCATGTCGTCGGGTTGGGCCATAGATTCCTTCTTCGTGAACGAGGGCCCCGGCGCGTGTCACGCCGGGGCCCAGGGTTACGGGTTGAATACACCATCTACCGACAGGTTCGTCGGGTTCTCGTTTCCGCACCCTGCCGCTATCGGCGGGCGGTGCGAGGATCGCATAAGCGTGACCGGAGACCACCTCGCGTTCAAAGTGATTACGGTGTCCACCGCGGAACTGGAACTACGTCCCGACGGCGGGCGATCCAACGGCGTCAAACCCTCCCTTTCCTCTGCTTTCATCCATCTACCGTGCTATCCGTCGATGCCGGAGCCCACGCGACTTCATGGCCCCGAGCATGTGCGGCGGATCCCTGCTGCATCAGGCGGAGCCCCGAACATTGCATCGGCCCTGCCTGCGGTTGCCCTGACCTGGAGTTACGTCAAGGTCTTGTCGTGCACGTGCCGTCTTGCACGCGGTGATGGTTCCACCGCGGTCACCGAGCGGGCCCCGACAACATCCGGGCCTTGCTTCGACGCTCGGCCTGTCACGTCGGCGTCTTCAACCGATCTTCGTCGTCAACGGGGACAACATTAACCGGCCCCGCCCAGAAAATCTAGCCTTTCGAGACTAGATTTCCTGGGCTGCTGACTGCAGCTTCCCCGCCTCCTGCGGCAGGTTGATGCCCCTGCCAGACGGGCCCCGGAAGGAACGGTCAGCGGGGCTGCCGGCGGCTGACGCCGCCGAGCGCCGAGGCGACCGGCGCGCTGGCGTAGACACCCGGCCCGTGCTGGCCGTCCATCGACCGGGCCGGCATACCGGCCCGGTGCGCCATGTCCCGGACGACCTTGACCAGGGCCTCGACGTGGTTGTCCATGGCCGCGACCCGCAGCAGCGGGGCCGCCACACGCCCGTCGGGCGACACCGCCGCCGCCACCGTGTGCGACGGCGCGGACGTGGCGGTGATCGCGTCCACCAGCGGGCCGAGTGGCGCGCCCGGCCGGCCGCGCAGGGTCAGGCAGCGGTGCGTCCAGCCACCGCCACGCAACCCCGACCAGGTCTCCGCCGGCGGCTCCGGCACCAGGTCCAGTCCGGCCGCCGAGACCACCGCGGCGCGCAGCTCGTCGCGGCCCAGCGGCCGGTGGGCCAGCCCGGCCGCCGTCAACGCCTTGCCCAACCGGCCGATCCCGGCAGCCAGCGTGCGGTGGACGCCCGGCAGACCGCCGCCCCGGCTCACCGTCTCGACCCGGGCGTCGCGGACCGTGAGCCGCAGCGCCACCCACACGGTCCGGTGCGCGGCCGGTGGCGCGCCCGCAGCCGGGTACCAGACCAGGGTGTGCGCGACCACCTGGGCCCGGGAGACCGGCGCCGAGAACTCCGCGAGCACCCGCAACGCGCGGTCGACCGTCGACGCCTCCACCGAGCCGACCGCGGCACCGGTGGCCGGCTGCAACGCGACCGCCGCGAACCAACCCTGGTCGTCCTGCCCGATGCCCAGCCGGGTGCCCCGGTCGGTCAGCTCGATCACGCCCAGTTCGGGCGCCAGCGCGGCCAGCCGAGGGTCCGCGGCCGCCCCGCCGGCCAGGGCCGCGGCGGCCCGTTCACGACGGCGACGCATCCGGCGGCGCAGCAACACGTCCTCGAACCACCAGCGACCACCGCGCCGGGCGAACGCGGACAGCACGACCACCGCCGCCACGACAGCCACCGTCGCGAGCACCCAGGTCGGACCGGCCGTCGCGGCCCAGACGGCGACGGCACAGACCTCGAGTACGACGAGCTGGCCGACCAGCACCGGACCGATGCGCCCCCGGCCCGGCCGGTCGGCCGCAGGGGTGACCCGCGCCGGAACACCGGACGGCCTGATGACGGCATCCGCGGGTGGCGCCTGAACCTGCGTCATCGCTGACTGTCCCTCCTGGACGGTACGGCCCTGAGCCGGGGTGGTCCGGCGGTGGCCCCGAGGACCGGCCGTCGGCCCCTTATCGTAGGGAAGCCCGCGACGGCACCCCGAGGACATCGTCGCGGATCCACCCCGCCGGAGGTAAGTCATGCGGACCCGCCGCGATCAGGTGCAGGCGTACCGCTTCGTCACCCGCCGGATCGTCTCCGCGCTGCTGTCGGGTGATCCGGAGACCACCAACCTGCCGATGCGACGGCTCGGCATGGCGGTCATCGGCAGCGTGATCGCCGCAGCGGTGGTCCTCGGCGGCGTGGGCGCGTACGGCCAGTTGACCGGGAACACCGCGCCGCTGGACGAGAACACGCTGGTCATCGAGCGGGAGACCGGCGCCACCTACGTGTACGCCCAGGGGCAGCTGCACCCGACGCTCAACTACACCTCCGCGCGGCTGATCCTGAACGAACCGGACCCCACGGTGCGCACCATGTCGCAGGCGTCGCTGCGGGACCGGCCACGCGGCCGTACCGTCGGCATCGTCGGAGCGCCGGACGCGCTGCCGGACCGCAAGTCGTTGACGGGTCTGCCGTGGTCGGTCTGCGACGTGCCCGACCCGGTCGACCCTCGTCACTCCACCACCCGCGTCGTGATCGATCGGGCGCTGCCCGGCGGCACGCCGCTCGGTGACCGCGCGGTTCTGGTCACGGTGGACGGTCAGCGGCACCTGCTCGCCGCCAACTCCCGACTGGAGGTGCGGGGCGGTGACCAGGCCGTCGCGGCGCTACGGATGACGGGTACCGCTCCACTGCCGGTCGGGCAGCAGCTGCTCAACGCCGTACCGGCCGGGCCGCCGCTGCGCAAGCCGTCGCTGCCCGGCCTGGGTGAGCGCAGCGGGTTGAGCGTGGCCGGCCGGCCCGCCACCATCGGCGAGGTCTTCCAGGCGGCCGGTCAGCACTACGTGCTGGCGCGCGAGGGTCTCGTCTCGATCAGTGAGATCACCGCGCTGCTGCTCATCAGTGGCGGCGGTCGGATCACCGACATCACGCCCGATCAGGCCGGGCGTCTCCTGACGGAGCAGCGGGTGGACGCGGACGGGATGCCGAGGACACTGCCGACCCTGTATCCGGCCCGGGCCGGACAGACGCTGCTCTGCGCGACGTACCGGGAGGGCACCGCCGGTGGCCCGCCGACCACCACGCTGGAGGTCTTCGACCGGGTGCCGGCGGAGCTGGCGGGCACCGAGCCGGGTTCGGTGCCGGTACGCCAGGGCGCCCGGGACGCGGTGCGAACGGCCGAGTCGGTACTGCTGCCCGGCGGCAAGGGCGTACTGGCCCAGGCTGCACCCGGTGCCGGGACCAGCGGCTCCGGCGCCGCCGGCACGACGGTCTACCTGATCAGCCCCCAGGGTGTCCGGTACCCGCTCGGCTCACCCGAGGCGCGGTCCGCCCTCGGCTACGACGGGGTCACCCCGCTGGCGGTGCCCGGCTCGCTGCTCGCGTTGATCCCGACCGGGCCGACCCTGGACCAGGAGTCCGCGCTCGCGCAGTTCGCGCCGGGTGACGCGGGCGCGACCACCCCGCCGTCGCAGCCGCCCTCGCAGTCCAGTTCGCCGACGCCCGGCACGAGCGCCCCGGCGAGTGACGGCACCGGCGGCTGAGCCCTCGAGGTATCGACCGGCGCCGACGACTGAGCCGTTCATACGGGTCGCCCCGGCTCGCGGACGTGGACTAACCTGGATCCGCTGACGGTTGTCAACCAGAACGACGGGGATGTTGCCATGACCGGGCGTACGGAAGTCGACCTGCTGTCCCTTGAGGACTTCCACCAGCACCTCGCGTTGCGGCTGAGTCAGGCCGAGTCGGTGCTGCGCAAGCTCAACACCGAGATGCAGTGCACTCCGCCGGCCCTGGGCTCGTTCGACGACGCGACCCAGAATTCGCGCCGCTACAGCGAGGTCCACCAGTCGTACGTGGAGCAGGCCGAACGGCTCCGGCAGGCGGTGCAGGCGGCGCAGCAGGCCACCGGCACCATCCTCGCCAACTACCGCACCGCCGAGGCGCGGAACGCGGCCAACGCCACCGACATCACCGCGGCGCTGACCGGGGTCGACCGGGCGTTGCAGCCGAAGGGGGACGGGCGTGTCTGAGTACACCCAGCGTTACCAGGGTCGAAGCCACCAGGAGCTGTACGACGCGGTGATGGTCGGCAAGCCGGAGCAGATCGAAGGGGTCGCCGCCCAGTGGGCCGCCCTCAAGGGCATCCTGGACGGCCTCGGGCGTGAGTTGAGCGGCGACCTCCAGAAGCTCGGCAACACCTGGACGGGCCCGGCGGGCCGGGAGTTCCAGCGGCGGCTGACGCTGATCGTCGACCACTCCGACGCCCTGGGCGAGGGCATGTCCGGCGTCAAGCAGGGTCTGACCATGATGGCCGGCCAACTGCGCGCCGCGCACAAGAAGGCGGAGAGCCCCGAGGAGACCGACGACAACGACCAGGCCATCTCGGGCGTGCTCAAGGGCTCCGCCTTCGGCCTGCCCGGCGCGGTGGTCGGCGGCATCATGGGCCACCAGCAGGACAAGGAGGAGCAGGAGAAGGCCCACCAGCGGATGGTGAGCCTCGTGGCCGAGCTGGCCGCCGGTTACGACCTCTCCGCCTACGACCGGGTGGTGGACCCGCCTCCGCCGGACGTGGAGTTGCCGCGCACGGTCAACGACGATCGGCCGACGCCACGCAGCGGCCCGTCCAGCACGACGCCGTCCGGCGCTCCGACCGCCACCGGTCTCACCGCGCACCGGGGCGACGCGACCATCGCGACACCCGAGGGCGTGGCTCCTGGGCCGACCGCCGGGGGCGACTCCGTTCCCGGCCACGACGGCGGCACGTCGGTCGTCGTCATCGGGCCGGAGGGCGCCGCCAGCGACGCGCCGGGCACGTCCCTCGCCGGCGCGGACCCGCTGGTCAGCGGGGCCCTGCTCGCCGGCGGGGCGGCCGGACTGGCCGGATTGTCCGGGCCGACCACCATGCCCGCGAGCGCCGGGGGCGGCCCGAGCCTGCTCTTCGGTGCACCGGGCGTCGCACCGGCCGGCGGGGTGCTGCGCACCTCCGCGCTCGCCGGTTCCAGCAGCACTCCCACCACGTCGGCCCGGCCGACCGGCGGCGCCGCCGGGGCGGAGAGCCGTTCGGCAAGCGGCGTGGGGCGGAGCATCGACGGCCGGCGCGGTGAGCCCGGTCGGGCCGCCGTAGCCGGCCGGCAGGGCCTGACGGGCAATGGCCGTCCCGGAGTGCTCGGCGGTCAGGGCCGTGCCGAGGATGACGAGTCCGACGACCGGCTGACCTGGCTGACCGAGGACGAGATGGTGTGGGGCGACGGCGGGGACGCCGCGCCGCCGGTGCTCGGCACCGGGGGCTGAACGCCGGCCACCGCAGACGACCCCAGGTGACCCCGTCGGACCCGTTCCGGCGGGGTCACCTGGTTCGGTCCGCCGCCCGACCCCGGGTCGGGACCGTCCACAGTGTGGGCGGTGGTCCTGGTCACTCCGGTTGTGCCCACCGTCGTGCTGCGTCGCGCCGCGCCGGGCGATAGGTTGGTTGGGTGTCGTCCGTAGCTGTGGTCCGCCCGGCCCGCTGGGCCGTGCTGCGGTCGCTACGGGAGCTGACCCGGCTGGCGGTCACCGCGCTGGTTCTGGCGGTCGGTCTCGGCGGCGCCCTCGCCGCCACCCCGCCCGCGGAGGCGCAACTGCGCCCCACCGCCGTGAGCAGCCGGGTGGACACCGTCCGGCCCGAAGCCGCACCGACCATCGAGCGCACGAGCCAGCCGGCCCCTGCCCGGCCGGCCGACGCAGACACCGCCGCGCCGGCCGCCGCGGTCCTCGTGGGCACGGAGCACGCGCCGGCGGGCACGCCCGGTCGCGGCACCCCGCCCCGACGCGGCCCTCCCGCGCGCTGACCCCGGTCCGCCGGGTCACCCGCCGCTTCGGCTGACCCACCTCCGGGTCGTCGTCCGGGTGCCCGACGCGCAGCCGCGCCCGTTCGGGCACGCCAGCCCAGCGACGGCTCTGCGCCCCGGCCCGCCATCGGAACAGCTCACCCCGACCACTCGGAGCCCGACGCCTCGAAGCGAGCGGCCCCTTCCGGTCGGGACCCATCCCTCGACACCGTCATTCGACCGCGAGGTGCTGATCATGCAGACCGTCCTCTCCGCCGTCCTGCCCGACGTACCCCGGGCCGCCGCCATCTGGCTGAGCCTGCTCGGGGTGGTCGTGTTCGCCGTCGCCGCGCTCCTGGTACGTCCCGGCCGCCTCCGCCTCGACCCGGCCGCCCGCATCCGCGACGCGGCCATGCCCAGCCACCTCGAACAGGCGCAGGAGCAGCGGGAACAGCGCCGCTACGCGCAGGAGATCGCGGTGGCCGCCGAACGCGCCGCCGCCACCGCCCAGCGTCGGCGGGCCGAGTGGGTGGCCGCGCAGGAGACCGTCGAGGCGGCCTGGCAGGCGTTGGAGGCGGCCGAGGCGGGTGTACGGCGTCTCGGCGCGGCAGCCGCGATGCCGTTGCCGCAGACCGCCCGGACCCCCGCCGAGTACGCCGACCGCGAGCGCTACCTGCACCGGGCCGCGCTGGACGCGTACTGGCGGCGGGAACTGTCGGTGGAGCAACTCAGCGACGTCTTCGCCCACCGGGACGGCTGGGATCCGCGGCTGCACCCCGTCGAGCAGGAGCTCGTGCTGCAACGAGCCGTCCGCGACAACCTGGCGGTCAGGCACGCCGCCGCCGTGGAGACCGAGCAGGCAGCCTGGCGGGCCGCGGAGCTGGCCGTGGCGGCGGCGCGCAGTCTCCGTACGGAGGTCCACGCGGCCACGGGACGGCGCACGGCGGAGTCGGCCTCGGTGCTGCCGCTCAGCGAGGTCCTCCGGCCAGCCGTCGAACAGACCCGGGAGAACACGGTGGTCGCCCGTGGACGGGCGGCGGTGCCGGCGTTCTGACCCACAGCAGCGGCTCGCACCATTCGCCCGGGGACGAGCGTTCCGAGCCGGGTCGGCGTCGGTGGGTTAGCGTGACGGCATGTCCCGACAGTCGTGGGTCCTCGTGGTGATCGCCGGCATCCTGGCACTCGCCACACTGGTCGGCGCGGTGGTGCTGGCGGTGCGGGTGGTGCGTACGAGGCGGCTGCTGACCGGGCTCGGCGCGGGCGGCAAGGTGGCCTTCTACGGGGCGTTGATCTACACGATCTTCCCGGTGGACATCCTCCCGGACCCGATCTACCTGGACGACATGGGCGTCCTGGCCGGCGCGCTGATCTACCTCACGCGGCTCGTCCACAAGCGCCGGGCGGCGGGCCGTAGTCTGCCCGGGCAGCCGGACGGTCCGTCGACCCCGGAGCGCACCCGCTCCGTACGATGATCAGGTTGGCGCACACGACGGAGGACGCACGTGGCCGGTGATCATCGACTGGACATCCACGACGACCGGGTGGCGGCGTTCTGCGCGGAGCGGCACCTCGCGACGCTGACCACCCTGCGCGCCGACGGCACCCCGCACGTGGTACCCGTCGGAGTCACCCTCGATCCGGTGGCCGGGCTGGCCCGCGTGATCACCTCCGGCACGTCCCGCAAGGCTCGGCAGGTGGCCGCCGCCGGGGCGGCGGGCACTCCGGTGGCCGTCTGCCACGTGGACGGCCGACGCTGGTTGACGATCGAGGGCCGGGCGGTGCTCCGATCGGACCGGGCCTCCGTCGCGGAGGCGGAGCGCCGGTACGCCGAGCGCTATCGGACCCCGCGCCCGAATCCGGAGCGGGTGGTCCTCGAGATCACCGTGACGGGACTACTCGGCAGCCTCTGACGCCTGTCACGGCATATGTCGGGTTCGTGGCTCATTGGTGGGCCGTGAACGTGAGCCACCCTGCGCGCGGAATCCCCCACCGTCGGCGGTCGTTACGCCAGGTCACGACGCCCGCAACGGCAGCCGGCGGCGGAATGCCGGCCGGAGCAGGGCCGTTACGTCCCCGGTAACCACGGCCGAGACCGCCACGGAGGCGGCTACCCCCGAACGGAGACTCGACCATGAACCCGATCGTGCAGAAGAGTGGCCTGTCCGTCGTCGGCCTGCTGGTCGCCGGCGGTTGCGCCCTCGGCCCCGCCGTCGCCGCGCAGGCCGCCCCCGCGCCGGCAACCCCATCCTCGTCGAGCCAGACCAGCCGCAGCGCCGAGCGGGTCCTCGACGTCGACTACCAGGCACAGCCGAACTTCTTCTACTGCGGCCCGGCCGCGACCCGCATCGCGCTCTCGGCCCAGGGCAAGTCGCTCTCCCAGGACGACGTGGCCAAGTTGCTCGGCACCACCGAGGCGGGCACCCCGTCCGCTCTCGACACCACCCGCGTGCTCAACGAGCTGACCGGCGGTCACTACCGGACCACCGAGATCCGTGACTCGGTGGCCCGCCCCGACCAGGTCGAGCAGCTGCGCCGGGACGTCCTGGCCGCGATCGACGCCGGTCGCCCGGTGGTGGCAAACATCAAGGGCACGACCGTGGACGCCGACGGCAACCCGCACTCGTACGAGGGTGGCCACTACCTGACGCTTGTCGGCTACCGCGACGGTGGAGACCTCATCCGCGTCGCCGACCCGGCCGACCCGGCGCTGGGTGAGTACTGGATGAGCCTGCCGAAGGTCGCCAACTGGATCGCCGAGCGCGGTTACTCCTCCTGACCCGATGCTCACCGGGCCGGCCTCTCCCGCGTGGAGGGGCCGGCCCGGTCGTTCCGTCTGCGGTTGGCCAGGTGCGCTCGGCGACGTGCGCGGAGAGCCCGTGTCGGCCGGGCGCGGTGCAGCTCACGCCGGGCCGGCGGGGCGACGGCCGACTCGCCGGCGCCGGCCGCCCGGCGCACGATCCGGTTGGCGTCGTCCGGTTCGTAGCCGGCGGCCCGGAGCAGGTCGCTCGACGCGGTACGCAGGCCGGTGACGACCGCGTCGCCGAACGACCTGACTCCACTCGCGGCGGCCTGGCCGGCCAACTCCGCGCACTCCTCGACCAGCTTCCGGGTCCGCAGCGTGTCGCCGCCGGTCCGGCACTCCGCCCGCATCTTCGTCACCGCCTGTCCCAGCCGCCCGATGGCGTCCGGCAGCTCCGGCGGGATCGGCTCGTCGTACTCCAGGGCGGTCGTCGACCAGCGGGCGAGGGCATGGCTGTCCAGCAGTAGCCGTTCGAGGTGCTCCGCGCTGCGGGCGTACATGTGGAACTGCTGGCGGCGGTGCCAACGGACCGGCGCGATCGTCACCACCTCCTCCGCGCCGCTCAGCGCGTCGTGCAGTCGACTCAGATCCCCCTCGGTGCCGCGCAGCGTTGCCAGGACGTGTCTCGTCCCGTCGCTGTCACGTTGCCGGAGCACCTGCCCCAGCTCCTCGAGTTGTGCGGAGAGGATCGTGAAGATCGGCTTAGCGGCCCGGTCCAGTACCCGCATGGGGTTGACCGGCAACAACAGAGCGACCACCACCAGACCGACCACCCCACCGACGAGCGCGTCGAAGATCCGGGGCAACTCCAGGCCCCGGTCCATCGGGGCGAGCGTGGCGATCAGCACGGCGGTACCGCCGGCCTGACCGACCAGCGGGCCGCCCTTCCCGGCCACCAGCAGGGCGCTGGCGATGGCCAGGCCGACGACCACCCCGGTCTGCCACGGTCCCGAACCGAGGAAGAAGCGCAGCGTGTCACCGATGACGATGCCCAGTCCGACGCCGAACAGCAGCTCGAAGGTGCGTCGGGCCCGCTGCCCGATGGCGGTGGCGATCGTGCCGACGGCGGCGGCAGGAGCGAAGACGTGCGACCCCGGGCCGAGGAAGTGCTTGGCGATCAGGGCCGCGAGCGCCGCCGCCAGCCCGGCCTGGGCGGCGATCACCACGGTGACCTCCCACTGTCGGGCACGGACCCGGCCAGCCTCGCCGCTGCGGTGCCGCACCCGTTCGACCGCCCGGCTGCTGCGCTCGGCGGCCTCGTCGAGCCGCGACTGGTCGCGGTCGGCGGCTGGACAGTCGTCGGGCATGGCGGCGGTTACCCCCGGGAAGCCCGGTCAATCGTGCTGCCGCGCCCCGCGCTTCCCAATGGCACCGGCGGCACCAGCCGTCACCGGAGTACGGATCCATCGGCGTTCGTTGGTTTGCTCGATCGCTCGGGGGTACCAGGGGCCACACACCCACCGATCCGCAACCGGTAAGGGGCCCAGATGAGCAGTACACAGAGCACCGGGGAGCAGGATGTCGTCGACATCCTCGTCGCCGACCACCGTACGGTCGAGACCCTCTTCGTCGAGCTGGAGACACGGCAGGGTACGCCCGAGCACCGCCGTCAGCTCGCCGACGTGGTGATCGCCGAGCTGGTCCGGCACGCCGTGGCCGAGGAGGCGTACGTCTATCCGACGGCCCGCAAGGCACTGCCCGACGGCGACCAGATCGCCGACCACGAGATCACCGAGCACGCCGACGCCGAGCGCACGATGAAGGACCTGGAGTCGGTCGACCCGTCCGACCCTCGCTTCGACGAGTTGCTGGCCCATCTGACCAGCACCATCCGTCACCACGTGCAGGACGAGGAGAAGGACCTCTTCCCCCGGCTGCGCGCCGCCACCGCCCGGGAGGAGATGGTCGAGCTGGCCGGCAAGGTGACGGCGTTCAAGAAGATCGCACCGACCCGCCCGCACCCGAGCGCACCGGATCACCCACCGGCGAACAAGCTGCTCGCTCCCGGCACGGGGATGATCGACCGGATGCGTGACGCGCTGAGTGACCGACCGACCTCGATGGATGAGCTACGCGAGCAGCAGCAGCGCTGATCGACGTACGCTCCGCACACGACAGTCCCGGGCCGCCGAACGTTCGGCGGCCCCGGGCCCCGCCCCCGGGGCCGGTTACAAATGGCGGTCGAGCCGAGGCGGTGTGCCGGGGGCGATTCGGCCCGGCGCGGGTTGGTGGCGT
>NZ_JBITDT010000007.1:0-119602 GCF_044454415.1 Micromonospora sp. NPDC051543
TCCCCGGCGGAGGGATCAAGCCTGACCGCCCGGAGCCGGGGACGCTCGCCCCAGCCCACCACGGCGAGCCACACGGCGAGCCGCGACCGGTAAGGAGAGAAGAGCCAGTCGGTCCTGAGCCAGGCAGTGACGGCGGCGGCAGGGCCAGCACCGACGCGTGAAACAATCGCGGGAGGTCCCGCCGCTGCTCGGCTACCCCGCGCGGCGTCCGGTGTCCGACTATCCGGTCGGTGCCCGCGGGTCCGGTTTCGCCACTGCTGTCGAGATCGCCAGGAGCCTTGATGGATGCCGTGTTCTCCGTTCCCGAGCCGCGCAACGAGCCGGTTCGCAACTACGAGCCGGGCAGCGCAGACCGGGAGCGGCTGCGGCGGCGGCTGACCGAGCTGGCCGCCGAGCGCATCGACCTGCCGATGACCATCGGCGGGGAGCAGCGGATGGCGGCGGGCGACCCGATCAACGTGGTGCAGCCGCACAAGCACGCGCACGTGCTGGGCGTGACCGCGCACGCCTCGCACGACGACGCCCGGGCCGCGATCAAGGCGGCCAAGGACGCCGCGCCGATGTGGCGGGCGTTGCCGTTCGAGGAGCGCGCCGCGATCTTCCTGCGCGCCGCCGAACTGCTCGCGGGCCCGTGGCGGGACACCCTCAACGCCGCCACCATGCTCGGCCAGTCGAAGACCGCGATCCAGGCGGAGATCGACTCGGCCTGCGAGTTCATCGACTTCCTGCGCTTCAACGTGCACTTCGCGCGGCGTCTGCTCCAGGAGCAGCCGGCGTCGTCGCCCGGCGTGTGGAACCGCTTCGACCACCGGCCGCTGGAGGGCTTCGTCTACGCGGTCACCCCGTTCAACTTCACCGCCATCGCCGGCAACCTGCCTTCCGCGCCGGCGCTGCTGGGTAACACCGTGATCTGGAAGCCGGGCCCGACCCAGCAGTTCGCCGCGCACTTCACCATGCGGCTCTTCGAGGCCGCCGGCCTGCCCCCCGGCGTGATCAACATGGTGACCGGCCGGGGCGAGGAGGTCTCCGATGTCGTGCTCGCCGATCCGGACCTGGCCGGTATCCACTTCACCGGTTCGACGAAGGTGTTCCAGCACCTGTGGAAGACCGTCGGCGACAACATCGCGCGCTACCGGGGCTACCCGCGGCTGGTCGGCGAGACCGGCGGCAAGGACTTCGTGGTCGCGCACACCAGCGCGGACGTGGACGCCCTGCACACCGCGCTGATCCGCGGCGCGTACGAGTACCAGGGCCAGAAGTGCTCGGCCGCCTCCCGTGCGTACGTGCCGCGCTCGATCTGGGAGGGCGGCCTGCGTGACCGTCTGGCGGCGACCGCCGACTCGCTGACCTACGGCGACGTGGCCGACTTCGGCAACTTCGGTGGCGCGGTGATCGACGACAAGGCGTTCGCCCGGCACACCGCGGCGCTGGAGCTGATCAACGGTGACGACAGCTGCCGGGTGCTGGCCGGCGGCACGGCCGACGACTCGGTCGGCTACTTCGTCCGGCCGACGCTCTTCGAGTGCTCCGACGCCGCGCACGAGACGTTCACCACCGAGTACTTCGGGCCGATCCTCGGCGTGCACGTGTTCGACGACGCACGCTTCGACGAGGTGGTCGCGCAGGCCGAGTCGATCGCCCCGTACGCGCTGACCGGGTCGGTGTTCGCGACCGACCGCCGGGTCGTCGACGCGGTCGGCGAGCGCATGCGGTACGCGGCCGGCAACTTCTACATCAACGACAAGCCGACCGGCGCGGTCGTCGGGCAGCAGCCGTTCGGTGGGGCCCGTGCCAGCGGCACCAACGACAAGGCGGGCTCCTGGCTCAACCTGGTCCGCTGGGTGTCGCCGCGCACGATCAAGGAGACCTTCGTGCCGCCGACCGACCACATGTACCCCCACATGGGGTGACCTGCGGTGACCCGCCGGCGGCGTGCGTAGCGCCGCCGGCGGTCGGCCGAGGGCGGAGATCCATCGATAGTCCTCAACGGACAGTCTGTCGCCGACAGTGCACTTAGGAAGTCCTTCTTGGGTGGCAAACCGCCAAATCCTGGACGCCGGCAGCGCAAAGTGGCAGCGTAACGGGCATGGCGGAATCCGGAGTCAACCCCACGGCGGCGGCCCTTCTCGGGCTGCTCCACGAGGGTCCCATGACAGGCGGTCAGTTGATGGCCGCCGCAGAGCGCCGGCTGGCGCCCTACTGGTCGATGACCCGCAGTCAGGTCTACCGCGAGTTGCCGGTCCTGGCCGAGCGGGGCTACGTACGGCTCGGCAAGCCGGGCCCCCGAATGAGCCAGCCGTACGCGCTCACCGCCAGCGGGAAACGGACGTTTTCCCGCTGGCTGGCGGAGAACCCGGGGCGGGACACGATCCGCAACCCGATCGCGCTCCGGATGGCCTTCGGCAACCTCCACTCGTCCAGCCAGCTCAAGAGCCTGTACGCCTCGGCCAACGAATACCACACCGAGGCCCTCGCCCAGGTGCGGGAGCAGGTCAAGAACGCCAAACGGGACGGCGAGACGTACGACGCCAGCGCGCTGGAGTTCGCCGTCGCCTACCATCGGGCGGCCCTGTCCTGGCTGAAGTCCGCCCCCGCCGGGTGATCGTCGGCGGGTTCACGGGCACGGAACGAGCTGCGCCGCTGCCGGCACAGTACGCTTGTCTGTCGTGACCGCTGCCGATTACGCCGAACAGCTCAAGGAACTCGACGCGACCCTGCGCAACATCGAGGCCGTCCTCAATCTGGACCGGCTGCACGAGGACAAGGCCCGCCTGGAGCAGGAGGCGTCCGCCCCGGACCTGTGGGACGACCAGGCCAAGGCTCAGCAGGTGACCTCGCAGCTGTCGTACGTCAACGGCGAGATCAGCAAGCTGGGCAGCCTGCGCTCGCAGCTCGACGACGCCCGGGTGCTGCTGGAGTTGGCCGAGGCCGAGTCCGACCCGGGTGTGCTGACCGAGGTCGAGTCGGAGATCACCGGGCTGACCAAGGCCATCCAGGAGATGGAGGTCCGCACCCTGCTCTCCGGCGAGTACGACTCCCGAGAGGCGCTGGTCGCCATCCGCGCCGGCGCGGGCGGTGTGGACGCGGCGGACTTCGCCGAGATGCTGCTGCGGATGTACCTGCGCTGGGCCGAGCGGCACGGCTACCCGACGGAGGTCTACGAGACCTCGTACGCCGAGGAGGCGGGCCTGAAGTCGGCCACCTTCGCCGTCAAGGTGCCCTACGCCTACGGCACGCTCAGCGTCGAGTCGGGCACCCACCGGCTGGTCCGGATCAGTCCGTTCGACAACCAGGGCCGCCGGCAGACCAGCTTCGCGGGCGTCGAGGTGCTGCCGGTCACCGAGCAGACCGACCACATCGACATCCCGGAGAACGAGGTCCGGACCGACGTCTACCGCTCCTCGGGCCCCGGTGGGCAGAGCGTCAACACCACCGACTCGGCCGTCCGACTCACCCACATCCCCACCGGCATCGTGGTGACCTGCCAGAACGAGAAGTCCCAGCTGCAGAACAAGGCTTCCGCGCTGCGGGTCCTGCAGGCTCGGCTGCTGGAGCGCAAGCGCCAGGAGGAGCAGGCCAAGCTGGAGGGCCTCAAGGAGAACGCCGCCGGCTCGTGGGGCGACCAGATGCGCTCGTACGTCCTGCACCCGTATCAGATGGTGAAGGATCTCCGAACCGAGCAGGAGACCGGCAATCCGAGCGCCGTCTTCGATGGCGAACTGGACGGTTTCATCGAGGCCGGTATCCGTTGGCGTAAGCAGCGGCAGCTCGCCAGCGACAGTGCGTGACGATGCGTGGGCGGAGCGCGTCGTCGATCTCCAGGTGAGAGCCTGATTCGACGACGCGCGCCCCATCTGCGGGGCGTGGGGCTTGGCTCAGTTGTTACACCGCGTAGACTCACCACCCGTGATTCAGCTTGAGCAAGTGACGAAGACGTACCCGAAGGCGTCCCGGCCTTCGCTCGACAACGTGTCCGTCTCGATCGAGAAGGGCGAGTTCGTCTTCTTCATCGGTCCATCCGGCTCCGGCAAGTCCACGATCATCAAGATGCTGCTGCACGAGGTGACCCCCAACAAGGGACGCGTCATCGTCAACAGCAAGGACGTCACGTCGATGCGCTCCTGGAAGCGACCCCACTTCCGGCGTTCAATCGGCTGCGTCTTCCAGGACTTCCGGCTGCTTCCGAACCGCACCGCCTACGAGAACGTGGCATTCGCTCTCGAGGTGATCGGCAAGACCAAGGCGGTTGCCCGCCGGGTCGTGCCGGAGGTGCTGGAGCTGGTGGGGCTCGGTGGCAAGGAGCACCGCTATCCGCACGAGCTCTCCGGTGGTGAGCAGCAGCGGGTCGCCGTCGCCCGGGCGTTCGTGAACCGTCCGCTGATCCTGCTGGCGGACGAGCCGACCGGAAACCTGGACCCGGACACCTCGATCGAGATCATGCGTCTGCTGGACCGGATCAACCGCACCGGCACGACCGTCGTGATGGTCACCCACGACTCCAACATCGTGAACCAGATGCGCCGCCGCGTCATCGAGATCGAGAGCGGTCGCATCGTGCGTGACCAGGCCCGCGGCGTCTACGGGTGAGCCGGCGCTTCACCCCTTACGCAGCCTGACGACGAACACCTCATGCCGGAGACCCGGAGGAAATCCCGATGCGCGTGAAATACGTCCTGTCCGAGGTACTGGTCGGACTGTGGCGCAACGTGACCATGACCATCGCGATGATCATCACGATGGCGGTCTCGCTGACCATGCTCGGCGCCAGCGGTCTGATGTACCGCCAGGTTGACGACATGAAGGACCTCTACTACAAGAACATCGAGGTCTCGATCTTCCTGACCCAGGAGGTGAGCGAGCAGCAGCGCACCGACCTGAACGACAAGCTGAAGAACGACCCCCTGGTCAAGGACGTCATCTACGTCAACAAGGACGAGGCGTACAAGAAGTTCCAGGAGATGTACCAGGACGCGCCGGACCTGGTGAACGCGGTCAAGCCGGATCAGCTTCCGGAGTCGTTCCGGCTCAAGCTGAAGAACCCGGAGCAGTACAAGAACATCTACGACCAGTACAAGGAGACCGAGGGGGTCGACGAGATCGTCGACCAGAGCCGGCTCCTGGACAAGATCTTCGACGTCCTCACCGCGATCCAGAACATCGCGCTGGCCGCCGCGATCGTGATGGCCATCGCCGCGCTGCTCCTGGTGGCCAACACCATCCAGGTCGCCGCGTACAGCAAGCGGCGCGAGGTGGCGGTCATGAAACTGGTCGGCGCGTCCAACTGGTTCATCCAGGCGCCGTTCGTGCTGGAGGCCGTGGTAGCCGGTCTGATCGGCGCACTGCTCGGTCTGGTGGCCCTGGTGGCAGCGAAATATCTGCTCTTCGACGGGTCACTCAAGGCGTTGCAGGGTCTGCTGTCGCCGATCAGCTGGGGCGACATCCTGGTCATCTTCCCGCTGATGGCCTTCGTCGGTGGCCTGGTCAGCGCCGCCACCGCCTGGATCACCCTGCGCTTCTACCTGCGGGTCTAGTCAGGTCAGTCCGCTGACAAGGACCCTCCCGCAGCCGGAAATAAACGGCGCGGGAGGGTCCTTGTTACTCCGGTAGCATGATCGGTTGTCCGGCCGGGGTGACCCGCGATCGGACCAACCAGGGAAAGGGGGTGGCGCCGATGCCACGGGAAAAGGGGCGCAAGGTGGTCGCCTCCAACAAGAAGGCGCGCCACGACTACTCGATCCTCGACACGTACGAGGCGGGCATGGCACTGACCGGCACCGAGGTCAAGTCGCTGCGGGCCGGGCGGGCGTCGCTGGTGGACGCGTTCGCCCAGGAGCGCGACGGCGAGCTGTACCTGCACGCGATG
This sequence comes from Micromonospora sp. NPDC051543, assembly GCF_044454415.1. Taxonomy (NCBI): domain Bacteria; kingdom Bacillati; phylum Actinomycetota; class Actinomycetes; order Micromonosporales; family Micromonosporaceae; genus Micromonospora; species Micromonospora sp. NPDC051543. Next base: position 5,864 of record NZ_JBITDT010000007.1, read on the forward strand.
CACATCCCGGAGTACACCCAGGGCACCTGGACCAACCACGAGCCCCGGCGTACCCGCAAGCTGCTGCTCAACCGTGGTGAGATCGACAAGCTGGTCGGCAAGACCCGCGAGGGCGGTCTGACCATCGTCCCGTTGCAGGTCTACTTCTCCGACGGCTGGGCCAAGGTGGAGATCGCCCTGGCCAAGGGCAAGAAGTCGTACGACAAGCGCCAGGACCTCGCCAAGCGCGACGCGGACCGGGAGATCGCCCGGGTGTCCGGTCGGCGCGGCAAGGGGATGGCCGACTGATTCGTCCCGTTTGTCCGGGTCGGCGTGCCGGACCGGGCCTCGGGATGAAAGCCGTTGCGGCAGGCGTTAGTCTTGTCAGTGCCGCCACAAGGTGGCCTGTCGAGGGGGTGACTGGTTTCGACTTCGTACGCAGCGACAGGGGAAGCGAGCCGAGGAAGCCGACGTCGTCTCGAGAATCGGTCGTCGGAAACTTATAAGCGCCAAGAACAATCGCGCTGACTTCGCTCTCGCCGCCTGAGGCGAGTAGCTAAGTCTGTCGGCCTGGGAACGCCTTCGTCCCAGTAGCCGGCATCAGCTAGAAGGCTGGCCAATCGGACCCGGTCGCGGGGTCCGTGCGGCGAGATCAATCAGCGACTGGGCCCGTCACACCAACTTGCTCGCGTGAGCGGTGGGGCCGAGTAGAGGCACAGCGAGCTGCGCTCGGAGAAGCCCTGACAAACCGGCGAAGGACCCGGGTTCGATTCCCGGCACCTCCACCACCTCGAAGCGATGCGCCCCGGCCACCGGCCGGGGCGCATCGTCGTATGTGACGAGTGGGTCGCCGCCGCCTACGCTGCCGCTGTGACGAACCAGGGACTACGCCTGTCGGTCGGCGCCTCAGCCGGTCACCGTGCGCTCGCGGTGGTGACGGGGGTGCTCGTCGCGGGTGTGGGTGCGGCCTTCGTGCTGGGGCCGGTGCTCGCGGGCGGGCTGTTGCGTCGCCTCACCGGCCCGGGTGACGGCTTCGCCTCCTACGAGGAGGCCCGCGACCTGCCGCCGGGAATGCGGCCGCCCGCCCTGCGGGAGTCCGCCAGCGGCGCGGAGCAACCCGGACTCCTCCTCGGGCTGTGTGGGCTCCCGTTCGTGCTGCTCGGTATCTACCTCGTGCTGCGGGTGCTGCGGACGGCCGCCTGGTTGGACGGCACCCGGGTGCTGGTACGAGGTGCGCTTCGCAGCCGTACCGTCGATCTCGCCACGGCCCGCGTCGACCCCGCGTCGTACCGCGACCCGGAGGGCCGTGGTGGTCTTTCTGCCATCGTCGTCACCGACCGAGTCGACGCGCAGCGGGTCACGATCCCGCTGCGGGGCATGGGTCTGCCCGTCCTGCCACCGTCCGAGCTGCGCGCCCTGGCCGAGGCGTTCTCGGTGGCCGGACCGGACGCCGCGTCCGACACCCGCGCCGTCGCCGCCGAACTGCGCCGACTGGCCGACGGACACCGCTGAGGCGACAGCCGGCGCGAGACCTGAAGCCGATACCGGAACCGACGCCGCGGCGACACCGTCGAACCCGTCATGCGTCGACCGGTCCTGCTGCTCGTCCTGCCCCTGCTGTCCGTGGCGGCCTGCGCCGCTCCCGTCGCCGACCCCGCCCCCGGTCGCGGTCCCACCACGTCGGCCCATCGTGCGTTCGACGACCGGGCCGCCGCGGTCGCCGCGGCCTGGCGGCCCGGTCCCGGCTGGCGTGACGGGTACGTCCCCCTCCAGGGCCCGACCGTGCTCACCGGCGATCCGCGTTTCACCCCGGACACCGAGACGGCCTTCCGGTCCGGCTGGTACCGCGCGCAGGTCGCCATTCCGTCGACCGGTGTCAGTGGCGAGATCCGTTTCCCGGACGGCCGGTTGACCCTGCCGCTGGTCAGCGCCGTCGAGGCGTACCGGCAGCTCGCTCAGGGTGATCCGCTGCCGTGCCCGGGTCGGCCGAAGCGGCCCGGACTGCCGAGCCCCGGCGGTCCCACGGTCGAGCCCGGACCGGACGGTTGGGCCACCAGCACGACGCAGACGGCCTGCCTCCCGCTGACCGTCACCGGGGTGACCCTCGGCGCCGTGCCGGTCCGTACGAGTCGGGGCGAGGCGCAGGTCCCGGCGTGGCTGTTCACGGTGGAGGAGTTGGCCACCCCGGTGGCCCGGCTCGCCGTCGCGCCGACGGCGGTCACACCGGTCCCCTCGGTGTCCCCGCCGACGCAGCCGCCACCGGACGGCGTGGTCGCCGCACCGGACCTCGTGGCGGTCGACGGCGCACGGCTGACCATCCACCTGGGCGTCGGCTCCTGCGACACGGGCATCACCCCGCTGGTGTCGGAACGGCCGGACGTGGTGGTGGTCGGCGGCACGGTCACCCGGGCCACCGGCGTCTGCAACGCCATGCTCAAGTTGCAACCGGTCACCGTCACCCTGGACGCGCCGCTGGGGGCGCGGCCCGTGCTGGACGTCGTCGACGGCGCTCCGCTGTCGATCGCCGCACGGTGACGACGGCCCCGTACATCGGTCAGAGGATCGTGGGCACGTCGGTGCTGATCGGCACCGGCAGCACGGTGGGACCCCCGGCGCGCAGCCCGGCTGCGAGGGCCGCGCCGAACTCGTCGGGGGTTCGCACCACCTCGGTGGCGCAGCCGTAGCCGGCCGCGATCGCCGTGACGTCCAAGCCCGGCAGGTCCAGCCCGGGCACCCCCGGAGTGTCCTTGAGCTCGGCGAACGCCTTGAGGATCGCGTACTGCTGATTGATCGGGACGACGATCACGACGGGCAGGGACAGGCGCGCGGCGGTCCAGAGCGCCTGCACCGAGTAGTGGAACGAGCCGTCGCCGATCACCGCCACCACCGGTCGGCCGCGCCCGGTGTCCCGCTCGGCCAGCGCCACGCCGATCGCCGCCGGCAGGCCGTAGCCGAGGCCCCCGCTGGCCATCGTGAAGTACGACGCGGGTCGGGTGATGCGCAGGTTGCGGCGTAGCGCGGCCAGGTTGGACGGTGACTCCTGGACCAGCACGCCGTCGGCCGGCCAGTGCGCGGCCAACGCGGCGAACATCGCGTCGGCGCTCAGCGGCACGGTGACCTCCGGCGGCGGCGGGACGGCCCGGGGTGCCGGCGGCTGCCGACCGGCGGCCGGAAGCAGGTCGAGCAGGGCGGTGAGGGCCAGTCCGGGGTCGCCGAGCAGGCTGTCCCCGACCGGCGCTCGGGCGGCCTCGTCCGGGTCGTCCGTGACGTGCAGCAGCCGGGCGCCCTCCGGAAGGTGGCTGCCCGGCACGTGCGGGTAGTAGCGGAACACCGGGGCGCCGACGACCAGGACGGTGTCGTGCCCGTGCAGAGCCTCGGCGAGCGGCCCGATGGCGAACGGCAGGACCCCCCGGAACTGCGGGTGGTCCTCCGGGAAGACGGCCCGCTCCGGTGCCGGTGCCGACCAGACCGGTGCGGCAAGTCGTTCGGCCAGCGCGACGGCCGCCGGCCAGCTGCCGGAGCGGTCCACGCCGGGGCCGAACACCAGGACCGGGTCGCGGCTGTCGGCCAGCACCCGGGCGAACATCTCCAACCGCTGCGGGTCCGGCCCGAAGCGGGTCGCCACCGAGCGCGGCGCGGGCGGCGGCTCGGCGGGTTTGGCCCAGTCGTCCATCGGCAGGGAGAGGAAGACCGGCCCGACCGGGGGCTGTACGGCGGTCGCGTGGGCCCGCAGCAGCGCCGCCGGGATGTCCTGCGCGCGGACCGGCTCGTAGCTCCACTTGACGTACGGCTCGGGCAGCTCGACGGCCCGTCGGTTGGTCAGCCGGGGCTCCAGCAGCAGCATCTCCCGGGTCTGCTGACCCGCGGTGACGATCAGTGGCGTCTTGTTGTGCCAGGCGGTCACCAGGTTGCCCATGCCGTTGCCCAGGCCCGGTGCGGTGTGCAGGTTGACGTGCGCGGGCCGGCCGGCGGCCTGGGCGTACCCGTCGGCCATCGCCACGGCCGTGGCCTCGTGCAGCGCGTGGACGTAGTGGAAGTCGGCCGGGAAGTCCTGCAGGAACGGCTCCTCGGTGGAGCCGGGGTTGCCGAAGACGGTGGTCATGCCCAGGGTGCGGAGCACGTCGTACGTCGCGTCCCGGACCGTTGCCATCGTCGCCTGCCTCCGCTCGCGCGCAGGGGCGACCGTGGGCCGCCCTCCCGATCAGCCGAATCTATCGGGATGTGACAGACCTTTCGGGCTTTTCCGGCGTCCGGGGAGGTCGTCCGGAAGCGCTCAGGGGAGCGCGAAGGGCAGTTTGATGCCGTCCAACGCCCGACCACACGCGCAGTCCTGCTCGGCGGGGAGCGCGGCCAACGCGTCCAGCAGCACGTCCCGAAGTCGGTCGGTGTTGGCCGCGAACACCCGGAACACCTCGTCCTGGGTCACCGTCTCGCCCGCCTGCACCCCGGCGTCCAGGTCGGTGACCAGCGCAATGGAGGAGTAACAGAGCGCCATCTCCCGGGCGAGAACCGCCTCCGGATGGCCAGTCATGTTCACGACAGTGCCGCCGATCGACGCGTACCAGCGGGACTCGGCACGGCTGGAGAACCGGGGGCCCTCGACCACCACCACGGTCCCGCCGTCCACCGCCGTGACGTCCCGCCCGGCCGCCGCGGCGAGCAGGGCGTGGCGGCCCTTCGGGCAGTACGGGTCGGCGAACGGCACGTGCACCGCGCCCTCGTCGTAGTAGGTCTGCACCCGTCCGCTGGTGCGGTCGACGAGCTGGTCCGGCACCACGAACGTGCCCGGGCCCAGCTCCGGGCGCAGCCCGCCGACCGCGCACGGCGCCAACACCTGGCGTACGCCGAGCGAGCGCAGCGCCCACAGGTTGGCCCGGTACGGAATCCGGTGTGGCGGGTAGCGGTGGTCGGAGCCGTGCCGGGGCAGGAACGCGACCCGGCGCCCGGCCACCTCCGCGATGGTCACCGCGTCCGACGGTGGACCGTAAGGGGTGCCCAGCTCATGGGGGGTGCCGTCGAGGAGCGCGTACAGCCCCGAGCCGCCGATCACCGCGAGGTCCGCCTTCGGTGCCATGGAACCTCCGTCGCAACTGTCCGATCACCCGCCGCTCAGACCTTAGCCAGCGCCCGGGACGCAGGCTATGGTGCCAGGCATGGCGTTGACAGCGCGGCTGACCCCGATGCACCGTGCGGAGGCGGCGGATGACGGATCCCGGGCGCGGGCTCACGGCTGACGGGTAGGTGGGATGCAGGGAGAGGGCCAGGCGATCGGCGGACGAGCGATGGAGTCGATGACCGGGCGGCTGCTGGTCGCGACTCCGGCGCTCAAGGACCCGAACTTCGACCGTACGGTGGTGCTGCTGGTCGCCCACGAGCCGGGCGGCGCACTCGGCGTCGTCCTGAACCGGGCGACCGAGGTGCCGGTGGCCGAGGTGCTGGGCGACTGGAGCGACCTGGCTCGCCACCCGGCGGTGCTCTTCGAGGGCGGCCCGGTGCAACCCGACTCGGCGATCTGCCTGGCCCGGATGCGGCAACCGCTACGGCGACTCAAGGGCTTCCACCAGGTGTCCGGGGCGGTCGGCACGATCGACCTCTCCGTCGACCCGGAGAAGCTGCGGGAGAGCATCGGAGGCATCCGGGTGTTCGCCGGCTACTCCGGCTGGGGCAGCGGCCAGTTGGAGCAGGAGATCGCCGACGGGTCCTGGTTCGTGCTGGACGCCCTGCCCGGCGACGCCTTCGTCGACCGCCCCGACGACCTGTGGCCGATGGTGCTGCGCCGGCAGGGCGGGATGATGGCCGCCGTCGCCCACTTCCCGCCGGACGTGGCGCTGAACTGACCCGGCCGGGTGAGGACCCCGCGAGATGACCATGCGGGCGGGTCTGTGTATAGTTTCCCAGTGCCCGGGCGACCGGGACGACAGCAAGGGGCCGTGGCGCAGCTGGTAGCGCACCACACTGGCAGTGTGGGGGTCAGGGGTTCGAGTCCCCTCGGCTCCACCCTTGTTTGTGCAGGTCAGCGGCTTGATCGGGAATTCCGGTCAGGCCGCTGACCTGTTTCAGGTCGTACCTCTCCCCACCGAGGCGGTCAGGACAGCCCGGGGCGGAACTGTCGGTAGCCGCACGATGAAGGTCGCCCCGGCGCCGGGTCGGCTGTCGGTGGAGATCGTCCCGCCGTGGCTGGTGACCACCTCCTTCAACAGCGCGAGGCCCAGACCGAAGCGGCGATCCGCGGCCCCGGCGCCACGGTGGAAACGGTCGAAGAGGTGTGGCGCGTCGGCGGGGTCGAAGCCGGCTCCGCTGTCCATGACCACCAGGTCCGCGCTCCGGCGGGAGGTGTGCAGTGCGACGTCGATGCGACCGCCCCTCGGGGTGTGGGTGAGGGCGTTGGCGAGCAGTTCGCCGACCACGCGGCGCAGGGCCGAGGCGATGCCGCAGACGAGAATCGGGGTGTCCGGGACGGTCATGTGCAGCTGGACGCCCTGCTCCGCGGCGCGATCGGCCTCGCAGTCGACGGCCTGGGCGGTGAGGAGGGCCAGGTTGACGGGCTCGGAGGGGTGGCGGTCGACCGGGGTGGCGGCGAGGCGGGCGGAGAGCAGGAGCTCGTCGACGATCTCACCGAGCCGGCCGGTGGTCTCGATCAGGCGGTCGTAGTCGGCGCGGTCGGTGCCGGCACGGCGGGCCAGGATCTGGGCGCGGGTGTGTACCTGGGCGATGGGGGTGCGCAACTCGTGGCTGGCGTCGGCGACGAACCGGCGTTGCCGGCCGAGCGCCTCGGCGAGCGGCGCCACGGCTCGGCGGCCCACGGCGATGCCCGTGAGCGCCGCCGCGGCGAGGCCGACGATCGCGGCGAGGAGGAAGGCGGCGAGCAGGTGACGCCGGTCGGAGATCTGGAAACGTGCGTCGAACACCGCCTGCACGACTCCCGTGCCGCGGGGCTGGGTGCGGACGTAGTAGGTCGTGCCGTTGCGTTCGATCTTGTCGCTGTGGACCTGACCGTCGAGGGCCGCCGCGTCGATGGCGGACCGCAGGGGAAAACCCGGCGGGGGCGGGTTCCGGCCCAGGTCGATGCGGCCGCCGTCGTACAGGATGATCCAGCTGCAGGCCGGCGGTCCGTTGATGGTTCCGTGGACCACGCCGTAGCTGAGCTCGCGTTCGATCTGTTCCTGCTGGTTGTGCAGCAGAGCCACGTAGGAGATGGCGGCGCCCAGGGCGAGCAGCGCCGTCATCGTGAGCCCGACGAGCAGGCTGACCCGCGCCCTGGCCCGGCGCAGCATGGTGTCCTCGAAACTCACAGGGTACCCAGCTTGTAGCCGAGACCGTGGACGGTCCGGATCACCGAGCGGCCGAGCTTGCGACGCAGGTAGTAGACGTACGTGTCGACCAGGGACGCCGCGGCAGCCTCGTCAAAGACCCGGCTGCGCAGCTCGGAGCGGGAGTGGACGGTGAGCGGCCGGGCCGCGAGCACCCGGAGCAGCTCGAACTCGCGTGCGGAGAGGGCGATCCGGGTGCCGTCGGGCAGGACGGCGTCGCGCGCGGAGAGGTCGAGCTGGCCCGACCCGAATCGCAGCACCTCGGTGGAGTCGGTGACCCGGCGGCAGAGTGCCCGGATGCGGGCGCTCAGCTCGTCCAGGTCGAAGGGCTTCGTGAGGTAGTCGTCGGCGCCCGCGTCGAGGCCGGCGACGCGGTCCTCGACGGTGCCGAGCGCGGTCAGCAGCAGCGCCCGGGCGGCCACCGCCCGGGCGCGCAGCCGGACGACCAGGTCCAGTCCGTCGAGGGCGGGTAGGCGTCGGTCGATCACCATTACGTCGTACGGCCGGGTGAGCCCCAGGTGCAGACCGCGCTGGCCGTCGGGGGCCTGGTCGACGACGTATCCCTCGCCGGTCAGCGTCTCGGCCACCATCCCGCGTAGCTCCGAGTCGTCCTCGACGAGCAGGAGTCGGTTCATGGGTAGATAGTGACACCGACTCATCGACATGTCTCTATATTCCGGAAAACTTGTCGTCGCAAACAACAATCTACGGGGTTCCGGCGGTCACAAGCGAGGGCTCGGCGGCGCGAGTGCGGGCCTCGCGCCGTTCGATCCAGCTCAGCAGCGGTGTCGTCATCAGCGTCGTGATGAGCGCGACCAGCACCAACACCGTGAAGAGCGACGGGTTGACGATGCCCGCCTCCAGACCCACGTTGAGCGCGATCAGCTGCATCAGACCACGGGCGTTCATCAGGGCGCCGACGCGCAGGGCGACCCCGTTCGGCTCACCGCGCATCCGGGCTGCGGCCCAGCAGGCGCCGTACTTGCCGACGATCGCCACGGCCACACACGCGGCGGCGAATCCGAGGACGGCGGGATTGCCCAGCAGCGCGAACTCGGTGCGCAGCCCGGAGTAGGTGAAGAACAGCGGCAGGAACACCGTCGCGGCGATCGGCGACAGCGTGTCGACCACCTTGTCGGTCTGCTCGGAGCGCGGCATCACCACACCGACCGCGAAGGCGCCGAAGACCGCGTAGAGCCCGATCTCGTCGGTGTACCAGGCGACCAGGAAGAGCAGCGCCACCGTGCCGAGCAGCCGCGCGCGGTCGCTCGGGAACCCCATCACGTAGCCGGTCACCCGCCGCCCACCCAGCCACAGCGCCACCCCGAACAGCACCGCGCCACCCGCGGTGACCACGGCCGGGCCAGCTTCGCCCGAGGCGAACGCCAGCACCACCGCCAGCATGATCCACGCGACCATGTCGTCGATCGCGCCGCTGGCCAGGGCGACCATCCCGTGCCGGGTACCGGTCTGGCCGCGCTCGGTGATTATCCGGGCAAGCATCGGAAAGGCCGTGATCGCCAGGGCCACGCCGACGAACGCCGCCGACACACCGAGCGACACGTCGTCCGCATGGATCGGTACGAAGCCCGCCACGCCCAGGACCAGCAGGATGCCCAACACCAGCGGCGCGGTGACACCCGCGAGCGACACCGCTCCCGCCGTGCCGGCGAGATTGGTCAGCCGGTGGGAGGTGAAGGCGTACCCGGCCTGGAACATGAACAGCACCAGGCCGACCTGGCCGACCACGTACAGGATCGGCAGCAGCGGCGCGGGAAAGAGCGTGGCCTGCGCGCCCGGCCAGAGCAGGCCGAGCAGCGATGGGCCGAGCAACACCCCGGCGAGCATCTCGCTCACGACGGCGGGCTGGCCCACCTTGCCGAGGAGCCAGGCGACCAGCTTGCAGAAGAGCAGAATGACCGCGACCGCGATGAAGAACCGCGGAGCGAGTTGAGTGGGCGTCACGAGCCGACCTCCTCGAAGTATCGGGTGCACAACTTCTGTCGTCGGGCGTCGACGACCATCCACGTCCCGCAGACCAGCTGCTTGATCGAGCGGCCCACGTCGAAGAGGCGGTCGCGCTGCCGCATGAGAGCGAGCCGGTTGCGGCCGGGCCCGGCAAGGCCCCGGGGCGTCAGGTATGCCGGACCGCGACTGGGCAGCGAACGGGTGTGCGCTACCGACGACGCGACCGAGAAGCGCCGCAGCACCTCCCGGGTCGCCGCGCGGAGCTGGACCGGTGCCGAGCCGCGCGCCGGACAGGCCCGGTTGGCGTTCACGCCGTACGGGATGAAGTGCGCGTCCTGCCGACGCAACGACAGCCAGCGGTCCGGGTCGAACTCCTCGTCGGCGGCGGGACCGGTGCGCTGGTAGGCCCGGTAGTTGAAGAGCAGCACCGATCCGGTTCGCAGGACGTGGTCGCCGACCGTGATGGGTGCGGAGGTGATCCGGTGCGCGATGCCGAAGAGGGGGTACACGCGGAGCGCTTCGTCGATGACCCGCTCGAGTGATGAGTCCGACGTGTCCGTGACGGCCCCGGCGCACAGCAGGATGTGCGTCATGGCCTCCGACATCTGCACCACCGCCGTGGTGAAGAACGTGCCGTGCACGTACCACGCGGACTCCTGCGCGGTGAACGGCGGCGGCAGCACGACCGGGCAGGTGCCCGCGTCGATCCGGTCCAGCAGATAGCGCGTCAGACGAAGCCGCCGGGTCATGTGCCGAAGGCTCATACCCTTCAGGGCGGTGGCCACGTCGTCCGCGTTCGCCACGATGAGATCGCGGACGTCGCGCGGGCAGGGTGCGCCGAACACCACCTCGTACGAGACCTCGGCCCAGATCGGCATCATCAGGTCACGGAGCCGTACGTGGCTGATCCGGTCGGCCGGGAGCGCGTCGAGGATCCGCCGGGTCGCGGCTGTGACCAGCTCTTCGGAGCGCGGGTGCGAGGAGGCGAGCGCCCGCCGGGTCGTCCGTGCGACGGTCCGGTACCGCTCGCCGGGTTCGAGGTGCTCCTGGTGCATGTGCGGGCCGGGCGCGAGCCAGTACCAGAAGAGGTCCGACAGGCCCGCTCCGCGGCTGCGCCCGTCGGCGGCCGGGTCGCTGTAGACCCGCTCGAAGTCCTCCGGCCCCACCAGCGGCCCGGGCACCGCGATGCCCTCGCTCCCGTTGACCCGCTGAAAGATCCACTCCCGGAGGTCGACCACGGCCTTCACCGGGTCACCACCTGATCGGGCGTCAGGTCGGCCGGTCGCCGCGCTCCGGCCAGGGCGAGGGTGTGATCCAGCTCGGTGGTGAGTCGTTCGAGCACCTCTCGTACGCCCGCCGACCCGCCCGCCGACCCGCCCGCCGCGAGCCCTCGCACCACCGGACGCCCCACCAGCACCGCCCGCGCCCCGAGCGCCAGCGCGATCACCACGTCGGTGCCGCCGCGCACACCCCCGTCGAGCAGCACCGGAAGCTGCCCTCGCACGGCTGCCACCACCGCAGGCAGCGCGTCGAGCGTGGGAACCGTCCCGTCGAGCTGTCGTCCGCCGTGGTTGGACACGATCACACCGGCGGCACCGTGCTGGACCGCGAGGCGGGCATCCGCGGGATGCAGGATTCCTTTGAGCAGGATCGGTAGTCCCGTGACACCGCGCAGCCACGCGATCCGGTCCCACCCCGCCGTCGCGTCCATCGTGATCGAACGCACCCGGCCCGTCGCGTCCCGCATGTTCTCGCAGGCGTAGCCGGGCGGCAGGTCCGTGAAGCCGTTGCGCAGGTCACGCTCGTGTCGCCCGAACACCGGGGAGTCCACGGTCACCACCAGCGCCTGGCAGCCCGCCGATTCGGCGCGCTTGATGACGTACTCCGTGAAGTCGAGGTCGGGTTGCGGGTACAGCTGGAACCACAGCGTCCCGCCCGCCGCCGCGATCTCCTCGACCGGCTGGGTGGCGGCCATGCTCACCACCATCGCGGTGCCGGCCGCCGCAGCCCCCCGCGCGGTGGCCACCTCCCCTTGCGGATGCGCGAGCCGATGGAAGGCCGTCGGGGCGACCAGCACCGGTGCGGCCAACGACGTACCGGCCACCGTGGTCCGCAGGTCGCGCTCGCCGGTCGCCCGGAGCACCCGTGGCACGAGCCACCGTCGCGCGAAGGCCTCCTCGTTGGCGGCCAGGGTGCGCTCCCGCCCGGCGCCGCCCTCGAAGAAGTCCTGGTGGACGGGGTCCATGTCAGCCCTCGGCACCGGACAGGCAACGGCGGAGGAACTCCTCGAGCGGCCGAACGTGGACGTCGGGCCGATCCCACCGGTTCTCCAGGTTCTCGGCGAGGTGGTGGGTGCTGATCAACTGGCCCGCGCGGCGGTAACGGACCACCGGGTGCAGGTACGCCGCGTCGTGCGCCTGCCCGATGGAATCCTGGGCGATGCGGGACACGGTGATGTCGAACGGGTCCACCTGGTCGTGGTCGGGCCCGTACTCCAGCGTGACGACGAACGCCTGGTCGTACTCGTGGTCGGCGGTGTGCAGGCCCGTCGACACGAGGTAGTCCACCGGCACCTCCTCGTGGTACCGGGCCTCGTCTCCGGCGACGGTGAGCACGTCGGCGAGGAACCCGAACTGCTGCCACAGGGCCGAGCTGCGGTTGACCCTCGCGATGACGGCCGCGGTCATGGTCGCCGGCTCGGCGGCGAGCTTGTCCGACGGCCAGTCCGTGGCGTCGTACCGGCGGGAGAGGATCCGGTGCAGAGCGCGGACGGCGTAGCGGAAGCCGTGCACGAAGCCGCTCGTGGACTTCTTGAAGTCGCGTTCCTGCGAGATCGTTCCGGCGAAGAACAGCCCCGGCACGTTCACCGACTCCCACGCTTCGGTCTGGGCCGGGAAACGGTCCCTGATGGCGAGCTGGGGTCGGGCCGAGGAATCGAAGATCGAGTCGTCGAATCGGAACCCCGTACACGCCAGCACCCGGTCGTAGTGCAGCTCCTTCACGACCTCGTTGGCCCGGGAGAAGCTGAACGTGACCTTGTAGCCCGTACCGTCGCGCTCGATGCTCTTGATCGTGCCGTCGAGGATCGCGTTCGCCGACTTGAGCTGATAGGTGTCCAGGAAGTTGTTGTTGACCGCGCGCAGGTGCCCGACGTAGTGGGTACGCCACGCCATCCGGACCGAGCTGGGCCCCGCGACGTGGATCAGTGTCGTGGTCTCCATGAGGCTGTCGGCGGTCTCGAAGGCGGAGTTGCCCTTGCCGATGATCAGGACCTTCTGGTCGAGATAGTCACGCGGCTCGACGCTCATCACGTCGTACCCCTCGGCCAGCTCGAATCCGGCGATGTCCGGCTCGTAGGTCTTCGAGACGCCGGTGGCGACGATCACCGCGCGGGCTTCCCAGCGTCGGTCGCCGGCCTCGACCGTGAAGACGTCGTCGCGCTTGGACACGCGGGTCACCCGGGTGCCGTACCTGACCTTGACGCCCGTCTTCGCCGCGAAGTCGGCGAGGTACCGCACCATCACGTCGGCGTCCGGGAAGTACCGCTCGGTGTACTGCGTGAACAGCAGCGCCGGATCGTCGGTGAGGAGGGAGTTCCAGTCGAGCCGCAGGTTCAGTTCGGGATCGTCCGTGCCGGTGTGCGGCTTGTTGATCGAGATGAGTGTCCGGTGCCGCGGATAGGTGGCGAAGAAGGCCCCCGGCCCGTCGGCGCCCTCCAGCACCAGATAGTCGCGCTTGCCGTCGGCCTCGAGCAGGGCCGCGAGCTGAAGCCCGGCCGGCCCGGCCCCGATGATCAGGTAATCAAGCATCACGGCGCTCACCGTACGAGCGGGAAATCAGAGATTTTTCAAGCTTTTCCAGAATCGCGACCACTGTTCGTACGTCACCGTCGAGTGGTCGATCCGGATCGATCGGTGCGATTGCCTCTTCCAGGGCCTGGAGAGCGCGGTCGCAGCCCGCCGCCGTGGGACGGCGTGCCCCCACGTGCACCGCCTGGCGCAGCCCCAGCCCGAGCGAGCCGGTGATCAGGCGCAGGAGTTCCGCCTGGTCCAGGGCGCGGAGCGCGGCCTGCGTGCCGAGCGGGATGACATCCTGGTTGTGCAGGTTGGTGGGGAGGCTCTGCGCGCTCGCGGGCACGGTGTCCCGCCTGATCTCGGTGATGAGCGCCGTCGACGCGAGCTGGACGCCCTGTAGCCCGTGCTGCTGCCCCGGCCCCGCCGCGAGCATCGGCGGCAGTCCGCCGTTGCGACCCGGATCCACCAGCAGGTCGAGCTGGCGTTCGGCGAGGTTGCCGATCTGGGCGATCACCATGGACAGGACGTCGGCGGCGAACGCGGCGGGCTGACCGAAGAAGTTGCCGCCGTGCACGACCTTGTCGTCGTCGGGAAAGAACAGCGGGTTGTCGCTCACCCCGCCGAGGTCGGCCGCCACGACGCCGTCCACGTAGCGCAGGGCGTCCTCGGCTGCCCCGAGCAACTGCGGCGCGCAGCGGATGCTGTACGGCTCCTGCAGGGGTCTGCTGCCGGACGGCCGTAGCCCGGCGCAGGTCGCCCGCATCATGGCGCCGACGTCGATGGCGCCGGAGTGACCGTAGGCGGCCAGCAGGGCGGGGTCGAGGAACTGCGGGTCGCTGCCGAGCAGGTCGGCGAGGAGGCACGTCAGCATCTGCACCACACGGTGCGCGACGCGGACCCGGTCCAGGGCGAGGGTCAGCGCCGCGGTGGTCAGCGACGTGCCGTTGACGAGCGCGAGCGCGTCCCGGCCGTCGAGCGGCAGCGGCTCCAGCCCGGCCTTCGTCAGCGCGTCCCCGGCGGGCATCCGTACGCCGTCCACGTAGGCGTGTCCACGGCCACGCAGCGCCTGGGCGGCGGCACCGAGCGGGATCAGATCGCCGCTGGCGCCCACCGAGCCGAGCCGGGGCATCGCCGGCGTGAACGTCGTGCCGAGCATGGCCGCGAGCGCGTCGATCACGTGCGGCGAGACCCCGGACGTGCCTCGGGCCAGGGACCAGGCGCGGACCAGCAGCGTCGCGCGTACGACATCCGGGGCGAGGTCGGGTCCCTGACCCGCGCCGAGGTGAGCGAGGGTGTTGTCGGCCTGGTCGCGTTGGTCGGCGCGGCCCGCGTACCCCACGAGCGCCCCGAAGCCGGTCGTGGCGCCGTAGATGGCCCGGTCGTCGCCGAGTGCCTTGCCGAGGAACGTCCGGCCGCTCGTCACCCGGCCGCGCACCTCGTCACTGATCACGAGCGTGACCGGGCCGGCCGCGAGGCGCAGGTCGGCGGGGTGCAGCGGTGCTGCCAGATCCACCTGAATCGTCATGGAAGCGGATGTTAGAAACAGTTTCTCAGAGCGCTCTGAAATCGCCTCAGTACATTTCGCCGCATGACGCACGATTGCCTGATCATCGGAGCCGGGCCGGCGGGTTTGCAGCTCGCGGCCCTGCTTGAGCGCGACGGTCACGACTATGTGGTGCTGGAGGGCGGCCCTCGTCCGGGCATGTTCTTTGAGACCTATCCCCGGCACCGCCAGTTGATCTCGATCAACAAGGTGTGGACCGGCTCGGAGGACCCCGAGTTCAATCTACGGTCGGACTGGAACTCGCTGCTGTCCGACGATCCGGCGCTGCTGTTCAAGAACTACAGCACGCGTTACTTCCCCGCCGCCGAGGATCTGGTGCGTTATCTCGCCGATTTCGCGCGGGGTCTGCGCGTCCGTTACGACACCCGGGTGACGGCGGTGTCGAAGACCGGTGACGTGTTCACGGTGCGGGCGGGCGACCAGGTCTTCGAGGCCCGCAGGGTCGTCGTCGCCACCGGCGTCTCCCAGCTCTACGTGCCGCCCATCGAGGGCGTGGAGCTGGCCGAGCGCTACGACACCGTCTCCGTCGACCCCGCCGACTTCGTCAACCAGCGGGTGTTGATCGTCGGTAAGGGCAACTCGGCGTTCGAGACCGCTGACGCGCTGATCGAGACCGCCGCGACGATTCACGTCGCCGGACCGCACTCCATCAGGCTGGCCTGGCAGACCCATTACGTCGGGCACCTGCGCGCGGTGAACAACAACTTCCTGGACACCTATCAGTTGAAGTCGCAGAACGCCGTCCTGGACGGCACGGTGGAGCGGATCAGTGAGCGGGAGGGCGGCGGGTACCGCGTGCTCTTCCGGTACGCCCGGACGGTCGAGAATCTGCGCGAACTCGAGTACGACCGGGTCATCCTCTGCACCGGGTTCCGTTTCGACGCTTCCCTCTTCGCCGAGTCGGCCCGGCCGGAGCTGGTCATCAACGATCGGTTCCCGGCGCAGACCCCGGCCTTCGAGTCGGTGAACGTTCCCGGCCTCTACTTCGCCGGCACCCTCAGCCAGCAGCGTGACTTCAAGAAGTCCACGAACGGCTTCATCCACGGCTTCCGCTACGCCACCCGGGCCCTGCACCACATCATCCGCGAGCGGCACCACGGTGAGCCCTGGCCGTCCCGGCAGGTCGCGCTGACGCCGGAGGCGATCGCCGCCTCGATCATCGCCCGGATCAACGTGACCTCGGCGCTGTGGCAGCAGTTCTCGGTGCTCGGCGACGTGATCACTGTGCAGGGCGAGGCCGCCCGCTACCGGGAGGAGGTGCCGGTCGCCTATCTGCGGGACGCGGAGCCGGACGTGTTCGCGTTCGTGATCACCCTCGAGTACGGCCCCGACCACGACCACGTCGACCCGTTCGACATCACCGTGCCGCGCCCGGCCGAGAACGACGCGACGGCCGCCCAGGACGCCACCTACCTCCATCCGGTGGTGCGGGTGTGGCGCGACGGGCAGGTCGTCGCCGAGCACCACCTGGCGGAGAACCTGGAGAACACCTGGGACCTGCCGACCGTGCATCAGCAACCCCTTGAGGTCTTCGTCAAGGGTGTCCTCGCCGATGCCCGTTGACGTCTGGCCGCAGCCGGTCCTGGACCTCCTGAGCGCCGGCGGGGACCGGCCGGTCTTCGAGGACGGGCCGGTCGTCACGACCGCGTCGGAGATGGCGGGTCTGATCCGGCGCGTCGCGGCCGGGTTGCGCTCGTGCGGCGCGGGACCCGGGGTGGGTGTCACGCTCGACCTGCCGGTCACCGCCACTGCTTTCGCCGCGACCATCGCCGCCTTCGCCGTTGGCGCGCGGGTGTCCGGGTGGCGGGCGGACCTGAGCCCCGCACAGCTGTCCGGCTCCCTCGTGGTCGACCCGACTCGGCTGGCCTCGTTCACCGAGCAGCCGGACGACGGGCTGCCACTCGTCGCGGCGGGACGGGCCGAGGATCCCGCACGGATCATCTGGACCAGCGGGAGCACGGGAACACCAAAGGGTGTGGTGCAGACCTATGCCGCCATGTCGGCGTCCTGGGTCCCCCACCCGGACCGGTGGCCACCGGCCGTCGCCGAACTCGCCACCCGGATGCAGCGCTACCTGGTCTTCGGGTCGCTGGCCAGCCAGGTGATGCTGGAGTACGGCATCCTCGCCCTCGTGGCGGGCGGCACCCTCGTCGTGGCACCCCGGCCGGTCTTCCCGGATGCCCTGGTCGAGCACCGGGCCACGGCGAGCGTGATCACGGTCGGCAAGCTGCACCAGCTGATCCGGGACCAGCGCTCCCACCCGGTGGACCTGCGTCACCTGCGGGCGCTGATGGTCTCCGGGTCGCCCCTCGCGCCGGGCCGACTGGCGGAGGCGCTCGACGTGCTGGGTCCGGTGCTCTTCCACGGCTACGGCCAGACCGAGACCTCGATGATCGCCATGGTGACCCCCGCCGAGATGCTGACCGACCCCGCCACACTCGCCACGGTCGGCCGCCCGGCCGTGGAGGTCGCTCTTCGCGACGGGGAGATCTACGTCCGCACGCCAGCGCAGGCATCGTCGTACTGGCAGGATCCGGCCGAGTCGGCCGAGGTGTTCGTGGACGGTTGGGTGCGGACCCGTGACCTGGGGGAGTTCGACGCCGACGGTTACCTGCGGCTGCTCGGACGCACCCGGGACGTGATCATCGTCAACGCGCAGTTGGTCCACGCCGGAGTGGTGGAGCGGGCGCTCGCCGCTGACCCCACGATCGCCGAGGCGTACGTCGTCGGCGATTCGGACGAGGCGACCGGCGAGGCCGTGCACGCGTTCGTGGTGCCGGCGGCCGGGAGGACCCCGGATCCGGACCTGTTGCGCAAGCTCGTGGCCGCACAGGTGGGCGACCTCGCGGTGCCGCGTACCGTCACGGTCATCGACCGGGTTCCGCTCGCCGCCAGCGGCAAACCCGACAAGAGTCAACTCCGGTAGCGGGGTTGTCCGAGACGCCCTGACCGAGGCGGCGGTCAGGGCGTCTCGCCGTCGGGCTACTGGCCGAAGCGCGCCCGGATGTCGTACACGTAGGACGCCTTCTGCCAGATCACCGAGAAGCGGCCGGTCGGGCTGGACGCCGGCTGCGCGTACCGCCCGTCGGGGGCGATGATCTCGTCCGCCCCGAGCGTGCCGTCCTGGCCGATCGTCCGGGCGTGCACCTGGGTGGTGGAGACGTCCGGACCCCAGGCCTGCCAGGTGACCAGGCCGTCGCCGTCGTCGTCCAGGGCGACCTTCGGCCAGTCGCCGACGCCGAGCCGGGTGACCGTGCCCAGCACGCCGGTGGAGGAGATCGAGCGGGCGAAGACCTGGATACCCTCGGGAGTCCAGCGGCCCCAGGTCAGCACCGCGTCACCGTCGAGGTCGCCGGCGAGTTCGTCGAAGAGGCTCAGCTCGTGGGCGGCCGGCGAGACGCTGAGGACGCTGCCCAGCGTGTCGGTGTGGCTGAAGTGCCGTGCCCGCAGGCGGGGCGGCTCGCCCGACTTGGACCACCGGTAGCTGATCACCGCGTCGCCGTCCCGGTCCACGGCGAGCGAGACGCTGGCGTACCGCACGTCGGTGGCCCGCCCGGCGATGACGCGCAGCGGCGCGACGCCTTGCGGACTGACCCGGCGCGCGACGACCCGCTCGTAGCTCTCCGTCCAGGCGACGACGGCGGTCCCGGCGCGGTCGATGCCCACGACGGGCTGGTCCACGCCGACGCCGAGGGTCAGCTCCGGGCCGAGGGAGCTGTCCGTGCCGAAGTAGCGGGCCTTCGTCGTGTACGCGCCGTCGCGGATCTCCGTCCAGGTGACCAGCGCCAGCCCCGACGGGTCGACCGCGACGGCCGGACTGGCCCCGTGCCATGTAGCGATCATCTGTAGCGGACCCAGTTCGCCGGTGGCGGAGACCCGCCGGCCGGCCACGATGCCGTCCTGTGTCCACACCACTGCGGAGTCGCCGTCGTCGTCGGACGCCACCTTCGGCCAGAGCGCGGACGGGCCGAGTGGCGAGAGCGTCTGGATCGGGCCGGCTGTGCCGTCGACCGAGACGAGCTGCGCCTTCACCTGGTCGTTGCAGCTACTCGCGTTGTTGTCGCACCCCGCCCAGGCCAGCAGCGAGTCGCCCTGCCGGTCGACCGCCACGAAGGGCTGGTCCTGCCCGCTCCAACCGGCCTCCGACACGACCTGGATCGGCGACCAGGTGGCCGCCCACGCGGGTGTGGGAACGGCGGCCAGCATGGCCAGCGCTCCGACCACACCCGCGGCGAACTTTCGCGTACGCCGTAGGGTCGATGTTCTGTCTGCTCCGTGCACCGTCGCCCCCTCGATCGATGAACATGCTTGATGAAGGGGCATGATGCCATCGACCCGGCCGCACCGCGCGGCGAGAACCGGAACGCGAAACGCCCCGACCGGATGGTCCCGGTCGGGGCGTTCTCGACGCTATGTCCGCTAGGGGGCTTATCAGCCCTGGCGGCTCTTCCACTGCGGGTTCGCGCGGTTCACCACGACCACCCGGCCACGACGGCGGACCACCACCGAACCGGGCTTCTGCTTCAGGGAACGCAATGAGCTACGTACCTTCATGTCTGCCTCCTCGGCCTGGGGGTCTGGCCTGTATCGGTACCGGTTATCGGAACGCCGGGGACCGCCGCGCGATTCCCGCGCCCCCGGGCGTCGAACCTTTGACCTCCCGCGCCCGTACCAGTGGCAGGAGGTCAAGCCATGAGGGTGCGTCGGATGCTCGTCGTGGTGCTCGTCGTCGTGGCGGCGGCACCGCTTCCAGCGGTGCCCGGCTGGGCGCACGGCGCCCCCACCGATCCGGTCAGCCGGGCGGCGGCCTGCGGGCCCGAGGGCCGGTACGCGTCCACCAACGCCTGCCAGGCGGCCGTGGCGGCCGGCGCGGCGGTGCGCGAATGGGACAACGTACGCGTGGCGGCCATCAACGGTCGGGACCGGGAACGGATCCCGGACGGGGAGCTGTGCAGCGGCGGGCTCTCCGCGTACCGGGGGCTGGACCTGCCCCGGACCGACTGGCCGAGCACCCGGTTGACCACCGGCACGACGTTCACCTTCCGGTACCGGACCACCATCGAGCACCGGGGCACCTTCCGGCTCTACGTCACCACGCCCGACTACGACCCGCGCAAACGGCTCACCTGGGCAGATCTGGAGCCGCGGCCGTTCCTGACGCGGACCGACCCGCCCGTGCGGGCCGGCGCGTACCAACTGGCCGGGCGGCTGCCCACGGGCCGTACCGGCCGTCACCTGATCTACACGATCTGGCAGAACTCCAACACCCCGGACACCTACTACTCCTGCTCCGACGTGGTCTTCGCGGCCCCGCCCGGCACCGAGAAGCGGGCCGCCACGACGAAGGCCTCCGCGCGTACCCCCGCGAGCCGGCCGGTCGCCAGCGAGTCGCCGGTGGCGGCGGCGGCCGACCCGGGCGTGCCGGTGGCGTCGGTGCGCGACCTCGACGGCCGGTGGCCGGTGCTGGCCGGCGCGGCCGTCGTGCTGGTCCTGGCGGTACTGGTCGGCGTGGGTCGGCGGGGGGGGGGGGCCCCCCCCGCCCCCCCGGCCCCCCGGGGGGGGGGGGGCCCCCCCCGCCCGGGGGGCGCCCGGGGGGTTTTGGCGCGGCGCCCCCCCGGCCGCCGGTGGGCCGGGGCGGCCGGGCCCGGCCGGGGTGGGGGCCCGGGCGTTAGGGGTGGGGGGGGGGCGGGGGGGGCGCCCCCCCGCCGCGCCCACGGGACCACGGTGCGGGGTGCGCAACCACCGGGCCGGGCGGCGCCGGATCTGGTGACCCGGCCCGCCCGTGATCCGGCGGTCAGCCCAGCAGGCGGTCGATCTCGGCCAGGTCGTCGGCGTCGAGGTCGAGGTTGTGTACGGCGGCGATGTTGGTTTCCAACTGCTCGACGCTGCTCGCCCCGATGATGAGGCTGGTCATCCGTGAGTCGCGCAGCGCCCAGGCCAGCGCGAGCTGGGCCAGGGACTGACCGCGCCGCTCGGCGACCGCGCCGAGCCCCCGGATGGTGGCCATCTTCTCGTCGCCGAGGTCGCTCTCGTTGAGGAAGACGCTGGTCCGCACCCGCGAGTCGGCCGGGATGCCCTTGAGGTAGCGGTCCGTCAGCAGGCCCTGCGCGAGAGGGCTGTACGCGATGCAGCCGGCGCCGACCTGCTCCAGCGTGTCGAGCAGGCCGTCGTCCTCGGTCCAGCGGTTGAGCATCGAGTACGACGGCTGGTTGATCAGCAGCGGCGTGCCCAGGTCGCGCAGGATCGCCGCGGCCCTCGTGGTCTGCTCCGAGTTGTAGTTGGAGATGCCCACGTAGAGGGCCTTGCCGGAGCGGACGATGGCGTCCAGCGCGCCCATCGTCTCCTCCAGCGGGGTGTCCGGGTCGAACCGGTGCGAGTAGAAGATGTCGACGTAGTCGAGGCCCATCCGGCCCAGCGACTGGTCCAACGACGAGATCAGGTTCTTACGCGAGCCCCACTCGCCGTACGGGCCGGGCCACATCAGATAACCGGCCTTGCTGGAGATGATCAGCTCGTCCCGGTACGGCTTCAGGTCGGTGGCGAGCATCCGGCCGAAGTTCTCCTCGGCCGAGCCGGGCGGCGGGCCGTAGTTGTTGGCCAGGTCGAAGTGGGTGACGCCGAGGTCGAACGCGCGCCGGACGATGTCGCGCTGTCGCTCGTACGGGCGGTCCGGGCCGAAGTTGTGCCACAGGCCGAGAGAGACGGCGGGCAGCCGCAGGCCACTGCGTCCGCTGCGCCGGTAGGTCATGGTGTCGTAGCGGTCTTCCGCGGCGAGGTAGGTCACGATCATGAGCCTAACCCCGGTCCGCCGTGCCTGAGATCGGGCGTGGAAAGCCGGACATCGGGGTAGTTTCGACCCGACGACCGGCCCAGCACCGCGGAAAGTGAGCGACGTGGACGACATCACCGCACTGATCCTGGACGACCACGCCGCCTTCCGGCGCGGCTTCGCCCGCCTCGACGACGCCCGCGACGAGCAGGAACTGCTGGCCATCTGGGACGCCCTCGCCCTGCACCTGGACATCCACGCCGAGGCGGAGGAGGCGATCCTCTACCCGCACCTGGTCAAGCACGGCGACGACGGCGAGGACGAGACCGCCGACGCGATTGGCGACCACAACAAGATCCGGGACGCCATCGCCGAGTCCAAACTGCACCCGGTCGGTTCGAAGCCCTGGTGGGAGGCGGTCGGTACGGCCCGCCGGGAGAACAGTGAGCACCTGGCCGAGGAGGAGGACGAGGCGCTGCCCGACTTTCGCCGGCACGCGAGCTTTGAGCTGCGCGCCGAGCTGGGGCAGCGCTGGCTGACCTTCTACGGCGAGCACAAGAACGGCCGCAACCTGCCGTTCCGCGACAAGGACCCGCAGGGGTACGTGGCCGACCACCGCTGAGATCTCCCCGCTGCGGGGGAGTCGCGCACCCGGTCCACGCCAGCAGAATGACCGGATGACCCTCCGCGCGGCGCTGGCCCCGCTGGTCGCCGGCAGCACCTGGCGACGCGGCGTGTTCCTGCTGCTCGGCGGCGTGCTGGCCCTGCCGTACGGGGTCCTCGCGGTGACCTTCGCGCAGATGCTCACCGACTCGGAGATCCCCCGCCCGCTGGTGTACGTCCTGCTGGTGGTTGCGGCGCTGATCGCCGTGGTGCCGCTCCTGCTGGACGGCAGCCGGGCCCTGGAGATCGCCGCCGTACGGGCGCTGCTCGGCGTCGACCTGCCCGACCCGGCCCCGGGACACCGGGGCGACCGGGAGAGCCGCCTGCGCAGCGCGCTCTGGATCGCCACACACCTCATCGTCGGCGCGCTGGTGATGACCGCGCTGTTCAGCGCCCTGCCGATGGCGCTCGCGTTCATCGCGCAGCAGTTCGGTGTGGGCGACGAGCTGACCAGCCGGGAGCGCTTCGGGCCGCTGGACGGGCGGGACAGCGGCTGGCTCACGCTGGCCGGGGTCGCCCTGCTGGTGGGCCTCGGCTACGCCGTGGCCGGGCTCGGCGCGCTCGCCGTGTCGATGGCTCCGGTGCTGCTCGGCCCCGCCCAGGCCGAGCGGATCGCCGCTCTGGAGGCGCGGGCCACCCGGCTCGCCGAACGCAACCGGCTGGCCCGCGAGCTGCACGACTCCGTCGGTCACGCGTTGACCGTGGCGACCCTCCAGGCCGGGGCGGCCCGTGAGGTGCTGGACACCGACCCGGAGTTCGTCCGGCGCGCGCTGACCGCCATCGAGGACGCCGGCCGGACCGCGATGGACGAGCTGGACCACGTGCTGGGGCTGCTCCGCGAGACCGGCGGCGGCCGGCCGTCGGTGGCGCCACAGCGTACGCTCGCCGACCTGGACCGGCTGGTCACCGACGCCCGGGCGGCCGGGCTGACGGTCTACGACAGCCGCGCCGGCGATCCCACGGCGGTGCCCGCCGTCGTCTCCCGGGAGGGTTACCGCATCGTCCAGGAGGGACTGACAAACGCCGCTCGCCACGGCCACGGGCCGGTGACGCTGCGGCTGGACCTGCACCGCGATGCCCTGGAGTTGGAGATGGAGAATGCCCTCGGCCGACAGCGCCGCTCCGATCCGGGTCGGGGTGGGCGGGGCCTGGACGGCATCCGGGAACGGGTGCTGCTGCTCGGCGGCCGGCTCACCGTCGGCCCGGACGGCGACCGATGGCTCGTCCGCGCCCGCCTGCCGTACGAGGACGCCCGATGAGCACCGGCGTGCTGATCGTCGACGACGACGAGCTGATCCGGGTCGGGCTGCGGGCCATCATCGACGCGCAACCGGATCTGCGGGTGCTCGCCGAGGCCGCCGACGGGGCCGAGGTGCCGCCCCTGGTCGCCCGGCACCGCCCGGACGTGGTGCTGATGGACGTGCGGATGCCCGGCATCGACGGGATCCAGGCCACCCGCCACCTGCTGGCCACCTCCGCCGACCCGCCCCGGGTGCTGGTGGTCACCACGTTCGCCAACGACGAGTACGTCTACGAGGCGCTGCGCGCCGGCGCGTCCGGCTTCCTGCTCAAACGGGCCCGCCCGGCGGAGGTCGTCGAGGCGGTCCGGGTCGTGGCGGCCGGGGAGTCGCTGCTGTTCCCGGCGGCGATCCGCCAGCTCGTCGGGGCGTACGGGCCGGTGGGCGGGGACCGCCTGAAGGCCGCACGCCTCACCGAGCGGGAGGCCGAGGTGCTGCGGCTGATGGCGACCGGCCGGTCCAACCCGGAGATCGCCGCGCACCTGGTCGTCGGGGTGGAGACGGTCAAGACGCACGTCGGCAACGTGCTGGCCAAGCTGGGCGTGCGCGACCGTACCCAGGCGGTCATCGCCGCGTACGAGTCCGGCTTCGTCACCCCGTCCGGCTGATCCCTCGGCCGGGGGACCGGGTTCACCGCCGCCCGGGAGGGGATCGGTCGCCGATCGGTCGAGGCTGAGAGCATGACGACGATCAATGACCTTCGAGCCCGTACCGAATCCCGCTGGCCCGACCGACTCGCCCCGCTCGCCGCCGGTTGGCTCGGCCTGTGGGGCGTACTCGCCCTGCTCGGCACGCTCACCGGCGCTGGCTACCCGTTCGGCCCGAACGACCCCCACGGCGGTGACGTCAGCCTGCTGCGCCTGGTGCCGGCGGACGTGGCCACCCCGCTCTTCGCCGGAGTCCTGCTGACCGCCGCCGTGGCCGCCCTCGCCATGAGCCGCCCGGCGGTCCGCCCGCCCGGCCCGCTGCGGGCGCTGCTCGCCGGCTACGGCTGGGCGGTCGCGTTCCTGCTCGCCGTGGTCGTGCCGGACGTCCGCGTGCTGGTCATCCTCGGCTACCTGCCGATCCTGATCGTCGGCGCGCCGTTCGGCTGGCCGCCGGTCGACTACGCCGACATCTTCAACTGGGCCCTGTTCGGCCGCTTCGCCGCGCTGCTCGGCGGGCTGCTGCTGGCCGGGGCGGTGCTCGCCTGGCAACGCCGTACCGCCGCAAGCTGCGTCTCCTGCGGGCGGGACGGCACCGACCGTGGCTGGAGCACCCCGGCCGCCGCCGCCCGCTGGGGTCGGTGGGCCGCCGGCATCGCGGCGATCATCCCGCTGACGTACGCGGCGATCCGGTTCGCCTGGGCGGCCGGCATCCCACTGGGCATCTCCCGGGAGTTCCTGACCGAGATGCAGGACAGCGGGCTGGTCTGGGCCGGGTTCGGGCTGGCCGCCTTCGCCACCGCCGGCGCGATCCTCACCCTCGGGCTGGTGCAGCGCTGGGGTGAGCGGTTCCCCCGCTGGATGGTCGGGCTTTCCGGTCGTCGGGTGCCGGTGAAGCTGGCCGTGGTGCCGGCGACCCTGGTCGCCATCTCCGTCACCGCGGCGAGCCTCGGCCTGCTCAGCAACCCCCAGTTCTGGGAGCTCACCGGTGGGACCAGCCTGACCGGGGCGCCGATGCTGCTCTGGCCGCTGTGGGGCGTGGCGCTCGGCGCGGCCACGTACGCGTACCACCTGCGCCGCCGGGGCGCCTGCCGGAGCTGCGGCCGGGGCTGAGGGTGGCCGTGGGGGTGCCACCGAAGCCGGAGGCGCCCCCGAAAATGTGAGCTAGCGTTACTCGGGTGACTGCGCCTACCCCGGTAATCCCGGTTCCACCGGCCGACCTGCCCGGCACGCTCGGCGCGCTACGGGCGGCCGGTCACCAGTACCGCACCGTCAAGCAGGAACTCCGCGACAACCTCCTCGCCCGGATGCGCTCCGGCGAGACCCGTTTTTCCGGCATCGTCGGCTACGACGACACCGTCCTGCCCGAGGTCGAGCGTGCTCTGCTCGCCGGGCACGACATGGTGCTGCTCGGCGAGCGCGGCCAGGGCAAGACCCGACTGATCCGCGCCCTGGGCTCACTGCTCGACGAGTGGACCCCCGTCATCGCGGGCTCGGTCCTCAACGAGCACCCGATGCGCCCGCTCACCCCCGCCTCGGTCGCCCAGGTCGCCGAGGCCGGCGACGACCTGCCGATCGGCTGGCTGCACCGCTCGATGCGCTACGGCGAGAAGCTCGCCACCCCGGACACCAGCGTCGGCGACCTGATCGGCGACGTCGACCCGATCCGGATCGCCCAGGGCCGCACCCTCGGTGACCCGGAGACCATCCACTTCGGGCTGGTGCCGCGTACCAACCGGGGCATCTTCGCCGTCAACGAGCTGCCCGACCTGGCCGAGCGCATCCAGGTGGCGCTGCTCAACGTGTTGGAGGAGCGCGACATCCAGGTCCGCGGCTACCAGCTCCGACTGCCGCTGGACCTGCTCCTGGTGGCCAGCGCCAACCCGGAGGACTACACCAACCGGGGGCGGATCATCACGCCGCTCAAGGACCGGTTCGGCGCGGAGATCCGCACCCACTACCCGGTCGACCTGGAATTGGAGCTGGCGCTGATCCGCCAGGAAGCGGATCTGGTCGCGGCCGTCCCCGAGCACGTGCTGGAGGTGCTGGCCCGCTTCGCCCGTGCGGTGCGGGAATCCCCGTCGGTGGACCCGCGCTCCGGAGTCTCCGCCCGGTTCGCGATCGCCGCCGCCGAGACGGTGGCCGGCGCCGCGCTGCGTCGTGCCGGCCTGCTCGCCGCCTCCGTCGACCCGGACGGTCGGCCCGAGACGGCGGTGGCCCGGGTCGGTGACGCGGTGTCGGTGACCAGCACGCTGCGCGGCAAGGTGGAGTTCGAGAGCGGCGAGGAGGGACGGGAGATCGAGATCCTGGCCCACCTGCTGCGGACCGCGACCGCCGAGACCTTCCGCGCCCACCTGGCCGGCCTCGACCTGTCCGGGTTCACGGCTCTCGTCGAGGACGGGACGGCGATCGAGACCGGCGAGCTGGTCGGCTCCGCCGAGCTGCTGCGGCAGGTGGGCACGGTGCCCGGTCTGGCCAAGGTGCTCGACCGGCTCGGCCTGGGCGACGCGCCCACCCCGGAGGAGGCCGCCGCGGCCGTCGAGTTCGTGCTGGAGGGGCTGCATCTGACCCGCCGGCTCGGCAAGGACGTCACCGAGTCCGGGCGCACCGTCTACGGCGGCCGGGGCTGACCGTGGCCGGCAACCGGTTCCGGTACGGCCAGTGGAACGGCGGGCCCGACCCGCTGGCACCCCCGTACGACGTGCGTGAGGCGGTGGACGCGGTCGGCGCCGAGGTGCTGGCCGGCGGCAGCCTGCGGCAGGCGCTGCGCGATCTGCTGCGCCGTGGCCCCCAGGGGCGCGGCGGGTTGGACGACCTGGCCGCCCGGGCGCGACGGCTGCGCCGCGAGGCGCTTCGTCGCGGCGATCTCGACGGCGCGGTGACCCGCGCACAGGCCCTGCTCGACCAGGCTCTCGCCGCCGAACGTGACGAGCTGCGCAGCCGCGACGACGACGACGCGCGGTTCGCCGAGTCGGTGCTGGACAATCTGCCCCGCTCCACGGCCCGGGCGGTCGAGGAGCTGTCCGGCTACCAGTGGGCCAGCGAGGATGCCCGTCGTTCGTACCAGCAGATCCTCGACCAGCTCCGGGACGACGTGCTCGGTCAGCGGTTCGCGGGTCTGCGGGACGCGGTGCGCGCGTCCGCCGATCCGGCCGCGCAGCAGCGGCTCGCCGAGATGATGCGGGACCTGAACGACCTGCTGGCCCGGCACGGCCGCGCCGAGGACACCACCGACGCGTTCGCCGAGTTCATGCGCCGGCACGGCGACTTCTTCCCGGAGCAGCCGGAGACGGTCGACGAGCTGATCGACGTGCTGGCCCGCCGTTCGGCGGCCGGCGAGCGGCTGATGAACTCGCTGTCCGAGCGGCAGCGCGCCGAGCTGGCCGGTCTGATGCAGCAGTCCCTCGGCGACCGGCTCGCCGGTGAGCTGTCGGCGCTCGACGCGAACCTGCGGGCGCTGCGGCCGGATCTGCGCTGGGGACGCGGCGAGCGGGTCCGGGGCGACCAGCCGTTGGACTACGCCGACGCGGCCGGCGCGCTCGGCGAGATCGGCGAGCTGGACGATCTGCTGGACCAGCTCGACCAGGAGCACCCCGGGGCCACGCTTGACGACGTGGACGTCGACGCGGTGGCCCGGACCCTGGGCCGGGACGCGGCCGACGACGTCCGCCGGCTACGCGAGCTGGAACGCGAGCTACGCCGGCAGGGCTGGGTGGGTCGGGACGCGGATGGGCTCACGCTCAGCCCGAAGGCTCTGCGCCGGCTCGGCGGTACGGCGCTGCGGCGGGTCTTCGCCGACCTGACGGCCGGTCCGCGCGGTCAGCACGACCTGCGTTCGGCGGGTGCGGCTGGCGAGGTCAGCGGCGCGTCCCGCCCCTGGGAGTACGGCGACGAGCAACCGCTGGACGTGGTCCGCACGCTCACCCGGGCGGTGCGCCGGGCCGGGCCGACGGTCCCGCTGCAACTCGAAGCGGACGACTTCGAGGTGGTGGAGACCGAGAAGCGTGCCTCGGCGGCGGTGGTGCTCTGCGTCGACCTGTCGTACTCGATGATCTCGCAGGGTCGTTGGGGGCCGATGAAGCAGACGGCGCTGGCGTTGGCGCACCTGATGGAGACCCGTTTTCCACAGGACGCCCTGCAGATCGTGGGCTTCGGTCGGGAGGCGACGACGCTCACCCAGCAGGAGTTGGCGGCCGTGGAGCCGGACCTGCAACAGGGGACGAACCTGCAACACGCGCTGCGGTTGGCCGCTCGGCACCTGCGCCGCCATCCGGATGCCGAGCCGGTGGTGCTGGTGGTCACCGACGGGGAGCCGACCGCCCACCTCGATCCGGACGACGGGGAGGCGCTGTTCCACTGGCCGCCGCTGCCGGAGACGATCGAGGCGACGGTCCGCGAGGTGGACCGGCTCAGCCGCTACGGCGCGACCCTCAACCTGTTCATGCTCGGCGACGACGAGGGCCTGCGCCGCTTCATCGACGCGGTGGCGAGACGCAGCCGTGGCCGCATGTTCACGCCCGACACCGACGACCTGGGCGAGTACGTGGTCTCGGACTACCTCCGCTCCCGCCAGTCCCGCCGCTGAACGCCCTTCCCGTCGATCATGGAGTTGTGGTGGGTGGCAAATGCCGCTCGTCCGGGTGAATCGGGCACCACAACGCCATGATCGACGGGGTGGGGCGGTGGGGTGGGGGTGTGGTGGCGGCGAGTGGCGGGTTGCGGCGGGCTTATGACT
The DNA here is from genome assembly GCF_044454415.1 of Micromonospora sp. NPDC051543. Classification (NCBI taxonomy): domain Bacteria; kingdom Bacillati; phylum Actinomycetota; class Actinomycetes; order Micromonosporales; family Micromonosporaceae; genus Micromonospora; species Micromonospora sp. NPDC051543. The sequence continues at coordinate 34,588 of NZ_JBITDT010000007.1, forward strand.
CGGTGTTCAGGGAGATTGACGGGGCTTCTTTTGGCCCTTCCGCCCCGGGGCAGTTGAGCGCCGAGCAGATCGTGGCGCACCTGGTGGCCAACGACGAGCTGATGATCCAGGCCAGCGAGGCGTTGCTCGCGGGGTCGCCGTTCGCCTACTACGAGCTGGAGGAGGACATCCACCGTCCGCAGCTCGACGCGTTGGCCGCCGAGCAGGGCGGTCTGCGCGGCCTGGCGGCGCTGCTGCACGGCACCAGCGAACGGCTGTGCGGGCTGGTCGACCAACTCGGCCTGGCGGCGGAGGCACCGGTGGAGACCCACCTGCGCGAGGGTTTCGACCTGATCGTCGACGAGCCGCTGCCCTGGTCCCGCACGCTCGACCTGCACGCAAGGGTCCACCTCCCCAAACACCAGGCCCAGCTCCACCTGCTCCGGACCTGACCCCACACCCCACGGCCCTCGTCGATCTTGCACTTTCGGTGGCGACAAAGGCGCGCGTAACGGGCATCTCGACGACAGTAAGTGCAAGATCGCGGGGGTCAGGCGTCAGGCGCGGGTCAGGCGCGGGTCAGCTCTTCGCGGGGGTGGAAGGTGCGGCGGTACGCCGTCGGGGCCACGCCGATGCGTTGGTGCAGTTGTTGGCGCAGGGCGGCCGTTGTGCCGAAGCCGCAGCGGCGCGCGATCTGGTCGACGGTGAGGTCGGTCGTCTCCAGCAGCAGTCGGGCGTGGTCGGTGCGCTGCCGCAGCAGCCACTGCGCCGGGCTCAGGCCCGTCTCCAGCCGGAAACGTCGGGTGAAGGTGCGGACGCTCATCCGGGCCTGCTCGGCCAGGTCGCGCAGGGCGATCGGCTCGTGCAGGCGCTGGCGGGCCCACTCCCGGGCGCCCGCCGTGCTCGCATCGGTGGCCCGGGGCACCGGCTGTTCGATGTACTGCGCCTGCCCACCGTCGCGCCACGGGGGCATCACGCAGCGGCGGGCCGCCCGGTTGGCGATCTCGCTGCCGTGGTCGAGGCGGATGACGTGCAGGCAGAGGTCGATGCCGGCGGCCACCCCGGCCGAGGTGAACACCCGGTCGTCTTCGATGAAGAGCACGTCCGGGTCGAGGTCCACCCGGCCGTACAGGCGGCGGAACTGCTCGGCGTACGCCCAGTGGGTCGTCGCTCGGCGTCCGTCCAGCAGGCCGGCCGCGGCGAGCACGAACGCGCCGGTGCAGATCGACATGATCCGGGCGCCCCGCTCGTACGCCGACCGTAGCGCCTCGGCCACCTCCGGCTCGACGGTGCCGGACGTCAGCAGGGCGCTGTCGTGGATGCCCGGGACGATCACCGTGTCAGCGGTGTCGACCAGCTCCAACCCGTGGTCCGGGAGCACCTGGAAGCCGGCGGTGCTGCGGACCGGCCTGCCGCCCGGGGTGCACACCCGTACGTCGTAGCGGTACGCGTCGTCGACGCCCCGGGCGGTGCTGAAGACCTGGGACGGGGTGCCCAGGTCCAGGCCGACGACCTGGTCGAGGGCGAGGACGGCGATCCGGTGCGGGCCACTGCTCATGGCCCGATTATTGCGCATGATGGCTTTCCGGCCACTCGTCGCGGTCCAGGGTGCACCCCAGACTGGTCGCGTGAGCAAGAATCGTCGCCTGCATCCCGCCTGGCTCGTCGCCGCCGTCGCCTTCGTGGCGCTCGTCGGCGCGGCCGGGTTCCGCGCCACCCCGTCGGTGCTGCTGCACCCGCTGCACGCGGAGTTCGGCTGGCCGCTCGCCACCATCTCCGCGGCCGTCTCGGTCAACCTGCTCCTCTACGGGCTCACCGCGCCGTTCGCCGCCGCGCTGATGGACCGGTTCGGCATCCGCCGGGTCGTCTCGGTGGCGCTGCTGCTGGTCGCCGCCGGCAGCGGTCTGACGGTGTTCATGACCGCGAGCTGGCAGTTGCTGCTGTGCTGGGGCGTCCTCGTCGGTCTGGGCACCGGCTCGATGGCGCTCGCCTTCGTGGCGACCGTCACCGGGCGCTGGTTCGTCCGCCGTCGGGGCCTCGTCACCGGCGTGCTCACCGCGGGCGGGGCCGCCGGGCAACTGATCTTCCTGCCGCTGATCGCCGTGCTGGTACGCGACCACGGCTGGCGCACGGCGGCACTCGTCGTGGCCGGAGCCGCCCTGGCTGTCGTACCCCTGGTGGTGTGGCTGCTGCGCGAACACCCGGCGGATCTCGACCTGCCCGCCTACGGCGCGACCGAGGTCGTCGCGGCGCCGCCGCCGACCGGCGGCGCGGCGACGCGGGCGCTCGGCGCGCTGGCCGCCGCGGCCCGGACGCGGCCGTTCTGGCTGCTGGCCGGCGGGTTCGCGATCTGCGGCGCGACCACGAACGGCCTCGTCGGTACGCACTTCGTGCCGGCCGCGCACGACCACGGGATGGCCGAGACCACGGCGGCGGGACTGCTCGCGCTGGTGGGGCTCTTCGACATCGTCGGCACGATCGCCTCTGGCTGGCTGACCGACCGGGTGGACAGCCGGCTGCTGCTCGGCGCCTACTACGCGCTGCGCGGGCTGTCGCTGCTGGTGCTGCCCAGCCTGTTCACGGGTAGCGCCGAGCCGAGCATGCTGGTGTTCATCGTCTTCTACGGCCTGGACTGGGTGGCCACGGTGCCGCCGACCGTGGCGCTGTGCCGGGAGTACTTCGGTGGCGCGGGCGCGGTGGTGTTCGGCTGGGTGTTCGCCGCCCACCAGTTCGGGGCGGCGCTCGCGGCCACCGGCGCGGGGCTCGTCCGCGACCAGCTCGGCGACTACGCGGTCGCCTGGTACGTGGCCGGCGCGCTGTCGATCGGCGCGGCGGGGCTGTCGCTGCTGCTGCGCCGACGGCCGGGTCGACCGGTGCCGGAGGCCGTCCTCGTCGCCGCGACCGCCCCCAGGGCATGGAGCTTCCGGGGTTAGCTGACCGTCCACTGTTGGGCGGGCCGGCCGTCGCAGGGTCGCTGCCGGATGTCGTTGCCGGCCTCGACGCCGTCGTCGTCGGCCTGCGCGCACTTACCGCTGTGCACCGCGACCAGCAGCAGGGGGCCGGCGCCGGTGGGGGTCAGCCGCCACTGCTGGTTGGCCTGACCGTGGCACGGGAACTGTTGCAGCCGCGCGCCGTCGTCACCGCTGCCGCCCTCGACATCGAGGCACTGCCCGTGGGCGGCGTTGGTCAGCGTCACCGCTCCCGTCGCTACCGGGTTGACCACCCACTGCTGCTCCGGGCCGCCGGTGCAGGCGGCGAGTTCGGCCTCGGCCTTCTCGTCGTCGCCGTCGAGCCCGAGGCAGAGCCCGGAGGGCAACCGCAGCACGTGGGCGCCGCTGGTGGGAACGGCCGGGGTGGCCGACGGGGTCGGCGACGGCTCGACCGAGGGCGTCGGGGTCGGCTCGGCCGCCGGGGCGGTCGGCTCGGCCGCGCTGGACGGAGTGCCGACGGCCGCCGGCACCACCGGCTCGTCGTCACCGTCGAGCAGGCCGGTGGCGAAGACCACCCCGAGGAGTACGCCCACCAGCCCGACCGCCAACGCCACCCGCAGCAGCGGGTCGGCCAGCGGGCCCGAGCTGGCTCGGCGTCGGCCGCCGTAGACGGTGCCGACGGGGTCGGGGCGTTCCTCGGGGGCGGGCATAGCCGCCATCCTCACCCACGGCGGCGCGCCGGAGCCAGTCGGACGACGGCAGCGGCGGAGTTCAGCGGGTGGGTTGCGGGTCGGTGACGTCGGCCACAGTGGCGTCGAGGGCGGCGATCGCGGCGTCGGCGTCGAGCGCCACGGCGAGACCCCGCTCGCCCGCGCCCAGGGTGATCTGCCGGCCGCGCAGTCGCTCGTCGGCGATCACCGGCCAGGCCGTGCTCGCGCCGAACGGGGTGATGGTGCCGCGCTCGTACCCGGTGGCGGCCAGCGCGCCCGCCGCGTCCGGCATGGAGATCCGCTGCACCCCGAGCAGGGCGCGTAGCTTGGGCCAGGAGATGACCCGGTCACCGGGGGTGAGCACGAACAGGTGGTCGTCCGCGCCACGGCGGACGACAATCGTCTTGACCACGTCCGGGATGGCCACCCCACGGGCGGCGGCGGCCTCCGCGAGGCTGCCGACCGCGCCGTGACTGACCAATCGGTACGGCAGTCCGGCGGAGTCCAGGGCGGCGATCGCGGGCGACGGCATGACCGCCACGGTAACCGCCAGGCCTGCCGTCGGACGGGAAACCGCAGGCGAGGACATCCCACGATTTCCCGGGTGCAGGCGTAAGGTGATCACATGCGCGCTGAGCGTGTGGATCACCCAATTGACCATGATCAAGCGGTGGACACGCTGCGGCGGTCGTACGCCGCGGTGCCCACGGGCGAGCCTGTCCGGCTGGCCAAACGCACCTCCAACCTGTTCCGCCCCCGATCCGCTCCCCGCACCCCGGGCCTCGACGTGAGTGGCCTGAACGGGGTGCTCTCGGTCGACCCGGCCGGGCGTACGGCCGATGTGCAGGGCATGTGCACGTACGAGGACCTGGTCGACGCGACGCTGCCGCACGGGCTGATGCCGCTGGTGGTGCCGCAACTGCGCACCATCACCCTGGGCGGCGCGGTGACCGGCCTCGGGATCGAGTCGACGTCCTTCCGCAACGGCCTGCCCCACGAGTCGGTACGCGAGATGGACATCCTCACCGGCTCCGGCGCGATCGTCACCGCCCGTCCGGACGGGGAGCACACGGACCTGTTCCGCGCGTTCCCCAACTCGCTGGGCAGCCTCGGCTACGCGACGAGGCTGCGCATCGAGTTGCAGCCGATCGGCCGGTACGTGGCGTTGCGCAACATCCGGTTCACCCAACTGGAGGCGCTCACCGACGCGATCGCCGAGGTGAGCGCCAACCGGTCGTGGGCCGGCCAGCCGGTCGACGTGCTGGACGGCGTCGTGTTCAGCCCCGGTGAGGCGTACCTGGTGCTGGGGACCTTCACCGACACCGCCGATCCGCCCAGCGACTACACCGGCCAGGCCATCTACTACCGGTCGCTGCGCCAGCGCACCCGCGACGTGCTGACCGCGTACGACTATCTGTGGCGCTGGGACACCGACTGGTTCTGGTGCTCGGCGGCGTTCGGCGCGCAGCACCCGGTCGTCCGCCGGCTCTGGCCGGCGCGCTACCGGCGCAGCGACGTCTACCACCGACTGGTCCGCCTCGAACACCGGCACCAGGTGGCGGCCCGGATCGACCGGCTGCGCGGCCAGCCGGCCCGGGAGCGGGTCGTGCAGGACGTGGAGATCCCACTGGACCGCATGACCGACTTCCTGCGCTGGTTCGCGGCCGACGTGGGGATGACCCCGGTGTGGCTCTGCCCGCTGCGGTTGCGCGAGCCGGAGGGGCCCGGTTCGGCGCAGACGTGGCCGCTGTATCCGCTCCACGCGGGGCAGGACTACGTCAACATTGGTTTCTGGGGGAGCGTGCCGATCGCGTCCGGCGCCGCCGACGGCGACGTCAACCGCACGATCGAACGCAGGGTGTCGGAGCTGGGTGGGCACAAGTCGCTCTACTCCGACGCGTACTACGACCGGGACGCCTTCGATCGCCTCTACGGCGGCGAGACCTGGCGCGCGGTGAAAGACCGCTACGACCCGGACCACCGGCTGACGGGACTGTACGAAAAGGCGGTAGCACGAGCATGAGCCTGACCGACCGAGATCAGGGGGCGGCGAGCGTCCCCGCCACCCCGCCGGCGTGGGGCCGGCGCACCGGTCCGACCGTCGCGGACGTCATCCGCGCGGTCACCGCCGGGCCGTTGCCGATCCGCATCACCGGGTACGACGGCAGCGCCGTCGGCCCGGCGGATGCCGGCATCACCCTGGCGATCCGTTCCGAGCGGGGCCTGTCGTACCTGCTCACCGCTCCCGGTGACCTGGGCATGGCCCGGGCGTACGTGAGCGGCGACCTGGCGTTGCAGGGGGTGCACCCCGGTGACCCGTACGAGGCGTTGCGGGTGCTCAAGGACGAGTTGCGGCTGCGCCCGCCGTCGGTGGCCGACGGAGTCGCGCTGGTGCGGGGGCTGGGCTGGGAGCGGCTGCTGCCGCCGCCGGCGCCTCCGCAGGAGGCCCAGCCGCGCTGGAAGCGGGTGGTGAACGGGCTGCGGCACTCCCGGGTCCGCGACAGCACGGCGATCTCGCACCACTACGACGTCTCGAACGCCTTCTACGAGAAGGTGCTCGGCCCGTCCATGACGTACACCTGTGCGGTCTACCGGTCACCGACCGACACGCTGGAGCAGGCCCAGGCGGCAAAGTACGACCTGGTCGCCGGCAAGCTGGCGCTCAAGAAGGGCATGCGGCTGCTGGACGTGGGCTGCGGTTGGGGCGGCATGGTCCGGCATGCCGCGCGCGAGTACGGGGTCAAGGCGCTCGGGGTGACCCTGTCGAAGGCGCAGGCGCAGTGGGCGCAGGCCGCGATCGAGCGGGAGGGGCTGACCGAGTTGGCCGAGGTGCGACACCTCGACTACCGGGACGCGCCCGCGGAGAAGTTCGACGCCATCTCCTCGATCGGGCTGACCGAGCACATCGGCGTGCGCAACTACCCGTCGTACTTCGGGGCGCTGCGGTCGCGCCTGCGGACGGGTGGACGGCTGCTCAACCACACCATCACGCGCGCCGACAACCGGGCGCCGCACCGCTCGGGCGCGTTCATCGACAGGTACGTCTTCCCGGACGGCGAGCTGGCCGGCCCGGGTCGGTTGATCAGCGAGGTGCACGACGCCGGGTTCGAGGTGCATCACGAGGAGAACCTGCGCCAGCACTACGCGCTGACCCTCGCTGCCTGGTGCCGCAACCTGGTGGAGCACTGGGACTTCTGTGTCTCGGAGGTCGGTGCGGGCACGGCCCGGGTCTGGGGTCTCTACATGGCCGGTTCGCGGATGGCGTTCGAGCGCAACGGCATCCAACTGCACCAGGTGCTGGCCACCCACAACGGTCCGGACGGTGTGAACGGCTACCCGCTGCGACCGGACTGGTTGCCCTGATCATCCGCTGAGCGTCGCCTGAGGGTGAGCTTCGCCTGAAGCCGCGTCGAGAAGTCGGCGCGGCTTCTCGCGAAGCGATTGACAAACAAGTTTTGTACGTACAAACTGATTTTGCCATGAGAGACGTCCTGTACCTGGAGCAGATCGAGCAGGCCGAGGTCCTGCTCAAGCCGCAGCGCGTGGAGGTGCTGCGGCAACTGGCCGAACCGCGCACCTGCACCGAGGTCGCGGCCCGACTCGACCAGACGCCACAGCGCGTCTACTACCACGTCAAGCAGCTCGTCGCGGCCGGCCTGGTCGAGCTGGTCAACGAGCGCAAGGTCCGGGGCATCACCGAGGGCATCTACCAGGCCGCCGCCCGGTCCTACTGGCTCTCGCCGCGGCTGGTCGGCCGCATCGGGCTGCGCCGGGCCCGCGACGAGCTGAGCCTGGGCTACCTGCTCGACCTGATGGAGGAGGTCCAGGCCGACATCGCCGCCCTGGACCGGGCGGCGCCCGAGCTGCCCTCGATCGGGGTCTCCGGCGAGATCCGGGTGCCCGCCGAGCAGCGCCAGGAGTTCCTGCACGACCTGCAAACCGCACTTCAGGACCTGTTCACCCGCTACGGCGGCAGCGAGGGAGATGCCTTCAAGCTGGCCGTCGCCTGCTATCCGAAAGGGAACGAAAATGAGTGAACCGTTGAAGGTGCAGGCCCGCCTCGCCGTGCCCGTGGCGCGCGTCCGCCAGGCCCTGACCGACCCGGCCGAGCTGCGCCTCTGGCTGGCCGAGCACGCCGAGGTCGAGCTGCCCGAGCGGTACGAGTTCTGGGGCCGCTACACGCCCGAGGGTGACGCCCCGCACCAGCGGCTCCTGCACGCCGACGACGACTCGCTGCGCTTCGGCTGGCTGCTCGACGGGGTCGAGACCACCACCGGGTTCCAGCTCGCCGCCGACGGCCCGGACGCCACGGTGCTCACGCTGACCCAGAGCCACTTCGACTTCGCCGAGGCGATGGACGGCTCCAGCATCCGGGGCGTGCTCCAGACGTACTGGGCGCTGTCCATCGCGAACCTGGCCTCCCACCTGGAGGGCAAGCCGCTGCTGCCGCGCACCGACTTCACCTCGGCGGACCTGCGCGGCGAGCTGGTCATCGCCGTCCCCGCCGACAAGGTGTGGGAGTCCCTGACCGACTCCGAGCAGGCCAGCGCCTGGTTCGGCTACCCCATCGGGATCGAGCCGTGGGTCGGCGGCCGGTACGCCATGGGCGGCTTCGAGCAGGGGTACGCCGCCAAGATCGTCGATCTGGAGCCCGGCCGGCGGATGTCCGTCGACTGGGGACCGACCGGCGTCACCAGTTGGGAGCTGGCCGAATCCGGTGGCCGCACCACGCTGACCTTCGTGCAGAGCGGCTTCGACGAGACCAACCCGCCGTACGCCGCCTGGTCCGGGTCGGTGGCCGGCCTGTTCGAGCTGCGCCGCTTCCACGAGATGACGGCCTGGCAGCCGATCTGGATCGCCGAGGAGATCCCCGGTCTGGAGCCCCAGCCCACCCTCTGACCGTCCCGCCATGATCGTGCTCGATCAAGGCGCCCAAGATCTGGACAACATCAGGGAAACTGCTGCCTCAAGCCGTGCTGAGGCAGCAGTTTCCCTGTACTTGTGCGGATCTTGCAGCCCGTGGGGCGGGTTCGGTGACTTTTCGGGGTGGAGTGGGTACTGCCGGGCGATGTTCTTCATCTTTGGTCTGCGTACCAAGGTCGACCGGTCCGGTGTCGTGCAGGAGGTCTGCCGTCACTGCGGCAACCACGCCGCACAGGTGATCACCCGCCGGTCGACGAAATTCACCCTCTTCTTCATCCCACTCATTCCGATCCGCACCCGGTACGCGCAGCAGTGCACGTTCTGCGGCGCGGAGTACGAGATCGCCAAGTCCGACGCCCAGCGTCTCCCGGTCGGCTGAGCCGCAGATGGCCCGCTTCCTGTGCTGGCTGATCGGCCGACCCTCGTCGGCCGGACCCGACGTGCACACCGCCGCCCGCCCGCCGTGCACCCCCGGGCGGCGTCGACGTCGACCGGTCCGTCGCCCGCTGGCCGGCACCGCGCTGCCCCGCTCACCCTGGAACCGCTCCGCCGGCCGCTGACCTGACCCTGTCGGCCGGCAGCGGACACTGGCCGTTGACCTGACCTGTCTGCCGGCACCGGACGCCGACCGCCAGGACAGCCCGGGGAGACCGCATCGGCCTGGATGTTCGGCCCTGGCGGCGTTCCCGGGCGCTGGCTAGGCTTTCGAGGTTTGCCGTGGACCGGTCCGCCTGACTGTGCACACCCGACGAAGAGCCGGAGCGACCGTGTCGCGACAGGACGTGAAGCAGGCCGCGGGGCAGCTCAAGCCCATCGGCCCGATCGTCGCGACCGCGGTCCTGGTCGTGGAGGCCGGCTGGTTGGCCGCCGCACTGCCCGGCGCCGCGCTGGTCAGCGACGTGGGCGCGCTCCTGGTTGCCGGCTGGGCGACAGTCGCCTGCGCCGGCGTGGCCCGTCGACATCCGGCCCCCTTGCGCAGGTTTTGGACCCTGCTCGCCGTCACCATGGCGCTCGCCGCGCTGGGTCGGGGAATCTGGACGGCGCAGCGGCTCGTCGGCGACGACCTGCCGCACAACGCGCTGATCGGGGTCGTCTTCAGCGCCGGCATCCTCACCGGCACCGCCGCGCTGCTCAGCTCCCCGTCCGGGCCACGGACGGCCGTCGGGCGGGCCCGGACGCTGCTGGACGGCGTGATCGTCGCGCTGGCGCTGGTGCCGGTCGGCTGGGTGCTGGTGTTCCGTGGGGTCGCCTCCGCCGAGCTGGCCGATCCGGCGCGCACGTTGGGGCTGCTCTACCCGATGTTCGACCTGATGCAGCTCACCATCCTGGTGGCGGTGGCCGGTCCGGCGCGGCCCCGGTGGCGGCCGATGCGCGTGCTCGCGGCGAGCCTGACCATCCGGGTGGTGGCCGACGTGGTGTACGTCTCGCTGGTCGCCCGGGGGGACTACGCCGCCGGCCACCCCATCGACCTGTGCTGGCCGCTGAGCTACCTGCTGATCGGCCTGGCCACCGGCAGCCGTCCGCCGCCGGACTGCGACGGCACCGACGAGACCGCCGAGTCCCCGCTGCCGCCGTGGTGGCGGGTGGCGCTGCCGTACCTGCCGGTCGGCGGGGCGATCATCGCGGTGCTGCTGGCCCGCCGGCCGACCGGCCAGACTCCGCCGCTGGTATTCGTGACCATGATGGCCCTGCTCGCCGCCCTCGCCGTACGTCAGGGGCTGGCGGCCAACGAGAACCTGCGCCTGGTGGCGCGACTGCGCCGGCTCGCGTACGGCGACCAGCTCACCGGGCTGCCGAACCGGCTGCTGTTCAACCGACTGCTGCGGCTGGCCCTGCGCGACGGTCGGCCGGTGGCCGTCCTGCTGCTCGACCTCGACGGGTTCAAGCAGGTCAACGACCGGTTCGGGCACGCCACCGGCGACGCCCTGCTGACCGGGCTGGCGGCCCGGATGCGGGCCGCCGTGGACGGCGACGGCACGATCGCCCGCCTCGGCGGCGACGAGTTCGCGGTGCTGGTCGAGGGGGACCGGCCGGTGTCACCGGAGCGCCTGGCCGAACGCCTGCTGGACGCCCTGCGCCCGTCCGAGGGGGAGGAGGACGTGGGTGTGCACCCGTCGGCGAGCATCGGCATCGCCGAGTACGGGCCGCAGCACGCCTCCCACTCCGACCTGCTGCGCGACGCCGACATCGCCATGTACGCGGCGAAGGCCGCCGGCAAGTCCGCGTACCGGACCTGCACCCCGGTGTTGCGTGAGTCGGCGGTGTCCCGGGCGGAGCTGATCGCGGACCTGCGCCGGGCCGTCGACGAGGAGCAACTGCACCTGGAGTTCCAGCCGATCGTCGACCTCGCCACCGGTGCGGTCCGCAGCGCCGAGGCGCTGGTGCGCTGGCGGCACCCCCGTCTGGGGATGCTGCCCCCGGCGCGGTTCCTGCCGCTGGCCGAGGAGACCGGCCTGATCCTCCCGATCGACCGTTGGGTGATCCACGAGGCGTGCCGGGCGGCGGCGACCTGGCGGGCCCGCGCGCCGGAGGCGACGGTCGCGGTGAACATCGCCGCCGCCCACCTGCGCCGGCCCGACCTCATCGCCACGGTCACGGCGGCCACCGCCGGCGCCGGGCTGGCGCCCCGGGCGTTGACGCTGGAGCTGACCGAGTCGGCGTTGATCGAGGGGACCGACGCCGTGCTGGAACGGCTGCACCAGCTCCGGGAACTGGGCATCCAGATCGCCATCGACGACTTCGGCACGGGCTACTCGTCGCTGAGCTACCTGCACCGCATCCCGGCCACCGAGTTGAAGATCGACCGCTCGTTCGTGGCCCGCCTCGGCACCGACGAGCGGGCGTACGCGACGGTGGAGATGGTCACCCGGCTGGCCGGCGCGTACGACCTGGCGGTGATCGCCGAGGGGGTGGAGACCGAGCGCCAGCACGACGCGGTCACCGCCATCGGCTGCCCGCGCGGCCAGGGCTATCTGTACGGGCGCCCGGACAGCCCCGCGACGGTGGGTCAGAATCGGGCTTGACCCTGACGTAGCGGCAGGTAGGAGCCTGGTTTCCGGAAGGGAGGGGAACCATGGCGTACACGGTGGGTCAGGTGGCGAAGATCGCCGGCGTGACGGTACGGACGCTGCACCACTACGACGAGATCGGTCTGCTCTCGCCCAGCGGCCGGACGTCGACCGGTTACCGCCGCTACGACGACACGGACCTGCAACGGTTGCAGCTCGTCCTGTACTACCGCGAGCTGGGTTTCCCGCTTGAGGAGATCACCGCGATCATCGACGACCCGGCGGCCGATCCGGCCGCCCACCTGCGTCGTCAGCACGAACTGCTGACGGTACGGATCAAGCGGTTGCAGGAGATGGTCACGGCGATCGAGTTCGCGATGGAGGCGAGCAAGTTGAACATCCAGCTGACACCCGAGGAGCGGTTCGAGGTCTTCGGTGACTTCCGACCGGAGGAGCACGAGGCCGAGGCGGAGCAGCGTTGGGGCAACACCGACGCGTACCGGGAGTCGAACCGGCGGGTCGCGCGGTACACCAAGGAGGACTGGCTCCGGAACAAGGCGGAGAACGAGGACTGGGGTCGGCGGATCGTCGCTCTGCTGGCCTCGGGCGTGCCGGCGGACAGCCCGGAGGCGATGGACCTGGCCGAGGAGCACCGGCAGCTCATCAGCCGCTGGTTCTACGAGTGCTCCTATGAGATCCACACCGGGCTGGCCGACATGTACCTGGCCGACGAGCGGTTCACCGCGTACTTCGAGAACATCTCCCCCGGCCTGGCCGCCTACCTGAACGAGGCGATCCACGCCAACGCGATCAGCCGGGCCTGACCGGGGCTCACTCCTCGACCGCTCCGTCGGATGGGGGGACCAGGAAGTCGTAGACGGTCCTGGCCATCCGGCGGACGGTCTCGTCCCCGGTCGCCATCGGCCCGGCGGTGAGGAACGCGACGGCGGTCTCCGTGCCGGGGATCAGGTAGTAGCCGACGTCGTGGGAGGCGTCCGGCAGGTCACCGGTCTTGTGGGCCACCGGTACGCCGGGTGGCAGCGCCGCTGGAATCTTGGTGTTCAGGGTCTGCTCGCGCATGAAGCCGATCATCAGGTCCCGGGAGGCCGGGTTGAGGACCTCGCCGTCCCAGACCGCCCCGAGCAGCGACACGACGTCGTCCGGGCTGGTGTAGTTCTCCTCGCCGCGCTGCGCCGCCGCGCTGTCGAGCATCCGCCGGGCCAGGATGGTGGAGCGCTGGTTCATCGAGTCGATCAGCGCGTTGACCGGGGCGAACCCACCCAGGTAGGTGATCAGCACGTTGGCCGCGACGTTGTCGCTGTACTTGATCAGGTACCGGGCGAGCCGGTACAGCGTGACCACCTGCGGGAACGTCTCGAACTGGAGCTGGCCGGTGCCGCCCACCACGTCGGCCGGGGTGACCAGCACGCCGTCGTCGAGAGAGACCTGTCCACAGTCGACCCGACGCAGGAGTTCGACCAGGATCCAGAGCTTGATGACGCTCGCGGCCTTGGGGCGCAGCGACCCGTTGACCGAGACCTGCTGGTCGCCGTACCGGCCGGAGAGGTCCCGGACGGTGGCACCAGCGGGGTTGAGGTTGGCGTCGGCGACCACCCGGGCGAGCTGCCCACTGAGCGGGAACAGCCGTGCTCCCGCGACCGGGTCGGTGGGCGGCTGCGGGCTGGTGACCACGACGCCGGTGAGCGTCGTCGGCGGGCGGTGCCGCTGGATCACCTCAAGCGTGCCCTCGCTGCGCCCGACCAGCGGCACCCGGTAGCGGTAGGCGGTCCCCCCGACGACGACCGTCCCACTGGCCACCCCGGCGGCGACCCGCATGTCCGGGTCGGCGACCCGGCCGGTGTCGCCGTCGCAGGCCCGGTAGCGCACGGTGTGCCCGAGCGAGTCCACCGCGAACGCCCCGCCGGGGAACGACAGCCAGGACACCTCGCTGGTCGGCGCCCGCTCCGGGGTCGGCTCCACGCCCGGCTCGTCGCTCCGGCCGCCCTCGTCGTTCGGGCCGTCCGTATCGTCCGGGCCGTCCGCATCGTTCGGCCCGCCGTTGTCGTTCGGCCCGTGCATGTCCTTCGGCTCGTTGTCGGCGGCGAGGCCGTCGGCCGCGTACCCCAGGGTCGTTTGGTGGTTCAGGCCGGGACCGTCGGCGGTGGCCGGGCCGGTCGTCGCCGCGACGACCAGCGCGATCGCCGCCGCGAGCAGGGAAGATGAGCGCTTCTTGTCCCTTTTCCTCACGTTTGTACGATAAGAAGCCTCGGCGGCGGATGGGGCTGCCGGGGCGTGAGTCACCCGTCCGGGAGGCCGCGCCCGCGAGAGCGTGATGCCTCAGTGGCATCAAGATGACTCACCGGCATCACGCTCAACAGCGAGCGGCCAGCCCCGCGCCGAACCCGCCGCCGATCGCGCCGGCTACATCGCCGGTCCCGGGGTGGGCGGCTCGGCGGGCAGGCCGGGTGCCAGGCGGCGCATCGACGTGAAGGTCGGCACCAGCGCCTCGTACAGCTCGGCGAAAAGCGGCAGCAGCGCCGCGTAGGTGGCGGCGGCCGCCGGGTCGGGGCGGATGGTCTCCTCCATCTGGACCAGGTCGGCGGCGACGTTGATGCTGGGGATCAGGCCCAGCGCCTGCATGCCGAGCAGCGCCGCGCCGAAGCTCGACCCCTCGCGGCCGGCGGGGAAGCTCACCGGCATGCCGAGCACGTCGGCGAGCATCTGTCGCCACAGGCCACTACGGGCGAAGCCGCCACCGGCCCGGATCTCGCGCACCTCGTTGCCGGCCGCGCGGACCGAGGTGAGGACCAGTGCGAGTTGCTGGCAGACCCCCTCCATGGCGGCCCGGACGAGGTGTTCGCGGCGGTGCCCGTGGGTGAGCCCGACGTACGCGCCGCGGGGCAGGGCGCTCCAGTGTGGAGCGCGTTCGCTGTGCAGGTAGGGCAGCATGATGAGCCCGCCCGAGCCGACCGGCGCCCGGGCCGCCAGGGCGACCAGGTCCTCCTCGGGGTGCTCGCCCAACTCGGGCGCGAGCGCGGCGCCGGCCCACTTGAGGACGATGCCGCCGTTGTTGATCGCGCCACCGACCGCCCAACGGTCCTCGGTCAGCGCGTAGCAGAACACGCCGCCCAGCGGGTCGACGCCGGGGCGCTCGACCATGACCCGCATCGCGCCGCTGGTGCCGATCGAGCAGGCGACCATGCCGGGGTGCACCGCGCCCAGACCCAGGTTGGCCAACGGCCCGTCGCCCGCCCCGACCACCACGGGCGTGCGCTGCGGCACGCCGATGGCGTCGGCGGCCCGCGCGGTGAGGCCGGGCAGGACGGCGGTGGTGGCGACCAGTCGGGGCAACCGCTCCTCGGTGATGCCGGCGATGGTCAGCGCCTCGGCGTCCCACTCGAGGGTGTGGATGTCCATCAGGCCGGTGGCCGAGGCTATCGAGTGGTCGGTGACCAGCTCTCCGCAGAGTCGCAGCAGCACCCAGTCCTTGATGCCGACCCAGTGCGTGACGCGTTCGAAGAGCTTGGGTTCCTGCTCGGCGAACCAGAGCAGCTTGGGCAGGGGCGACATCGGGTGCATGGGCGTACCCGTGCGCCGGTGCAGCGCCAGCCCGGACGGCACCGCCCGTAGCCGCTCGGCCTGCCGGGTGGCCCGGGAGTCGGCCCAGGTCACCGACGGCGTGAGCGGGTTACCGGCCGCGTCGAGGCCGATGAGGCTGTGCATGGCCGAGCAGAACGCGAGGCCGGAGATCGGTGCGGCCAACTCGGCCACCACGGTCCGGAGCGATTCGACGACGGCGGCGAGGATCACGTCCGGGTTCTGCTCGGCGTACCCGGGGTGTGGGTCGTCGAGGGGATAGCCGACGGAGTGGCTGGCGATCAGCCGCCCGTCGGTGTCGTACGCCATGGTCTTGGTGCTCGTGGTGCCGATGTCGATCCCGATCACCACACCGGGCGGGGTGTCTGGCGGCATGACCGTCAGTATCGCCCTATCGTCCGGGTTGGTCCGCCGTTCGGGTAGTTCGCCGGTGCTGGCGTGTCCCGGCCGGCCGTCACAACTGTTAATCCGAGTGCACCCCAGATTGGTGGCCTACGCGGCGAAGGAGTCGGCGTGGCAAAGACTGATTCGACGGGTTCCACATGGCGGTACCGCTGGGCGCAGCGGCAGAACGTGCGGCGGATCAGCACGTACCGCGGCGCGGAGACGGCCTGGCGGCGACGCGACGACGAGTTACGGCGGCTGCGCGCCCTGGCCGCCGACTTCCACGGTTCCGCCGCGGCCGGCGCGGGCCTTCCACTCGAACTCCTCGACGACGAGGTGGTGCTGTGGGCGCTGCCCGCCGCGCAACTGGTCGAGGTGCGACACACGGCCGTGCTGCCCGCGCCGGACCTGATGGTCACCGTGCCGGCCGTGCCGCTGCGTCCGCGCCGGCCCGATGGCGTACGCGTCACCGACGCCGGCATGGCCGTCATCACCAGCCGCCGGTTGGTGCTGCTGGGCGGGCGCGGTCGGCGCGACTGGGCGTACGGCCGGATCACCGGGCTGGCCCACGACCCGGTGGGGCCGGTGACCCTGATCCAGGTGCTGGACCGGCGGCGTACCTCTGGACTGTTGCTCCCCACCGACGCGGCGGCGGACTTCCGGTTCAAGCTGACGCTGGCCTTCGCCGACTCGATCGAGCAGCGCGCCGCGGTGCTCGCCCAGCTCGACGAGCTGATCGCGGAGCACGACCAGCTCAAACCGTTCCGGCCGGCGGTGGCCACCCCGGCGCAGGCCCGGCTCTCCGCGCTCGTTCCCGGCGGTCGCCGGTCCATCGCGGTGGCGGCGGCGGTCGCGCTGCTCGTACCGGCGGCGCTCTTCGAATCGAACCCGTCGGACCCGACCGGGGGCCCGGAGGTCGCCGTGGCGGCCACGCCGGCACCGACCGCCAGCGCGCCTCCCGCGCTGCTGCGGCCGGCGATAGCGCCGCCCGCGCCCACCACCACGCCCAAGCGGAAGCCGTCGCCACGCCCGTCGCCGAGCGCGACGTCCGGGCCGCGCTGCGGGGCGCCGGAGAACCCCCTGGGGTACGACTTCTGCGGCGGGACGCGGATTCGCCGGCCCGCCGTCGAGGTGTGCGACTGGTTCGACTGCGTGCCGCAGTTCTGGGCGGGCCGGGGCTACCTCGTGCAGTGCCGCGACGGCTCGGTCAGCCTCGCGGGTGGCCGGGCGGGCGCGTGTGCCGAGCACCGGGGCGTCCGGCGGACCGTCACGAAGTAGCGCGTTCTGACCATAACGATCGTTTAGGTCGGTCAGAATGGTCGAGTGGAGATCCGATCCGACGACGGTGCCCGGGTACGGATTCGCCCGGTCGGCTACCAGCCGGGCATCGACCCGCCCGACGACCCCGACGTGGCCGCGCTGGGCTGGCAGGACTGGCTGCTCATCGAGGTGGACGCCCGCACCGCCGACGGTCAGCTCTGGTCGCACCACTACCCGAGCCTGCTCGTCGAGGAGGCCCGCGCGCTGGGCAGTTGGTTGCACGGCCAGGCGGCGGCGGCCGGCGGTCCGAACCCGCCACCGGCGATGGTCCGCTTCACCGAACCCAACCTGGCGCTGCGTACCCGGGTGATCCGTCGACGTCGGCTGGAACTGATCGTCGAGTTCTCCGCCGAGTCGCTGCCCCCGTGGATGCGCCGGCCGGCCACCGCCATCTACCCGCTGGTGCTCACCGTCTCCGCCGACGCCCTCGCCGTCGCCGCCGCCCAGTGGGTCGGGCACTGCGAGGCGTACCCGCCGCGTACGCGATCGCGGTTCCCGGCCGACGACCCGCTGCTCGGCTCCCTGTCGCGTCGGCGACGAGCGAGCTGATCCCTATTGCATCAAACTGGTTTGATGTAATCTGCGGGAGTGAGGTCATCCGGCACCAGCGCGCCACCGGGGTTCGTGACCGCCGCGGGGCACCCCGTTCGGTGGGGTCTGCTCAGCGAACTGGCCCGTGGTGACCTCGCCGTACGCGAGCTGACCGCCCGTCTCGGCCAGCCGCAGAACCTCGTCTCGTACCACCTCGGCAAGCTCCGTAAGGCCGCCCTCGTGACCGCCCGGCGCAGCAGCGCCGACGGGCGGGACACCTACTACTCGCTCTCCCTGGCCCACTGCGCCGGCCTGCTGTCGGACGCCGGCGCGGCCCTGCATCCCGGGCTGCGGCTCGCCCCGCCGTCGCCGGCCACCCCGGTGACCGGCCGGGTGTTGTTCCTGTGCACCGGCAACAGCGCCCGCTCGCAGATGGCCGAGGCGTTGCTGCGGCAACGCACCGCCGGTGCCGTGCGGGCGTACAGCGCCGGGAGCCGACCGAAGCCCGTCCACCCGCACGCGGTGACCGTCATGTCGGCGCGCGGCATCGACCTGGGCTCGGCCCGGCCCACGCACCTCGACGAGTTCACCGGTCAACCGTTCGACGCCGTGATCACCCTCTGCGACCGGGTCAAGGAGGTCTGCCCCGACTTCCCGGCAAGCCCGCGCAGCGCGCACTGGAGCATCCCGGACCCGGCCGCGGACCCCGGCGGGCTCCCCGCGTTCGAACGGGTCGCCGACGACCTCGCCCAGCGGATCGACTTCCTGCTGCACACGCTCGCCACCCCAGGAGAGAGGGCATCATGACCAGCCCCATCGATGACAGCACGGTCAGCGTGCGCTACCTCGTCGACGACGTGGCCGCCGCGCTCGACTTCTACACCGTCCACCTCGGCTTCACCTCGGCCAGCGCCTTCCTGCCCGCCATCGCCGACGTGCGGCGCGGCAACCTGCGGCTGCTGCTCTCCGGTCCGGCCAGCTCGGCGGGCCGGGCCCTGCCCGACGGCCGCCGTCCGCAGCCGGGCGGCTGGAACCGCATCCACCTGATCGTCTCCGACATCGACGCGGAGGTTGCCCGGCTGCGGGCGGCCGGTGTCGCCTTGCGCAGCGACGTGGTCAGCGGACCGGGCGGCCGGCAGATCGTTGTGGACGACCCCTCCGGTAACCCGGTCGAGCTCTTCGAGCCCGCCCCGTCCTGACCCGTTCGTAAATTCTCTCCTTTCGGGCGCAACGGGATGCATTGATCCCGGTCGCGTTGCCTGTCACGTACGTGAGCGGTTGTACCGCGTGTGACCGTGACCGCACTGGCACCTCCCTCCTGGCGGCTCGCCTGGGCCGAGCGCGAGAACGAGCGCCGGCAGCTCGCGTACCGCGACGCCACCGACGCCTGGCAGCGCCGCGACGACCACCTGGTCCGGCTCCGCATTGAAGCCGCGAGCTTCCTCGGGTGTACGCAGCCCCGCAGCGGCCTACCGGTGCAGCTCGACGACGACGAACTCGTCTTCCGCGTCCTTCCCGTCGCCACGCTTGTCGAGGCCGAGGCGCGGCACGTCCCCGGGCTGCCCACACCGGGCCCATGTTCCTTCGCTGAGCCGTCTTCCGAGGCGCTGCCGCCGGGCCTGCGGGCCGTCGACACCGGCATGGCCGTGGTGACCAGTCGACGGGTGGCCTTCGACGGTCGGGAGCACCGGCGTGAGTGGCGGTACGGGGACCAGCTCGGCATCGCCCACCACCCCGACGTACCGGTCACCCTGCTGCCGGACCGCTGTCGACTTGACGGGCTGCTGGTCCCGTCCGGTGCCGTGGTGAACTTCCGCTTCTATCTCACCCTCGCGACCAGCGAGGATCGCGCCGCCGTCGTCGCCCAGATCGACGCGCTGCTGACCGCCCACCGAGCCGCCCCGCCAGCGCCTCCTCCGGTGGTGGGGCCCGACGACGCGCCGCTGACGGCGGTACGCCCCGACCGGCGCGCGGTCAGTGCTGCCGCCGTCGCCGCAGTGGTGTTCGCGACGCTCGGACCGGGCGCTCTGGGCCCTGGCGCTTCAGGTTCCGTCGGCCCGGTGCCGTCGGCGGAGATCGTCGCGCTGGGCCTGCCGAGGGCCGGGGCGCCCCTCGTGCCGCTCGGGCTCGTCGGGCCGGTGCCACCCAGGACGCGGATCGGCTCGGCCGTGAGCGCCGTAGCGACCGCCCCTCCGGCCTCGACTGTCCGGCCGTCGGCCCCGACAGATGTCGCTACGGTGGTGTCCCCGGTCATCGCGGTGGACCGGCCGCCGGCCGCCGCGCCGCCCGTCGTCCCGACCCCCTCGGCGAGTGCGGTGCCGACGCCGGTCCCACCCACGGATCCGCCCGCGTCAGCCCTGCCGACGCCGCCCGTCGCGTCGGCCTCACCGACGCCGACCCCGACCGCAACGGCTACGCCTACGCCTACGCCGGATCCGGAGGTGCTGGCTATCTGTCTGGACGCTCGTCAGCTGCCGGTGCTGGACCCGCTGCTCTGCCCGTCTCCGGCGCCGTAATCGGCGTCATCGCTGCTTCGCGCGCTGCCGTTCGCTCAGCTCATGGCGCTGAAGTCGGGGAGGGTGAGGGAGCCGTCCTCCGCGAGCGTGAAGCCCGGGTTCCAGGCGATCTCCCAGAGATGACCGTCCGGGTCGGCGAAGTAGCCGGCGTAGCCGCCGTAGAAGGTCTCCTCGGCCGGTTTGGTCACCGTCGCGCCAGCCTTGGTCGCGGTGGCGATCACCTCGTCGACCTCGGCCCGGGAGCGGACGTTCTGGGCGAGCGTGATCCCACCGAAGCCGTCGCTGGCCGGGTCGTCGATGCCCGCGTCAGCGGCCAGCTTGTCGCGGCCCCAGAGGACGAGAGCCAGGCCGCCGGCCTGGATGAAGACCGTCCCCTCGACCTCCTGGCCCCGCCAGCCGAGCTGCTCGTAGAACGCCTTCGCGCGGGCCACGTCCGCGACTCCCAGGGTGATGAGGCTGATCCGCTGCTCCATGGCTGTCAACCTAACGCGTGATCACACGAGGGCTTGGAAGGCAGGCTGTGCACGGAGCGTGAGCCGACGAACGTTGATCTAGGATTCTAGGTCATGCGGGAGTTCTTCACGGTTGGCGATCGGAGGCTCTCGTATCTCGACTTCGGCGGTCCGGGTATGCCTCTCCTGGCCCTGCACGGGCACTACAACGAAGCCTCGGCGTTCGCGCCGCTGGCTGAGGCGCTGGCACCGCAATGGCGGGTGATCGCGCTCGATCAGCGTGGGCATGGAGAGTCCGACCGTGCCGAGAGCTACGAGCGGGCCGACTACGTTGCCGACGTCGCCGCCTTTCACCGGCATCTCGAGGTAGGCCCGGCTGCGGTGCTGGGTCACTCACTCGGCGGGGTGAACGCCTACCAGTACGCCAGCCGGCACCCGGATCTGGTAACCGCGCTGATCGTCGAGGACATCGGCGCGCTCGTGAACTGCGACTGGTCGTTCACGACCAGCCTTCCTCGCCAAGCACCATCCCGCGACGCGCTGGCCTCGGCCCTGCGTGGGGCGGCTCCCTACCTGGAGTGCTCCTTCCGGGAGTCGGAAGACGGCTGGGGCTTCTCCTTCGACATCGATGACACGGTGGCGTCCCAGAAGGCGCTCAACGGCGACCACTGGACGGATTGGGCAGCGGTCACCGGCCCCACCCTTCTGATCCGCGGCACACGCAGTGATGAACTCTCGGCCGATCATGCTCGCGAGATGGTCGCCCGTCGCCTCGGCCGGGCCTGGCTGGTCGAGCTGCCAGCAGGTCACGTGGTGCATCACGATGCTGAGGCGCAGTTCGCCGCTGCGGTCGGCGCCTTCCTGTCCAAGCTCGACTGAGTCATGTCGGTTGAGCCTGGGCCGGCAGGTCGATGTGCTGTTGAGCGGTATATCTCGGAGTCATATTCAGCCCCTCTGACGTATACCGCTCAATAACGCGTCCACCCCGACGAGGTGACCGACTGTCACCATCGGCCACGCCGCAGTCCAAGCCGGGTCAGGTCGGGACTCGCTCATCTAGGCGGCGATTGTTCGGGCGGTCGCGTAGACGTCGGCGGGTAGGGCGTGGTGGAGCTGCCACAGGACGCGCATGGGGCGATCGCCAGTATGCGAGTTGTACGTCATGGTGCCGGCGTAGAGGTACGGCGGTGCGCCCAGGTCGCGGTCGGCAATACGGGTCTCCCGAATGAAGAGGTGCACGGTCGACCCACCCGACGTGTAGCGCTGTCCGGTCGCGGACGCCGCCGAGGTGGTGCTCTGCGACTCCCATTGGAACAGCGTGTCGGTGATGGCCCGGTCGGCGTACATGGTGGTGGGGGAGTAGTGCGCCTCGGACTTGACCAGGGTGACGAAGAACAGGTCAGCCTGGGCGTCCGGTAACCACTTCACCCCTTCGCGCAGCGACCCCGGGTTGGTCATGCCGAAGGCGGCGCACGCCTCGTTGCGGCTATAGCGGGCGTGGACCCGCAACGGCACCGCCCCCGCAGCGAGCGCGGGCGTGACCCGGTGGATGCGGTCTCGCAGCACCTCGGCGACCTGCCGTAGCTCGGCGCACCGCGCCGGCTCCTTCCACAGCCGTGCCAGCCGTTCGTCGCGCGTCGCCAGCGGGGCGTTCGGCCCCCAGAGGCTGAAGTGGAGCATGTCCAGCAGTCGGCCGCTGCCCGCGTACACCTGCTGACCTGGCGTGGGCGGTCCGGCCGCGACCGTCGTCAGTAGCTCCAGCCGGTCGATGTCGTCGGTGTGCAGCATGCGACCGATGGCCCGGCCCAGCTCGCGGTCGTCGGGGCCGGGCGCGGCCGTCTCGACGCCGGCGAGCCGCCGCAGGCCGGTCCAGCCGCCGATGCTGGCCGACCGATAGACGTCCTCGATCTCCAGGCCGGTCTCGCGCAGGAACGTCGCCAGGGTGACGTCGCCGAGTTGCCGCAGCTCAGAGACCAGTCCGGCCTTCGAGGTGGGCAGTGCGCTCTTCAGGTTGGCGAGGACGAGATCCTTTGCCACCCGGTCCAGCTCGACGTGGCAGCCGCTGGGCAGGCTCGGGAAGTCGTCGCGGACCGCCTCGGTGATCGCCCGCCGGCTCACCCCCGTCAGGGCACGCCAGCGTAGGTCGAAGCGGAAGTTGGCGTTCTGTCCGCCGATGAAGTCGAGCACGGTCAGGCAGGGCTTGTCGTCGTCGAGGCGCAGGCCACGGCCGAGCTGTTGCAGGAAGATCGTGGCGCTCTCGGTGGGCCGCAGCATCAGGATCGTGTCGACCATCGGCAGGTCGACGCCCTCGTTGAACAGGTCCACGGTGAAGAGCACCCGCAGCTTGCCACCCTTGAAGTCCCGCAACAGCCCGGCCCGATCGGTGCCTGCGCGGGAGGTCACCGCCGCAGACGGGACGCCGTGGTCGTTGAACCACCTGGCCATGAACTCGGCGTGCCCGATGCTCACGCAGAACCCGAGTGCCCGCATGCGCCCGACGTCCACCTTGTCGCTGACGGCGCGCAACACCGACCGCGCCCGTGCGTGGTTGCCGGTGTAGACGACATCCAGGTCGGCCGGGTCGTAGCCTTGGCCGCGTTTCCAGGCGAGGTGCGACAGGTCCACGTCGTCGTGCAGCCCGAAGTACTGGAACGGCGACAACAACTGCCGCTCCAACGCGTCCCACAGGTGCAGCTCAACTGCCGCGCGCCCGTCGAACCACCGGCGCACATCGCCGCCGTCGGCCCGGTCGGGGGTCGCGGTCAGTCCGAGGAGTACGCGGGGACGCAGCCGCTCCAACAGCCGCGTGTACGTGGGCGCCTCGGCGTGGTGGAACTCGTCCACGATCACCATGTCGTACGCCTCGGGGTCGGCTTCCCGCCGATGCAGCGACTGGATCGAGGCGAAGACGTGCTTCCAACCGTTTGGCTTCTCGCCCGCGACAAGCGTCTCGCCGAAGCTGCCGTCCCCCATGACCTGCCGGAACGTCGAAAGGCTCTGCCGCAGGATCTGCTCCTGATGCGCGACGAAGAGCAGCGAGTCCGCTCGTTTCGCCTTGTGCAGCCGGCGGTAATCCAGGGCAGCGACGACGGTCTTGCCGGTACCCGTCGCCATCACGACGAGGTTGCGCCAACGCCCGTGCACCAGGCGCTCGGCGTCCAGGTCGGCCAGGATCTCCGCCTGGTACGGGTACGGGCGCACGTCCAGGTTCGAGATCTCGGTGGCTGCCTGGTCACGGCGCTCCCCGGTGAGTGCCTGCTGCAGCCGCTCGGCGTCCCTGGTCGCGTCGTACGCCTCGAAGGCCGGATCGTTCCAGTAGTCCTCGAACGTCGCGGTGAACGTGTCGATGACGTGCGGCTGCTCGATGTTCGAGATGCGCACGTTCCACTCGACGCCGTCCACCAGCGCGGTCTTCGACAGGTTCGACGAGCCGACGTACGCGGTGGTGGTGCCGTTGGCTCGGCGAAACAGCCACGCCTTGGCGTGCAGGCGGGTGGTCCGCGTCTCGTACGAGACCTTGACCTCAGCGCCCAGCTCCTTGAGCCGGTCCAGCGCCCGCTGATCGGTCGCGCCCAGGTAGGTCGTGGTGATGACGCGGACCTTGCCGCCTCGGGCGATCAGCTCGCGGATGGCTGGCTCGACGATGCGCAGGCCATACCACTTGATGAAGGCACAGAGCAGGTCGACGCTCTCCGCCGACGCCATCTCGTGGTTGACCTCGTGGCCGATCCGGGGCTGGTGACGGCCGTTGACCAGCAGCGCGCCGGTGGAGAGGGGAGTGGTGGGCCGCTGCGGGAAGGCTGGCAGGGCTGGTGGTGTGGGCGGGGCGGCGATGGCATGGAGCAGGTGCTTGGCGTCGGTGACCTGGTCCTGCTCGGTCGCTGCCTTCGGGCTGAGGGTGGTGATGGCGTCAGCGATCTGGTTCGCCATCGCGATCTGGTGGTGGAGCTTGTCGTCACCGTTGGGGACGGACTGGAGGGCTCGGGCGGCCAGGGCGGCGATGTGCCGGGCGAGGGCGGTGTGCGCGTCGGCCGGGTCGAGGTCGTGGCGTTGGATCAGTGCGGGGTCGACGTGCTGGAGGCGATCTGCCAGCTCACGGGTGATCAGGTGCTCGTACACACCCCGCTCAAGATCCGTCATTCGAGCTACCTAACCACACGTTTCGTCTATGGATGGGGCGCGGCGACCGGTCGCATCGGCAGAACTTGTCGCGCAATCGGCGAGGCGACCTCACCCGACTGGCGACTCATGCAACGCGCAACGCAGGTAGCAGCCCGACCGATTGCAGGCGTTCGTAGGCCAGCTCGATATGCGCGGAGGTGAAAAGCCGGGCTTTCCGACCACTCCAGGAACGAACGCGCTCGATCAGTTCGTCGAGGTCATCGGTCGGCGGGTGCGCTGCCGCCGCGTAATGCACGGTCGCCAGCAGTTCCAGGCTGTACGGGGACTCGAATCCGTCTGTCAACCGGGCTAACTGATCCAATGCCTCAGGCGCTGCTGCGCCATGATCTTCCAACCACGCTGCGACGTCGTCGGCAGCGCCGGGGGTAAGCCGAATGGGTTGCAGCTCCTCGACCCGTGCCGAGCGGTCGCCGAAGCCCGTCAGGTAGTGCCCTTCGAGACGGTCCAGCACGTGGTTGAGGCTTTCGGCATACGGGCCGTACCTGCCCCGGCTGAACTCCAGTCGCAGCGGTTGCCCCAGCACCTGGAGGAAATAGGCGATTTTCTGAATCTCCAGGATGGTGACACCATCACGCGGTTCCAGCTGTCGCGCTCGGCTCAGGTAGCGATCGATGGCCTGGATCAGGGTGACGCGGCCCGGAGTCAGCGGTGGTTTCTCCGTCGCCACCGGCATGTCGGCCGGGTCGGGTGCCCCCTCCGGGGGGAAGAGCAGAACTAGCACGTCGGGGAGCTCGGTGAAGGCGCCTTCGATGAGCGATCGAACATCCTCCCAGTCAAGTCCACCGTTGCCGCAACCGAGGGCGGGCATCGCCACGGACGTGATCTTCCGCTCGCGGACCACCCGGACGAGGTCGGCGAGTCCGGTCTCAATGTCCTTCAACTTCGAGTTGGCCCGCCAGTGTCCCTTGGTCGGAAAGTTGATGACGTATCTACGGGGGCCCAAACGCGCCGAGTCGAACACGAACATTTGACCCAAAGTGACCTGGTTTTCATGGCATGCCGTACGGTAGGCCGCGTAGTTTGCCGGGTAGGCGCGCTTGAACTGAAGAGCGATGCCCTTGCCCATGACTCCCACTGTGTTGACGGTGTTGACCAACGCGTCCGCCTCGGCGGTCAGCAGGTTCCCGTGGCTGATGATGATCATTCGCGCACCTCCCCCCGTGTGTACCCGTAGTACCAGCTCGGTCTGACACCAACGTAAGGCTCGATCATGCCAGCGTCTCGGAACAGCTGCCTCACCTGCTCCTGCCGATCCGTCGTCCGTACGGCGTAACCGGTGAGCAGGTCGAGAGGAAACTCCCGGTGTACTAGGAACTCGGCCGCTCGCCGGCGCATGCGGTCCATGTCGTCGGGAACGTCCTTCCAGATCTGGGCCTCCATCAACGGCCAGTCGACCAAGGCGGTGAGCTCGGCCAGCTCAGCCGAGAATCTGGTCAAGCCGACTGCGCAGTTTCCGTCGCTTGCCACCCAATCGATTCCGGCCGCGTGCACCCGCTCCACCGAACTGACCAGGTATACGAGGGGATCATCTCCTCCTGGATAGCAGCCCGGTTTTCCTGCTCGATGATCACAGGCGATCCTGAACATCATGGGCGAGCGTGGGGCGAAGTAGAACGGCACGTAGTCTGCTACGACTCCACCGGGATGGCATGGCACGGTTCGTTCTCGTCGGCGGGCCTTGATCTCGACTGCGCCGACGTTAATAGCAAGCTGTCGTCCTACACCGCTGTCCGCCAGTAGTCGACCGGCCTTCACGATCTTTGGCAAATTATCAACATGCGTGAAGTGCATGATTCGAATCGGTGTTGGCGGCATGGCTGATTCGGTCACAGATCATTCCTTGTTGATCAGGCGTTCGGGACCCGGACCAGGACGTCGAAGGTCGGCGCGTTCTCCCACCCCGGCCGAAGTCTGGTTACCTTCTTATAGCCCCAGGAGCGGTACGCGGCCTGAGCAGCGACATTGTCCGGCCGGACCAGCAGCGTGGTTCGTTGCTCCGTGCGGGCCGCGATCAACCCGTCGTGCAGCGCCGCCGCGATGCCCCGACGTCGCCACGCCGGCTGGACCATCAGCTCGCTTATCGCGAACGTACGTGTCCCGTCCTCGTCAGTGAAACCAGGCGGTACCGGGTCGTGGATGCCTTCCCACCATCGCGTCTCGGCGGGAAGCGGGAACCCGTAGATGTAGCCGACCAGACTCCCGTCCACCTCGGCGGTGACCAGCTCCCACCCCACTCGCTGCATGTGCAGGTCGAGCTGACGCCGGTAGCGGTCCTCGCTGTGGAACTCGCCTCCACCCGCGTAGACCTCCAGATAGAGACTCACGAGCTGGTCCAGGATCTCCGTGGCCTCTTCGGCATCGCGATGGCGGAGCTGCACGCCCTCCATCAGACGGTCACTGCTCGGTCGTAGGCGTCGACGAATTCGCGGGTCGTCGCGGTGGCATCCCGTAGTGCCGCAAGCTTCGCCCGCACCTGCGCAAGGTTCCGGCTCACTCGCCCAGAATTCATCTGCCTGACCGCCGGCAGGACGTCCAGGGCGATGCGCGCCGCCTCGTTGGTGTCACCCTGCTGGTAGGCGGCGTCGGCGAGGTCGATTGTGTAGAGGACCTGGTTGCGCCGGTGGCCGGGTGACGGGTTGGCGATGAGGGCGCGGAACGACTGGGCGGCGCGGTCGGGCCGCTCCAGCGCGAGGTAGG
Source organism: Micromonospora sp. NPDC051543 (assembly GCF_044454415.1). Classification (NCBI taxonomy): domain Bacteria; kingdom Bacillati; phylum Actinomycetota; class Actinomycetes; order Micromonosporales; family Micromonosporaceae; genus Micromonospora; species Micromonospora sp. NPDC051543. Next base: position 61,817 of record NZ_JBITDT010000007.1, read on the forward strand.
AAAGCCCCTGGATGCCGTTTACTTCTTGCTCGTTCACGAAGCTGACAAATGCAAGATCGTCCTCGTGCGGTCCGCGCTCCAACTCGCGGCGAGCCTTGGTCATTTCCCGGCTGAAGCCGCCCGCATCCGTTAGCACCGCGTACGTGTGCGCTCTCCGCAGATGTAGAAGCGTGGTGAGCCGAGGTGTCGCCCATCTGGCCGAGACGCGTAGCGCGGCCTCGGCGCAATGCAGCGACTCGCCAGGCTGGCTTTCGCGGAGCAGCATGGACAGCTGAGTCAGGGCCTGCACTTCCATGCGGGGGTCGTCGGCGATGCGGGCACGAGTGATGGCTTCGTTCAGGTAGGGCCTGGCTTCGGGCCTGCGTTCCGCATCGATAGCGAGCCATGCGACCTGGATGCCGAGTTCAGCGAGGGCGCTTTGAAGGGCATCGCCGACCTCTCGGCTGTAGTGCGCCCTCGCCGCCCAATTCGACAGCCTGGCGTGTGCCTGGACGGCAATGTCGCACAGCTGTACGGCGCCGGCTGCCGCATCGGCTCGCCGGAAGTCTTGAACCAGCGAGCTGGCCAGCCGTACCTGTTCCATGCCAATGTTCCGGGGCACTTCGGCTGGGTCCGTCATCAGGTATGGGTGACCGGCTGCGGCGAGTCCCGCGAGCGCGGCCATTGCGTTGAAGCGTCGCCGGTCCGTAGCGCCACCCCCTCCGGTTGATGCCCCCTCCACGGTAACCACCATGGCCGGCAGTTTGCCCTGCTCAGTTATCGCGCCATGCGCATAAGGATCGTCCGCTGTGCCCTCTGCGGCGCGGTCGTCGACTCGGTAAGGCTGACCAGGAAGACCGAACCAGAGGCAGGAAGCCGGTATCCCGAGAAGGTTCGCCCAGTGCGCCAGTCGGTCCAGGTGCACGACCGGTGGGCCGTTCTCCACTCGACTCAACTGCGCCTGCGTGATCCCCAGCCACCCCGCCACCACGGACTGCGGCAACGCGACCCGCCCGTGGTACGGATGGCACCGGTACGCCCGGATCACCCGCCCCAGATGCCGCTCGGCAAGCGCGAGTCGCACCGGCTCGTGGTCCCAGAAGTTCGCCGGCACCACCGGCGGCGTGCTGAGCCGGTCCCGTTCGGCGGCCTGGCACGGCGTACACCGTCCGGTGTCGTTGTCCCGGGCCAGTCGTCCGCCGCACCGAGGGCAGGTCGCATGCGTCACCGGCGGCTCCGTCCGTCTCGCCTCATCGAGCGTATCCATTGAACACGCTCTGTAGAGCGCTGGTATACGCGCGACGCATATCGTCAAGCGGCCGCCGGATAAACGAACTCAGGACTGGCGTAACGCCCGCAGCGCCTCGACGACCACGCCCCAACGCCCCGGCCCGTTCACCGAGTTCAGCGGCTTTCCGTCCGCCACCCTCACGCCGGCAGCGCGCAGAACCGCCAGGTGACCCGCATAGGCGGGATGCACGGCCAACTCCTCCTTGGTGTGCGGGAACGCGATGATCGGCAGCCCCGCGCCCAGCGACTCGTTGAGGACGCCGAGCGCCAGCGTGTCGTTGATGCCCAACGCCCACTTGGCCACCGTGTTGAACGTGACCGGGGCGGCCACCACCACATCGGCGGGCGGGTGGGGCTCGGGGTCGCCGGGCATGCGCCACTCCACGCGTACCAGATAGCCGGTTTTTTCTTGTAACGCCGCTCGATCGAGCCATGGCGCGGCGGTCGGGCTGACGATCATGCAGACCCGCCAGCCGTCGGCGATCAGGAGGTCGACCAGCTCGTCGATATTTTCCGCCGGACCCGCGGCGCAGACGACCAGGTACAGCACCGGGCGTTCCGTCATGCCCGCAGTCTGCCCGATTCGACAGTCGCGGCGTGGAGCGCATACCGATCGCGTATGCCGTCGACGATCACCGTGGCATGCCGTTGTGCCTGCTCAGGCCCGACAGTCGGTGCCTGGCCCGGGGCGGGTGTTCGGCCTCGGAGTTGCGCCGGCCCTCAACGGCGCAGCCCCTCCCGCCCCGGTGCCAGCCCACGATTCGACGACTTGGAGCCGGTATGCCCACCGTGATCGACGACGACCACCCGGCCCGCGTGAGCCTGGCCGCCGCCTGGGAGTCGGTCGACGTGCGGGCCGCCGCCGACTTCTGGTGCACGGTCGAAGACCGCCGGACCGGGTTGCTCCCACGCCGCGACGCGCCGCTGTTCTTCACCGCGCTGGGCCGCCTCCTGGTCGGCGGCGACGCCCCCGCGAACCGGGCGGCGCTGCTTCAGGTGCTCGGCCGCGCGTACCGTCACTTCGACCTGCTCCCGCACGCCACCACCATTGGCGACGCGTTGCTCGCGACCGTGGCCCGTCACGCCCAGCCAGTGTGGACGCCGCAGCTCACCGTCGTTGCCGAGCGCGCTTTGTGCCGCGCCACGCACGCCATCCGCCGCGCCGCCGACCGCGCCGGCGACGGCCGGGCCTGGTGGCACGTCGAGGTGATCGGCCACGATCGGCCGTCGCCCGACATCGCCATCCTGACGGTACGTCCCATGCGGCGACTGCCGTTGCAGCCAGGTCAGGCCGTGCCGGTCTGCACACCGCGCATGCCCGGGCACTGGCGCTGGCTCTCGCCGGCCAACGCCCCACGCGCGGACGGCACCGTCGAGCTGCACGTCCACGCCGTACCCGCCGGCACCGTCTCCCACCGCCTGGTTCATCAGGTACGCCCCGGCGAGCTGCTCTGGCTCGGCCCACCCGTCGACACCGGGCTGAGCCTGGACCCGGCGGGCACGAACGATCTGCTGCTCGTGGCCGGTGGCACCGGGCTGGCGCCGCTGCGCGCCCTGGTCGAGCAGGTCGCCGCCACACCGAATGGTCGGCGGGTGACCCTTGTCGTCGGCGTGCGCGCGTTCATCGACCTGTACGACGCGATCGCCCTCGACAAGCTGCAGTGCGCCCACGACTGGCTGACGATCGTGCCGGCGTTGTCGGCCGACCCCTGCGCCGAGCCGGGCGAGCAGGGCGACGCTTTGACCATCGCCCTCGACCATCACCAGCCCGGCCAGGACATCTACGTCTGCGGCCCATCCGCGATGGTGGCCGACGCGCGGTCACGGCTGTGCGCCCTCGACATCCCCGCCGCCCGCATCCATCTGCCCAAAGGCTTCACCCGCTGATGGCTCTGTCTGCGCAACGGTGAGGAATACCGCGCCCGTGCGGCGGAGCCAACGGCTCAGCACCCAGGGCGCCAGATGGTTGGGAGTAGTGCCCCTTGAAGCGTGATGCCTGTGGGTCATCAAGATGACTCACAGGCATCACATTCGTCGGGACGAGGCCGGCCGGACCTGGGGCACGCCGGTCGCGCGGCGGCTGGTCGGGAGTGGTCAGGAGTAGGTGTCGCCGAATTCGCGTACCCCGTCGACGTCGAGCGTGATCCGCCCGTTCTCGGTCCACTGCCCGGTGGCGGCGAGCCAGCTCGGGTCGTCGCGCTCGTCGATGTCACTCCAACTGTGCCGGTGGTGCCGTAGCTGGATCGGCCCGGTCGACTGGCCCGGCGCGAGCGTGCCGTCGGTGAAGGTCAGCTCCACCCAGCCGGGAACGGCAGTGCCCGGCGGGGGATTCGGCGGCGCCGGTGTCGACAGCACCGCCGGCCCGCCTGGGGGAACGAAGAACTGCACGGTCTGCCGGATCCTCTGGCAGTCCAGTGCCGCCCAGTCGCAGTTCGGCACCAGCGAGGTGTTGCCTCCCTCGAAGCGCAGGTGGTAGCGCAACCGCACCGTGCTCAGGTCCAGCGGCGCGGTGCCGGTGTTGGTGACCTTCAGCAGGTGCTGGATCTGGTTGTTCGTCGGTGACCAGTCGAGGTTGAGGTAGCTGACCGTCGCGCGGCCGCTGGCGGTGCGCACGGTGGTGGCGGGCGAGGTGTCGGAGTAGCCGCCGAGCGCGCGGGCGGCAACCGCGATCCGGTACGTCGTGCCGGGCGCGAGGTCGGTGAGAGTGATCGTGGTGTCGGTGGTGGAGCCGAGGAAGCGGTACGTGTACGACCCCAGCGGCACCTGCACCTCGTAGTTGATCGGCTGCTCCGTGCCGGGTTCCACCCAGGCGGAGGGCGCCCAGCTGAGCGTGAGCCGATGGGGTTCGTTGACGACCACGGTCGGAGTGCCGGGGGTGCTGATCGCCGGCCCGTCGGCGCGGGCCACGCCGACGGCGAGCAGGCTCGCCAGCGCGGCAAGGGCGACGGCGACGGTGACGCGGCGAGCGGGCATGGCCGAATGGTAACCGCCATTCATCAGAATCAATAAATATCCTCCTCGGAGGTGAACCACTGGGTCGTCCCGGTCGTAGTGGTGGCGCGCACGGCACCACTCCCACCGGAACAGAAAGGACCCCGCGTAGATGAAGACGCGCGTCAAGAAGATCGCCCTCGGTGCGGTGGCGGGCCTCGCCCTGACCATCGCGCTCCCGGCCAGCCCTGCCCTTGCCATCAACTCGGTCACCTGTGGCACCCGGACGGACTTCCTCAAGCTCGACATCACGCTCGGCACGGTCGGCATGTCCAGGTGCTTCGCCAGTCGGGGCGTCACGGCCGTGAACATCGGCGGCGTCCACCACTACACCTCGGGCAACAACAAGGTGACTGTCAACTACGAGGCCGGCGGCCAGTACCACACGAGCACTGTCGACAAGTGGTACGGAGTGGACTTCGGCCGCACGGTAAGGGTGTACGAGGTGCGGATCTGGTGACCACCGGCCGACCACGCCGGCCGCTTCCGTGATCGAGGGGCGCCCTCACCGCACGTCAGTGCGGCGGGGGACGCCCCTCGCGGTCCGTTACGCGACGTAGTCGGCTTGGAGATAATGCCTGGTCAGGTGGCTACCTAGCGTGAACCCGTCATCACGAACGGCCTCGACGTCGGCGTCGCACTGCCGCCCCGTCCGGCCTCAGACGGGAGAAACACATGCGTACTCAGAACACGACCCGCCGGATCGGCGCTCGCGCGTCCGTACTCGTGCTCGGTCTTCTCGCGACCGGAGCGGTGCTCGCCCCGGCGAGCCCGGCGTCCGCCGCGGTCCCCGGCCTGGTGCGGGTCGCCGCGACAAGCGTCAGCGACTCGGCCGACTTCCACAGCGTCACCGCGACGTGCCCGGCCGGGAAGGTGCTGACCGGCACCGGTTACGAACTGAACGGCGTCACCGGCGAAGGTGTCGTCGACGACCTGCGCCCCAACGGCGGTGTCGCCACGGCACCGACAGCGGTCACCGTCGGCGCCTATGAGACCGAGGCGTTCGCGGGAAACTGGTCGGTGACGGCGTACGCGATCTGCGCCAACCCGCTGCCCGGCCTGGTCCGGGTCACCACGGCCGGCGTCAGCAACTCGGCCGACTACCGCAGCGTCACGGCGACGTGCCCGGCCGGGAAGGTGCTGACCGGCACCGGTTACGAACTCAACGGCGTCACCGGCGAAGGCGTCGTCGACGACTTCCGCCCCAACGGCGGTGTCGCCACGGCACCCACAGCGGTCACCGTCGGCGCGTACGAGTCGGACGCCACGACCCTGAACTGGTCCGCTACCGCGTACGCCATCTGTGCCAACCCCCTCGCGGGCCTGGTGCGCGCCTCCACGGTGGGGGCCAGCACCTCGGCCGACTTCCGCAGTGTCACGGCGACCTGCCCGGTCGGCAAGGTGCTGACCGGCGCCGGCTACGAACTGAACGGCGTGACCGGCGAGGGCATCGTTGACGACTTCCGTCCCAACGGTGGCCCCGCGACCGCCCCGACGTCGGCGGCGTCCGGCGCGTACGAGGAGGACGCCTTCGCCGGCAACTGGTCCGACACGGCGTACGCCATCTGCGCCACGCCGTAACAGGCTGATGGTCCGGCGTGGCCACCCCGTACCGCTCGGGTGGCCACGCCGCTTCCGGACCTGCGCTCGGCGGTCGATACCCCGGTATGGCGTCGGTGGACGGTGGGCGGAAGGGCCCGACCGTAGCGTCCCGATCGACGGTCCACGCGCTCGATCCGAGGGAGGCAGTCATGCAGACGGCCGGAGTTGTGGTGTTGCCGGGAGAGTCCGTCCCGGTCCCGGTGCGGGTGGACCGCTGGCGGGCCGGGCTGCCGCCGGACGCATGGCCCGACAGCCTGCCGGCGAGCGGCGAGATCTGGCGACACGACGTCTTCGCGGTGGCCGAGGCGTACCGGGCCGGCGTGACGAGCGCACGGCAACTGCTCACCGCCGTGCTGGTCTGGGCCTACGGACCCATCGGGTACGGCCCGTGGCGTGCCGCCCGGTCGCTCGACGCCGATCCAGAGGGCAAACGCCTGGCGTACGCGCTGGAGGAGGTCTCCACACCGGAGTCCGACGAGGCCGCGCTGGGCGTGGCGTACCGCCGGTTCGCCGACCCCGACCACGCTCGGTTGCCCTGGCTGGGGCCGGGCCTGTTCACGAAGGTCCTCTACTTTGTTGGCTACCGGCGCGGGGTGGGCGGCCCGCAACCCCTGATCCTGGACCGTGTCGTGGCCGGACACCTTCCCGCCGAGGCCGGTGTCGGTCGCCGCGACGGGTGGTCGTCCGAGGTGTGGCTGGGCTACCTGCGGTGGGCGGCGGAGCAGGCCAACATCCGGGGGATCGAGGCGGACGCGGTGGAGATCGCGCTTCGATCGGACCGCTGAGGTGGCTATCGCGCCCTGCGGAGGCGGTCGTCGAGAGCGTCGAGATCGGGAACGAACCAGATTTGCCCGCCCAGGTTCGACTCGTGCACGAGCGCGCGCAACGCGGAACTCTCCGCGAGCTGCGCCGAGATGTCGCCGACGACGGCCAGCCGCAACCGGTAGTTGACGAACTTCTGCATCACGTCGCCGGCGAAGCGGGTGCCCAACGAGAAGAACCGTTCGTCGAGCCGGTGAGCCGGCACGGCCACCACCTCCGCACCGAGGAACGCCGCGCCGATCAGGTCAAGTGCGTCCTGCTCGGTGGCAACGGTCGGGCCGGTCGGGTCGCAGACCAGCACCGGAACCCCGGCGCGTTCCTGAAGTTCGTCAGGCATCGTGGACCTCCCGGTCGAGTAAGCCGTTGTCGGCGTTGAGGACGGCGTCGAGCAGGTGCAGCAGTTCGGCGGTGGCGGCGGGGTCACCCAGGATGATGACCTTCATCCGGTGGCGTTCCTCGTCGTACACCGTCTGAACCCGCAGGGGGTTGGCCTGGTCATGACCGGTGTTGGCGCTGGTGAGCACGAGCGTGCCGAGCCGATCGGCGGCGGCCCGGTCGACACCGTCGACCTGCACGATGCTGGACACCTCTGCCTGGCCCCGCACGATCGCCGGCGCGGGAACCTGTCCGGTGAGCGCGTCGAGATCCCGGGCAGCGATCCGGTACTGCTTGCCGATCCGCACCGCCCGCAGGCGGCCGGAGCGGATGTAGCCGCGCACCGTGCGCACGTGCAGGCCGAGCCGGTCGGCAATCTGTTCAACCGAGTACATTTCTTCCGTCATCGTTCCCTATCTTAGCGCGAGAGGGAAGTTTGAGTAACGATGGGGTCAACTCGTCGACGACGTCAGCTCCACAGGACCGCCACTCGACTGGTTGCACGGCCTCGGTCAGGTCGCTGCGGCCCGGAGGGTGTCCGCGACCGGTCTGCGGGCGGCGGCCAGCGCGGGAATGGCGGTGATCAGGGCCACCGCGAGCAGGACTCCGAGTGCCGCGGTGAGGGCCCAGGAAGCGGGTGGATATCGTTCGCCGTCGAAGAACAGGTACAGCCCGGTGCCGACGGGAATCCCTGCGACGACGCCAGGCACGGCGGGTAGGAGCTGCGCCACTGCCATGCCCATACCGGCCTGGGTAGGTGTCGCGCCGAGCGCGCGGGCGACCGCCAGCGGGTGCCGAGTTTCGAGCACCGCCGTCCAGGTGCTCACGATGGCGTTGAGCATCGCGAGGAAACAGGCCACCCCGGCGACGATGAGCATGGCTTGGAGGGTTCGCTCGTTGCGGGGGTCGGGGAGTTGCGAGTAGCCGAGATTCAGTGGGTCGTCGTCCTGCGCCAGGATCGAGAGGACCGCGGCGATCGCGGTCGTGGTGATCAGGGTGTTCATGGTGACGAGTCGGGCACGGTGCGGCCGTCGCGCATTGATGCGTACGCCGATCAGGAGCGCGGTGGGCAGCCGGCGCGACAGCCAGATGAGCCACCGTCTGCGGCGCGCTGGCGTAGGAGCATCGGCCAACGCGTGGACGGTGCTGGTGGCCACGGCGCGTAGCACCGGTCCCAGGGTCGCCGCGACGGCGATCGCGAGGGCGAACGTGGTGGCGGTGACCACCATGCGAAGCGGTGGGTTCACGTCGACGGAGCCGATGAATCCAGGGCTGGGACGAAACAGCAGGGGCGCCGCGAACCATCCGGTAGCCAGTCCTGCCCCGGCGGCGACGAGCCCGAGCACGAGGTATTCGGCCAGGTGCACGGCAGCGATCACGCCCGGCCCGGCGCCTACGGCCTTGAGCAGCCCCACCCGGCGACGCCGAGCGATGACTCGGCCCGCGACGATGCCGGCGACGCCGACGACCGCGAGGCCGGTCAGCAACCAACTGCCGACCATCAGAGCCGTCTCCGCCTGCCTGTTCTGCCGGCCGCTGCTGGCGGCGATATCGCCCGCCGACCGGAAGATCCAGCCGCGGAAGCGGGGATCGTCGGCCGGCCGTCCGACGACCTGGGCGCCGGCCTGTGGGTCGACCAGCTTGAGGTTCAGGGTGTACGACAGCCGCTGGTCGCTGGCGAGGGTGGTGATGTCGCGTTGATCGACCCAGACCAGGCCGCCCTTCTCCACCAGGTTTCCGCCCGGAAGGTGCCAGTGAACCTGTGGGTACACCGCACGGGCGGCGGTGACCGCTAAGCCGGTTACCTGCAACGGGTGGCCGTTGATGGCGACCGTGTCGCCGGTGTGTACGTCGAGGGCCTCGGCGAAGGTGCGTTCCACGACGACGCCGCCGGAACGTATCCAGGTGCCGTCCGTCACCGCAGGTCGGTCGACGGCCGCGGGTGCCTCGTCGCGGCCCTCGACGATGACCCGAACGGTGGTGTCGCGCGCAGTCAGTGTCAGGAAGGCCAGCGGGAAGGGGCCGCTGTGCTCGGTGACGCCGGGCAGGGTCGCCAGCGGGGCAAGCGCGTCGAGGGCCCGCGGACCGGTGAGGCCAGACTCCACCACCAGGTCGGGCCCGGCGGTGGCGGCCTGGGTGCGCTCGTAGGGGCGGGTGACGAGTTCGTTGAGGGCGAGGCCGAGAGTCAACGTCGCGGTCGCGGCGGTGATGGCAACCAGCAGCAGCACGTTCTCGGTCCGGTGCTGACGCAGGCCCCGTATCAGCAGTCGCCACATGAGCAGCAGACGACCAGCCATCTTCAGTGCACCCCGCCGTGGACGCTGCCGGCGAGGAGGCTGTCGTCGGTGAAGAACCCGTCCCGCATGGAGATCACCCGGTCGGCGACCGCCGCGATGCGGGCGTCGTGCGTGGCCACCACGAGAGTCTGACCGCCGGTGCGCAACTCCTCGAACAGTCGTAGAACCTCCAGGGTGGCGGCCGTGTCCAGATTGCCGGTCGGCTCGTCGGCCAGAACGACCTGCGGCTCGTTGCTCAACGCACGGGCGACGGCGACGCGTTGGCGCTGGCCGCCGGACAGCGCCGAGGGAAGACGAGTGGCGCGATCGGCCAGCCCGACCTGGTCGAGCAGGTGCAGCGCGCGCCGCCGAGCGCGACCCGGCGACCAACCGGCGAGCAGGGCGGCCATCTCGACGTTCTCCACGGCGGTGAGTTCGTCCATGAGATGAAAGGACTGGAAGACGAGACCGATGGTGTCGCGCCGGAGTCGGGCCAGGGCACGCTCGCTCATCGTGTCGATCCGGCGGTCGGCCAGCCAGACCTCGCCGTCGGTGGGCCGTTGCAGCCCGCCCAGCAGATGCAGCAGGGTGGACTTGCCGCAGCCGCTCGGCCCCATGATCGCCAACGTCTGGCCGGCGGGCACATCCAGGTCGACCTCGTCGACCGCGCGTACCAGCGCGTTGTCCCAGCCGTACCACCTGCTCAGCCCACGCGTCCGCACGGCCATCGACCCGGTCATGCCCCCGCCTTCCGTCCAGCTCGATCACGCTCGGACCAGATGCGCTCGCACGCCTCCAGCCACTCCAGATCCGCTCGCAGCCGCAACACGACGCCTTCCAACAACAACCCGGCGACCGGATCCACCGACCGCTCCAACGCCGCCCGTTGCGCGTCACGCAGCCGGCGCAGCACCTCACGTCGTTGCGCGTCCACCAACGCCACCGGATCGGCCAACCGGGCGGCCGCGGCGGCCACCAGCTTCAGGTGAAACTCCGTGAGGTCCGGCTTCGGCCAGCTCACCTCGGTAAGCCAGCCGGCCACCCGCTGCTGTCCGGCCGGCGTCAACGCGTAGACCCGTCGGTCGGGCCGGTCCGGCAGGCCCTCGGCCTGCTCGGAGGTCACCAGGCCAGCCTTGGTCAGTCGGGCCAGGGTCACGTAGACCTGCCCCGCGTTCATCGACTCCCCGAGCGGGCCGAGCGCGTGGCGGATGCGGCTGCGCAGCTCGTACCCGTGCGCCGGCTCCTTGGCCAGCAGGGCCAGCACCACGTCCTGCATTCCGGCACACCCCTCGAATAGATCGCTAATAGATAACCGCTAGCTATGCTGCTGTCAAATCTCGACACTGGTCGTCGGAGGGGTCCAGTACCGTCTGGAAACCATGGACGCGCGGGCCGGCGACGCCATCATCGGGCGGGATCACCCCGCGGGTTTGCTGCGCGCTGAGCTGGACCGCGCCGCCACCAGCCACGGCGGTCTCGTCCTGGTCACCGGTGAGCCGGGCATCGGCAAGACCACCCTCGTCACGTCGGCGGCGCGGGAAGCCCGCCGAAGCGGCGCGCTCGTGCTCGGTGCGGCCTGCTGGGATTCCGACAGCGCTCCCGGCTACTGGCCGTGGGTGCAGGTGTTGCGCTCCCTGCGGCGTTCCGCCGACGACTGGGCGCTCGCCCGCCCGGCCGCCGAACCCGCCCTCGCGGCCCTGCTCGGCGAGAGCGGCACCGGTGACGTTCCCGGCCTCACCGCCGCCTGGTCGGCCCGCGACGGCCAGGACGTGGCCGACCGGGAGGCGTTCGCCCTGTACGACGCCGTGACCGCCGCCCTGGTCGCCGTCTCCGCGCACCGGCCGGTGGTGGTCGTCCTCGACGACCTGCACTGGGCCGACCCGGCCTCGCTGCGTCTGTTGGGGTTCGCCGCCCAACACACCTGGTTCGAACGCCTGTTGCTGATCGGCACGTACCGCGACGCGGAGGTCGAGGCCGGCGACCACCCGCTGCGCCCGCTGCTGCTGCCCCTGGTCGCCAAGGCCACCACGATCACCCTCACCGGCCTGGCCCGCGACGAGGTGGCCGCGCTGATGGCGCGTACCGCCGGTCGGGAGCCCGCCCCCGAGCTGGCGGACGAGGTGCACCGCCGCACCGGTGGCAACCCGTTCTTCGTCGAGGAGACCGCGCGGCTGTGGCACGCCGACGGCACCACCGGCGCGATCCCGCCCGGCGTACGGGAAGCGGTACGACAGCGGCTCGCCCGGCTGCCCGCCCCGGTGGTCGAGGCGCTGACCGTCGCCGCCGTGCTGGGGCGTGAGTTCCACCGACAGGTCCTGGCGGCCAGCGCGGCGCTACCGGTGGCGTCAGTCGACCGGCTGCTCGACGACGCGGTGACCGCCCGGCTCGTGGTCGCCCGGGGTGGTGGCCGGTTCACCTTCGCCCACGACCTGGTCCGAGAGACCCTGTACGACGGGCTCACCCTCGACGACCGGCAGGCCCGGCACGCCGCGGTGGTCCGGGCGGTGGATCCGCCGACCACGCTCACCGACCGGCTCATCCCGGCGGACCTGGCCCGCCACGCCTACCTGGCCGGCGCCGCGCTGGACCGGACCCGGGCCGGCGAGCTGCTGGTCGCCGCCGGGCGGGACGCGTTCGCCCGGCTCGCGGCCGACGAGGCGGGGGTGCACTTCCGCCGGGCACTGGAGGTCGTCGAGGACCCCGCGCGGCGGATTCGCCTGCTCGTCGACTTCGGCGAGGTGCAGTACCACCACGCCGGCCGAGCCGAGGCCGCACGCCTGCTGGCCGAAGCCGCGACTCTCGCCCGTACGCTCGACGACCCGGTGCCACTGGCCCGCGTCGCGCTCACCGTGCACCGCGCCCGTCAGGTGGACACCACTGTCGCCGTGGACACGACGGACCTGGTGCGCGAGGCGTACCAGCGGTTGATCGGCGAGCCTGCCCCCAGCGCGTCGACGGGCGCGCTGGTGGCGGACCTGATCACCGCGACGGAGACCATCGCCCGTCGTGGTCGCGACGACGAGGCGCTCACCTTCAGCCTGTGGGCCCGCCACGACACCACCTGGGGGCTGGGCACCGCGGCGGCACGGGCCGCGCTCACCGCCGAGATCCGGGACGTGGCCCGTCGCGCGGGCGACCGGGAGACCGAGCTGTGGGCCACGTCGCTGCGCTGGGTGGCGCTGCTTGAACTGGGCGACCCGCGCTTCATGGAGGAGTTCACCGCCTTCGTCACCGTGGGTCAACAGGGTGAGTTGGCTCGTCCCCGAATGGCGGCGGCCGTCGACGGCGGGATCATCGCGGCGTTCCGGGGCGACTTCGCCGAGGCGGACGAGCGTTTCACCGTCATCGCCGAGCTGTCCGACCCGGGGCACGCCGAGTTCGCCTTCATGGGCCACCACCTGCGCTGGGCCCGGCTGCTGTTGCAGGGGCGCTTCGACGAGATCGACACGCTGCTGCACGAGTGGGCGCCGACCGACTACCCGTACCGGGAGCTGCTGTCGGCCATCACGGCGGCCGAGCGTGGCGACGACGAGCAGGCGGTGCGGTTGACCGCCGGCATCGAGGCGGCCGGCATCCACTACCCGCGTCCGGTGTCGCCGCTGTGGCTGCGCCTGCGCGCCCAGGCCGCCGCCGCCTCCCGCGATCCGCGGCGCTGCGACGACGCGCGGGCCGCGCTGATCCCGCACCGTGGGCAGTGGGCGGTGGGGCTGTTCGGCTGCGACATCAGCGGGCCGATCGACCACTGGCTCGCCGTGGTCGACGCTGCCCAGGAGCGTTGGGACGACGCTGTCTCCGGGTTCACGGCGGCCCGCGACGCCGCCGACCGGATGGGCTCCCGACCCTGGTCACTCATCGCCCGCGCGGGTCTGGTGAACGCCCTCGCCGGCCGCGACCAGCCGGGCGACACCGCCGGGGCTGCGGAGCTGCGTGCCACCACCGTCCGGGACGCCGCGGCCCTCGGCATGAGGCAGGTGCTCCTCCGGCTCGCCGACTCGGACCCAGGCCACGACGGGCTGGGCCACGCCGCGCCGGGGCCCGTCGTGTCGGGACCCGTCGTGTCGGGGCCTGTCGTGTCGGGGCAGCCTGCCGTGTCGGGGCCCGCCGTGTCGGGGCCCGCCGTTGGCCGGGCCGAGCGCAACGGGCTGGGCAATGTCGCGCTCGGGGGCCAGGCAGGCGGGGGAGGCCAGGTCGTCGGGGGAGGCCAAGGCGTGGGTCGGCGTCCGGTGACGCCGTCCGACCCGACCATCGAGGGGTACGCCTTCCGACGCGACGGGCCTGTCTGGCGCCTCGCGTACGCGGGAGTGGTGGCGCACCTGCCCGACGCCAAGGGCCTGCACGACCTGCACCTGCTGCTGGGCCGCCCCGGCAGTGACGTGCCGGCGGTGGAACTACTCGACCCGACCGCTGGGCCGGTGCTGGTGGCCGCCCGTCGGATGGGCGGCGACCCGGTGCTCGACGACGAGGGGAAGGCCCGCTACCGGCGGCACCTGACCCGCCTCGACGACGAGATCGACCGGGCCGCCGCACGTGGCGACACGGCGAAGGTCGGCGCGCTGGACGCCGAGCGGGGCGCGTTGATCGAGGAGTTGCGCTCCGCGGTGGGGCTGGCCGGTCGAAGTCGACGGCTCGGCGACGAGGCCGAACGCGCCCGCAAGACGGTCACCGCGCGAATCCGCGACACCCTGCGCAAACTCGACGACAACCATCCCGCGCTGGCCGACCACCTGCGCGAGGCGGTCTCCACCGGCACCACCTGCCGCTACCTCCCGCAAACCCGCCTCCCCTGGCACCTCTAACCCCCACCCCGCGCCCCTCCCGCGCCCCGCACCCCCGCGCCCCGCACTTCCCCGCGCCCCCGCGCCCCCGCGCGCCGCACTTCCCCGCGCCCCCGCGCCCCGCACTTCCCCGCGCCGCCGCGCCCTCCCCGCGCCCCCGCGCCCTCCCCGCCTCGGCGATCTTGCACTTTCGGTTGTGGATTTAGGCGCTCTCGTGGCTTATGTCGCCACAGAAAGCGCAAGATCGCGGGGCGGTCGTCGCCAGTTCTCGTCGATCATGGAGTTGTGGTGCCCGGTTTGGGGGTCTTCCGGGAACTTTGTCGCCCACCACAACTTCATGATCGACGGGGGCGGGGCGGGGCTCGACGGGGCAGGGCAGGGCAGGGCTCGACGGGGCGGGGTGGGGCGCGGTGGGAGCGGGGGCGGGGGTGGGGGGCGGGGGTGGGATTAGCGGCGGTTGTAGCGGTGCATTGTCAGGGTGCCGAAGACGATGACGAAGCCGGCGCTCCACACCAGGAGCCACATGGTGGCGGACGCGTCCGAGTTGCCGGACATGACGGCTCGTACCGCGGCCACCAGCTGCGTCACCGGGTTGACCTTCACGAACGCCTGGAGCCAACCGGGCATGGTGCTCGGCTCGACGAAGACGTTGCTGAGGAAGGTCAGCGGGAACAGCACCATCATGCTGACTCCCATCACCGACTTCTCGCTGCGCAGGATCAGGCCGAAGAACGTCCATACCCAGGAGAACGCGAACGAGAAGACCACCAGCAGCCCGATCCCGGCGGCCACCCCGGCGACGCCGCCGGCGGGCCGGAAGCCGAGCGCCAGTCCGACGCCGAGGATGACCAGGGCGGCGAGGATGTAGCGCAGCACATCGCCGAAGATCATGCCGACCAGCGCGGCGGGCCGCCAGACGGGCAGCGTCCGGAAGCGGTCGAAGATGCCCTTCTCGATGTCGGTGTTGAGGCCGACCCCGGTGTACATGGTAATCATCACGACGCTCGTCACCATGATGCCGGGCAGGAAGAACTGCAGGTAGTCACGGGGGCTGTCGGCGAGGGCGCCACCGAACAGGTACGTGAACATCAGCACCATGATGATCGGGAACGCGGTCACGTCGAAGAGCTGCTCCGGCACGTGCTTGATCTTGAGTAGGGCCCGCCAGCCGAAGGTGAGCGACGCGCCCAACGCGCTCGGCCGGGCCGGTCGGGCACCCGGCGCGAGGACGGTCGCCAGCGCCTCGGCGGACGGTACGTAGACCGACGGCGCCCGCTCGGCCGTACCGGCGGTCGTGGTCGTGTCACTCATCGGGCTGCCTCCAGCTCGTCGTCGCGCTCGTCGGCCGACACGGCCGGGTGGTCGGTCAGGGCCAGGAAGACCTCGTCCAGGCTGGGCTGGCCGAGGGAGAAGTCGTCGACGACGATGCCGGCGCGGGCCAGGTCAGCGAGCGCACGCGCCGCCTGCGCGCTGGCGTCCAGGTCGGTGCCGGCCTCGCCGACGCGGGCCGTCAACGCCACCGGATCGGCGGCGAGCTGCACCGGCACGTTCAGCGCCTCCCGGAGCACCTGCTCGGCCTGGGGCCGCTGGCTGGGATCGCGCAGTCGCAGGTGGACGGTGCCGGAGCCGACGGACGACTTCAGCTCGCCCGGCGTGCCCTCCGCGATCACCCGGCCGTGGTCGACGACCGCGATCCGCCCGGCCAGCTGGTCGGCCTCGTCGAGGTACTGCGTGGTCAGCAGCACGGTCGTACCGTGCGACACCACGGCCCGGACGATCTCCCACACCTGGTTGCGGCTGCGCGGGTCGAGGCCCGTCGTCGGCTCGTCGAGGAAGAGCAGGTCGGGAGTGTTCAGGATGCTCGCGGCGATGTCGATGCGTCGTCGCATGCCGCCCGAGTACTTCTTCACCTGGCGGTCGCTCGCCTCGGTCAGTCCGAACGCGGCCAGCAGCGCCGCCGCGCGGTCGCGGGCTTCCGGCTTGCGCAGGCCCAGCAGGCGGGCCAGCAGCACCAGGTTCTCCGTGCCGGTCAGGTCCTCGTCGACCGAGGCGTACTGGCCGGTCAGGCTGACCCGGCTGCGGACCTTGTCGGCCTCGGTGACCACGTCGTGCCCGAAGACCCGCGCGCTACCGCCGTCGGGACGCAGCAGCGTCGCCAGCACCCGGACCGCCGTGGTCTTACCCGCCCCGTTCGGGCCCAGTAGGCCGTAGACGGTGCCGGCGGGCACCCGCAGGTCCATGCCGGCCAGCGCCCGGGTCTCCCCGAACGTGCGGGTGAGCCCTTCGGCCTCGATGGCCAGGCCGGTGGCGCGTCTGTTCATCATTCATACCTCTCGTCCGATGGCCGGCGACGTCGTGGTCGGTGTGACCAACGACCCCGCCGTCCTACAGGCGCGAGGTGTCGACCGCCCGCCCGCTAGATCGGAACTAGCGAGCCCCGTTCCGGGACCGGATGTCGGTGGGACCGGCTTGACTGGAGTCGACGAGGGGGACGGAATGACGCAGGTACGCATCGAGCCGTGGCACGAGAATGATCTCGACCTGCTGCGGCAGCTCAACTCACCGGACACGCGCCGACACACCGGCGGCCCGGAGACCGACGAGCAGGTGCTCGCCCGGCACGACCGGTACGTGCACTTCGCCGAGGGCGGGCAGGGGTGCATGTTCACGGTGGTGCTGCCGGACGGCACGCGGGCGGGCAGCGTCGGCTACTGGCGTCGCGAGTGGCGCGACGAACCGGTGTACGAGTTGGGCTGGGCGGTGCTGCCCGCGTACCGGGGGCAGGGGCTGGCCACCGCCGCGGTGCGCGCGGCTCTCGACGTGGCTCGCGCCCGACGGGACCGGCGGTACGCGCACGCCTACCCGTCCGTCGACAACCCCGCCTCGAACGCGGTCTGTCGCAAGGCGGGCTTCACGCTGCTGGGTGAGACGAATTTCGAGTACCCGCCCGGGCACCTGATGCGTGCCAACGACTGGCAGCTCGACCTGACCGCCCCGCCGGCCGACGGGTGAGGCCGGCGGGACGGCCGTCGCAGGTCACCAGGGGAGGACGCCGTACCCGCCGCCGGCGTCCATCTGGAAGCCCCAGAGCAGTCCGCTCGGCCCGTCCGCCGGCAGGGTCGCCAGGTGCACGCTCACCTCGGCGCCCTGCTCCGGCGTACGGAAGCCGCTGTTGCCGTTCAGGTCGGTGGCGCAGTAGCCGGGGTTCGCCGCGTTCACCTTGATCGGGGTGTCCCGGAGTTCCTTGGCGTACATGGCGGTGAGCATGTTCAGCGCCGCCTTCGACGACGGGTACGGCACGGAGGTCAGCGCGAAGAGCGCGCCGTCCGGGTCGGTCATCACGGCGATCGAGCCGACCTCACTGGAGACGTTGACGATCCGTGCCGCCGGTGCCCGGCGCAGCAGCGGGAGCAGCGCGTTGGTGACCGCCACCGGGCCGAAGACGTTCGTCTCGTACAGCCGGCGCATCGTCGCCACGGTCGTCTCGCTGGGCAGCCCCCGCGCACCGTCGGCGAGCACGATGCCGGCGTTGTTGACCAGCACGTCGAGCCGGTCGTACTCGGCTTCGACGAGTTTCGCCGCGGCGGCCACCGACGTCGCGTCGGTGACGTCCAGCGGCACGAACACCGCGTCCGCGCCGCCGTCGCGCAGCTCCCGCTCCGCGGCGCGGCCCCGCTCGGCGTCCCGCGCGGCCACCAGGACGGTCATCCCGAGTGCGCCGAGCTGCCGGGCGGTGGCGAGGCCGATTCCCTTGTTGGCCCCGGTGACCAGGGCGATCATGTTCGTCATGCCGTCGAGCCTGTGCCCGCCGTCGGCCGGTGGAAAGAGACGCCGCGAGGCTGGGACCAGCGGTACCACCCTGGCCGACCCGACAGGCGGCATGCTGGGAGGCATGACGAGCAGCGGTCTGCGGCGTGACGAACTGGCGGCGTTCCTGCGCGCCCGCCGTGCCCGCCTGCGGCCCGCCGAGGTCGGCCTCCCCGACGGGGTACGGCGGCGTACGCCCGGGCTGCGTCGGCAGGAGGTCGCCCAGCTCGCCGGCATGTCGATCGACTACTACATCCGGTTGGAGCAGGGCCGGGGCCCGCACCCGTCCCGGCAGGTGCTGGCCGCTCTGGCACGGGCGCTGCTGCTCAATCGCGACGAGCGGGAGTACCTGTTCCGTATCGCCGGGGAGAACCCACCCTCGGCCGTCGGCCCGAGCCGCGAGGTGCCGCCCGGGCTGCGGCACCTGCTCGACGCCATGACGGAGACCCCGGCTTACCTCGTCGACGCCGCGTACACCGTGCTGGCCTGGAACCGGCTGGCCACGCACTTCGTGGGGGATCTCGCGGCCGTGCCGCACAGCGAGCGCAACATGATCCGCTGGACCTTCCGACAGTCGTTCTCCGACGCGCACTGGTCCGATGCCGACACGCGTCGGTTCGTGCACACCACGGTCGCGGACCTGCGGGCCGCCTACGGCCGCTACCCGGCCGATCCGGCGATCCGCGAGCTGGTCACCGAACTGCTCGGCACCTCGCCGCGTTTCGCCCAACTGTGGGCCGAGCACGAGGTCGGGGAGCGCCGTCCGGTCGTGAAGCGGGTGGCGCATCCCGAGCTGGGGCCGTTGGAGTTCGAGTGCCGGGTGCTGCTGGTGCCGGAGACCGAGCAGCGGTTGATCGTCTACGTCGCCACGCCCGACTCGCCGACCCAGGCGGTGTTCCGTCGACTCGCCGAGCGTGTCGACAGCTGACCCGCCCGCGAACAGCGTGCTGCCCCGGAGTCGGCACCCCGGGGCAGCGCGCGCAGGTCAGTTGGGCAGGTAGGCGAAGGTGTCCGGGTTCGGGCCCTGCCGCCCGGCCTCGCCCTTGTCCAGTCCGGTGATCCGCTCCATCGCCGTGTCGTCCAGCTCGAAGTCGAAGATCCCGGTGTTCTCCTCGATCCGCTTCGGCGTGGTCGACTTCGGGAAGATGATGTCGCCGCGCTGCACGTGCCACCGCAGCACCACCTGCGCCGGGGTGCGGCCGACCTGGTCGGCGATGTCGACCACCGTCGGGTCGTCCAGCACCTTGCCCTGCGCGATCGGCGACCAGGCCTCGGTGAGGATGTTGTGCTCGCGGCCGTAGGCGCGGACCTCGTCGTTGGTGAAGTACGGGTGCGCCTCGATCTGGTTGACCGCCGGCACCACGCTCGCCTCGTCGGCCAGCCGCCGCAGGTGCGACACCTGGAAGTTCGACACGCCGATCGAGCGGGCGCGGCCGTCGCGCTGGAACTCCTCCAACACCTTCCAGGTCGAGACGTAGTCGCCGTCGTACAGGGTCGGCAGCGGCCAGTGGATCAGGAACAGGTCGATGTAGTCCATCTTCAAGGCCGACAGCGTCGAGTCGAACGCCTTGCGGGCGTCGTCCGGGCGGTGGAAGGCGTTGCTCAGCTTGCTGGTCACGTACACCGAGCCGCGGTCGAGGCCGGACGTGCGTACCGCCTCGCCGACCTCGGCCTCGTTGCCGTACATCTCGGCGGTGTCGATGTGCCGGTAGCCCACCTCCAGCGCCGTGGTCACCGCCGCGGCGGTGTCCTTCGGCTCGATCTGGAACACCCCGAAGCCGAGCTGCGGAATCGTGGTGCCGTCGTTCAGGCTGATGTCAGGAATCGTGAGTGCCACTGCGGCTCCTTCGCGTCTTCGTTACCCGTCATCCATACCCGGGCAGGTGGACGATTCACCGCCCAAAACGAGGTGACGAGCGCAACGGCGATCTGGTTCACCCGGTCGTGTCGAACAACACCGGCCAGGGCCGCGCCGCCGGCACCGAGGGCGGCGCGGGCGGCACCGGCTCGGCGGCGGCCAACACCTCGGCGGCGAGCTGCCCGACCATCGCCGCCGCCGGGTGCGCCGACCGCTGCGGCCACGCCGCCGACGTGCGCCTGGTCAGAGCCGCGTCGGCGAGCGGTCGCCAGGCGATCCGTGGTTCCCGGCGGGCCAGGGCCGCCGGCTCCACGGCGACGCCGCCGCCGGCCAGCACCAACCCGAAGAGGAACTCCGGGTTGCGCGCCGGCCGCACCCGCGCCGGCCGCCACCCGTGCTCCCGACACACCCCGAGCAGGTGGTCGTGCCAGCCCGGCGCGGTGGCCCGGGGTGCGGTCACCAGGTCCAGGCCGGCGAGCGCGGCGAGCGGCACCTCCCGGCCACGTGCCAGCGGCGAGGTCCGCGGCAGCAACACCCCCAGGGGTACGTCGACCGGGGCGCCGAAGCGCAGACCGTCCGCCTCGACCGGATGGTGCACGAGCCCCACGTCGAGGCTCCGCTCGGTGAGCATCCGTACCTGCTCGGCGGTGGTCAGCTCGTGCAGCTCCACGTCGAGGCCGGGCGCGCGGGTGCCGAGCTGGTCCAGCAGCGCCCGCAGCGTCACCGCCGGTGTCTCCGGTGGCACCCCGGCGCGCAGGACGCCCAGCTCGCCCGCACGGACCTGGGCCATGAGGTTACGCAGCCGACCCTCGCCGGCAAGCAGATCCTCGGCCTCGGCGAGCAGCAGACCGCCGGCCGTGGTGAGCCGCACCTGACGGCGGGAACGGTCGAACAGCTCGACGGCCAGCTCCCGCTCCAACCGCTGGATCGACTGGCTCAACGGCGGCTGGGCCATTCCGAGCAGCTCGGCCGCCCGCCCGTAGTGCAGCTCGTGGGCGACCACCACGAAGTGCCGCAGATGTCGGAGCAGGTCCACGGCCGGACCCTACGGCAGCGACGGAGTGTCACTGGATACCGTGCCGGGGTGGACGTGGGGGAGCGGATCGAGGCCATCTTCGCCGACGTCGGGGTGACCGGCAGCCTGCACGTCGTGGACCTGGACGCGGCGGGCCGGGAGGTCGGGCTGCGGGCCGACGAGCAGGTGGTGATCGCGTCGATCTTCAAGATCCTGCTGGTGCTGGAGTTCGCCCGGCAGGTCGAGGCGGGCCAGGTCGACCCGACCGAACGGGTCCTGGTCACCGCCGCCGACCGGCTCGGCGGATGGGGGCTGGCCGGCTGCGCCGACGACGCCGAGGTGTCGTTGCGGGACCTCGCGTACTTCGCCATGTCGGTC
Source organism: Micromonospora sp. NPDC051543 (assembly GCF_044454415.1). Lineage (NCBI taxonomy): Bacteria > Bacillati > Actinomycetota > Actinomycetes > Micromonosporales > Micromonosporaceae > Micromonospora > Micromonospora sp. NPDC051543. Next base: position 82,985 of record NZ_JBITDT010000007.1, read on the forward strand.
AGCGACAACACCGCCGCCGACCTGCTGCTGCGCCGGGTCGGTCCGGACCTGCTGCCGATGCTCGCCGCCGAGCTGGGCCTCGGCCGAACCCGCGTTCTCGGCGGCCCACGGGAGCTGGTCGAGATCATGCTCGCCGACGTGGGGGCGCGTACCGAGGCGGAGTTCGCGCGGATCTTCCCGACCCTGCCGGCGGACCAGGTCCGGGCCATGCGGGTCTTCGACCCGCAACGCACCACCTCCAGTACGGCGCGGGACATCACCCGGTTGCTCACCCTGATCTGGCGGGACGAGGCCGGGCCGGCGTCGGCGTGCGCGATGGTCCGCGCCTGGATGGCCCGGCAGCTCTTCTGGACCCGCCTGGCCGCGGGTTTCCCGCCCACCGTGCGGGTGTCCGGCAAGACCGGCACCCTGCCCGGACTACACCTGGAGGCCGGAGTCGCCGAATACCCCGACGGCGGTCGGTACGCGATCGCCGTCTTCGCCCGCGCCGAGGATCTCGCCCCGCGCCGGATCGACGTGGACCTGGCCGTCGGGCGGGCCGCCCGTACGGCGGTGGAGGCGTTGCGCGGCGACTGATTTTCCGCACTGCCGAGCGACGGGACACCACCGTCGAGCAGGCCCGATATGCGGTGGCGTATCGGAGGCGACAGCGTTCGATCTTGGACCTGGGCCCGACGGCGCTGGTTGGCTCGTTGCTGACCGATCAACCGACACGGGGAGCAGATCCACATGTCCCACCTCGACCGCCGTCGCTTCCTGCGCGACGCCGCAGCCACCACCGCCCTGGTCTCGGCCGGCGGACTCGCCGCCTCGACCACCCCGGCCCAGGCCGCGCCCCCGGCCGCCGCGCCCACGCCGACCGTCCGTGCGAAGGGCGCGGTCAGCTTCCGCTGGTGGGGTACGGCCGGCTGGCGCATCGACATCGCCGACCGGACCATCCTGGTCGACCCCTTCCTCAGCCGGATCGACACCGGCCTGTTCGCTGGCGCGTTCAAGACGGACACCCCGTTGACCGTGCGCACCGACGTGATCGACCGGCGCGTCGAGAAGGCCACGACCGTGCTGGTCACGCACACGCACTGGGACCACTACATGGACGTGCCGTACATCGCCGGACGTACCGGCGCCCGGGTCTTCGGCACCCTCACCGCGTACCACCTGGGACTGGCGTACGGGGTGCCGTCGGCGCAGCTCAGCGCCGTGAAGGGCGGGGAGGTGCTCGACTTCGGCGACCACACCGTCGAGGTGGTCGGCTCGCTGCACAGCCGCAACGCGTCGTACTCGGTGGCCTTTCCCGGGGTGCGGGTGAGTCAGCCGGCGCGGCCGGCGACCATCGCGGACCTGCCGGAGGGCGACACGTTGGGCTACCTGCTGCGGGTCGCGGGCGGCCCGTCGGTCTACTTCACCGGGGCCAGCGACGTCGCCGAGCGCAACCTCACCGGCCTGGCGCCGGACGTGGCGATGGTGGCCATGCAGAGCGCCACCACCACCGCCGACTACCTGCCCCGGCTGCTGGCCGGTCTGGACTACCCGAAGGTCGTGGTGCCGGTGCACTGGGACAACTTCGAGACGCCGTTGCGGAACCCGCCGGTCGTCGCGCCGGCTGACCGGGCCCGGCTCGACGACATGATCGCGGCGGTGCGTCGGATCTCGCCGCGCAGCCGGGTGCTGGTCCCCGACTACGAGACCGCGTACCACTTCTGACCGGTGCCGGGCGGGCGCGGCGCGCCCGCCCGGTCAGCCGGCGGCCAACTCCGCCAGCGTGCGCACCGACTTCCAGTTGCGGGTGGTGCCCACCACGCCGAGCTGCTTCTCCAGGTACGCGTTGGTGAACTTCGTCCGCCCGTAGCCGCCGTCGGGGAAGTGCAGGAAGACCTCGCGGCCGGTCACCGTGAACGCCACGTTCTCGCCACCGGGCACGGTGAGCGCGTCGACCAGGGACTTCTTCGGAGCGGTCGCGAGAAAGGCGACCAGCAGCCTCTTCGGGTCGTCGTCGATCTCGGCGTACGGGTTTCCGCCGGCCACCGCCGCCAACTCCCGGCCGCTGCGTACCAGCACCGGCACGGTGAGCCCCAGCTCGTCGGTGAGCGCCCGCTCGATGCCGGCGGCGAGCTTCTCCGCGTCGCCCACCGTGCTACCGAAGGCCACGTTGCCGCTCTGCAGGTACGTCGTGACGTCGTCGTGGCCGAGGTCGGTGACGATCCGGCGCAGGTCGGCCATCGCGAGGCGGGTGCTGCCGACGTTGACCCCGCGCAGCAGGGCGACGTACCGGGTCATGGCTCCTCCTGGGTGTACGGCGGACCGGCTCAGCGTAGGCCGCCCGGCCCGACGAGGCCCGTCTCGTACGCGACGATGACCAGTTGCGCCCGGTCGCGCGCTGCCAGCTTCGTCAGCAACCGCCCCACGTGGGTCTTGACCGTGGCGGGGCTGAGATTGAGGTGTCCCGCCAGCTCCGCGTTCGACAGGCCACGGCCGATCAGCGTGAGCACCTCGCGTTCCCGCTCGGTCACCCCGTCGAGCTGCCGGGGCAGCGGTCGGCTCGGCTCCGGCCGCCGGGCGAACTCGTCGATCAACCGGCGGGTCACCGTGGGCGCGAGCAGCCCCTCACCGGCGGCGACCACCTTGATGCCGGTCAACAGGTCCGCCGGCGGGGTGTCCTTGAGCAGGAACCCGCTCGCCCCGGCGCGCAGCGCCCCGTAGACGTACTCGTCCAGGTCGAAAGTGGTCAGGATGATGACCCGGGTGCCGGCCGTGGCCGGTTCGGCGCAGATCCGTCGGGTCGCCTCGATGCCGTCCATCTCCGGCATCCGGATGTCCATCAGCACCACGTCCGGCCGGTGCTGGCCGGTCAACGTGACGGCTTCGACGCCGTTGCCGGCCTCGGCCACGGTCGTACAGTCCCCGCTGAGGTCCACCAGCAACCGGAAGCTGCCGCGCAGCAGGGCCTGGTCGTCGGCGATCAGTACCCGGATCACGCGGTCACCCGGTAGGGGAGGCGGGCCGTCACCGCGAAGCCACCGTCGGAACCGGGACCGGCCTCGAACTCGCCGCCGTGCAGCGCCACCCGCTCCCGCATGCCGATCAACCCGTGCCCGTGGCCAACGGTCGACACCGGTCGCCGGCCGTCGTCGGTCACCTCCACGCGTACCTCGTCGGGCAGGACGGTCACCGTCGCCCGACAGGCGGCCGGCGCGGCGTGCTTCACCACGTTCGTCACGGCCTCCTGCACGATCCGGTAGACGGCGAGGCCCACCGACTCCGGGACCGCGCCGACCGGCTCCTCCCGCCGTACGTCGAGCCGCACGTCGACACCTCCGATCGCCGCCTGCTCGGCGAGCACGGGCAGCTCGTCGAGGCCGGGTGTCGGGGCGTACGGGGTTCCCTCACGCAGGACGCCGAGGACCCGACGCACGTCCGTCAACGCGCCACGGCCGGTCTCCTCGATGACCCGCAGGGCGGCGCCCGCCTGTCGGGGGTCCGCCTCGGCGACGTGGTTGGCGACCGAGGCCTGCACCACGATGAGGCTCAGCGTGTGGGCCACCACGTCGTGCAGCTCCCGGGCCACCCGCAGGCGCTCCTCGGTGGCCGCCTGCCGGACCAGGTGGTCGCTCTGCCGGGCGGCCAGGGCACGCCGCTCCCGGATCAGCCAGCCGATCAGCCAGGCCGGCGCGATCATGACGAGGGCGTAGGCGACCGCCCCGGTGCGCGACCAGAGGTCGCCCGCCGTGAACACCAGCGCGACGCTGACCAGGGCGAGGCAACAACCGGCGGCGAGTATCGACCGGCGCGTGGTCGCCGACACGGCCACGGTGTAGAAGGACAGACCGATGGCGAGGGCGGGCGCGGCAGCGGCGAAGTTGGGAATCACGCCGGTGATGAGGGCGACGGTGGTGACCGCGCTGATGACGGCGGCGACGGTGACCGGCCAGCGTCGCCGGACGGCCAACGGCAGCCCGAGGGCCATTCCGACCAGCACGGAGATCCAGAGCGGCTCGCGGACACCGCCGTGCAGCGGTGACTCCAACGCCGCGTACGGGCAGAGCAGCCCGCCGACCGCCGCGGCCAGGACGGCGTCCAGGACGTACAGGTCCGCCGGCCGAAGTCGCCGGGACAGCAGGTGAGCGATCACGCCACGAACGGTATCGACCAGCGGCGGCGGGCGCGTCCACCCGTGGGCCGTCATCCCCGGGTACGACTGCGGGTCGGTTGCCGCGCCCGAAGTCCGCCCAGGGGCGGGCCGGAAAGTGTCGGCGCTGGCACGACGCGTGACACCTGCCAGAAGCGGCACTGTGACGGCCATGACCACAGACACGGTGACCCTGACGGGGCTGCGCGCGGTGTACGGCACTGCGGGCCGGCCGGTGACGGCGCTTGACGGCGTGACGACCAGCTTCGCGAGCGGCACGTTCACGGCGGTGATGGGACCCTCCGGCTCGGGAAAGTCCACGTTGCTGCACTGCGCGGCGGGGCTGGACAGCCCGACCGAGGGTGTCGTCACGATCGCCGGCGTACGTCTGAACGACCTCGGCGAGGACGAGCTGACCCGACTACGGCGGGACCGGATCGGCTTCGTGTTCCAGGCGTTCAACCTGGTGTCCACGCTGACCGCCGCGCAGAACGTCGAGTTGCCGTCCCGCCTCGCCGGCCGCCGTCCACCGGCTCGGGACGTCGTCGCCGCGCTCGACGCCGTGGGCCTCGCCGACCGGGCCGGGCACCGACCCAGTGAGCTGTCGGGTGGCGAGCAGCAGCGCGTCGCGGTGGCCCGAGCGATGATCACCCGCCCTGCGGTGCTCTTCGCCGACGAGCCCACCGGAGCGCTGGACAGTGCGGCGTCCCGGCAGGTGCTGCGGCTCCTACGGGGGCTGGTCGACGACCACGGGCAGACCGTGGTGATGGTGACCCATGATCCCAGCGCCGCCGCGTACGCCGACCGGGTCCTGCTGCTCGCCGACGGGCGGGTGGTCGACGAGATGACCGACGGGATCACCGCCACCGCTGTCGCGGCCCGGATCGCCGAGCGGGAGACCGCCGGGGAGCCGTCGTGGTGAGCATCCGGCGTTCGGCCAGCGCGTTCGTGGCCGTCGCCATCGGGGTCACGCTGGTCGCGGCGGCCAGTCTGCTGCTCGCCTCCGGACGGCCGCAGGTGCCGGACCGGCTGGCGCGGACGGCCGTGGTGGTGCAGAGCCCGGAGGCGGGCGCCTCCCCGGACTCGTTCGTGCCGACCCGCCCCTGGTCCGCCGAGGTCGCGGCGGACCTCGTCGGCAAGCTGACCGAGTTGCCGGGCGTCGTGGCGGCGGTTCCGGACCGGACCTTCTACGCCCAGCCGCTCGTCGACGGTCACCCCGTGGCCGTCGACAGTCGGCGCGAGGACGCCCACCAGGGGCACGGCTGGTCCAGCGCCCAACTCGGTGCACTGCGCACCACGGCCGGCGGTCCGCCCCGCAGGGCCGGCGAAGTGGTCGTCGACCGTGCGCTCGGGCTGCCGATCGGCAAGTCGGTCACCCTCCTCACCGCCTCGGGTCCGGAGCCGTACACCGTGAGCGGTCTGGTCGACGCGCCCGGCGTCCACGTCGCGGACGAGGTCGCGGCGAACCTCGCCCCCGGCGTACGGGCGATCGGTCTGCTGCTCGCACCCGACGCCGACCCGGAACGGGTCGCCGTGGCGGCGCGGGGGATCGTCGGCGACGACGGGCGGGTGCTGACCGGCGATGCGCGCGGGGCGTTGGAGCCTCGCGCTGACGCCCGAAGCCGGTGGATCGGCATGCAGGTGCTCACCGCCACGGCCGCCCTCGCCGGCTTCGTCACGGTGTTCGTGGTGGCGTCCACGTTCGCGTTCAGCATCGCGCAGCGCCGCCGCGAACTGGGCCTGCTGCGCGCGGTGGGCGCCACCGGCCGCCAGGTCCGCCGCCTGGTGTACGCCGAGGCGCTCGCCGTCGGGGCCGGTGGCGGAGTCGTCGGCCTGCTGGTCGGTGCGGCGCTCGCCCCGGCGTTGGGTCGGCTGCTGGTCGACACCGGTCTGGAGCCGGCCACCTACGCGGTCCACTACAACCTCTGGCCGATCGTGGTCTCGCTCGTCACCGGGCCGGTGGTCGCGCTGCTGGCCGTCTGGTCCGCGTCCCGCCGGGCGGCCCGGGTCCGCCCGTTGGAGGCGTTGCGCGAGGCAGCGGTGGAGCAGCGGCCGATCGGGCGGGCGCGGGTCGGCACCGGGGCGCTGCTCGTCACCACGGGGATCGCGCTCAGCGTCGGGACGGCGACCGCCGACGAGGCCCGGATCGCCGCGCAGTACGCCCTGTACGCCGTGATGGCCCTGGTGGCCGGCGCCACCGTGCTCGCGCCAGCGGTGGTCCGGCCGGTCGTACGGCTCCTACGCTTCCCGGTGCGACGACGCGGGGGAGCCATCGGGATGCTGGTCCGGGGCAGCGCGTTGACCGCCACCCGACGGACCGCCGCCATCGCCGCGCCGGTGCTGCTCACGGTCGCCTTCGCGGTGCTGGTGTCCGGAATGGTGCGCACCACCAGCGCCGCGTACGCGGCAGGTCGGGCGGACAACGTCAACGCCGGCTGGATCGTCGTGCCCGATTCGGGGCCCGGTCTGTCGGACGCGGCGGTCGCCGAAACCGGCGGCACCGCCCTCCTGCCGACCACGGTCTACCGCACCGACCCGGGAAGGCTGCCGGCGAACCGTCCACTCACCGCCCTCGGGGTGGACCCGGTGGGCTTCGCCGCCGCGAACCGTGTGCTCACCGTCGTCGCCGGCTCGCTGGACGACCTGCGGGGCGACGACACGGTGGTGGTCACCGCCGCCACGAACCTGCGCCCGTCCGCGTCGTACGGAGCGACCTTCGCGGACGGGACGGCGGTGTCGCTGCGCGTCGTGGCCGTGGTCACCAACGACTCGCTCCCCGGCGACCTGCTGCTGCCCCGGGAGGTGGTGCGGACGCACGACCCCTCGGCCCTGACGTCCACGGTCTACGTCCGGGACCGGATCGCACCGCCCCTCGGCGCGCGGGTTGTCGACGTCGCCACCTGGGCCGCCGAGGCGGACGCCGCCGAGGACCGCCTGGTCTGGCTGTTCACGGTGCTGCTGATCGGGGTGTCCGCGGGCTACGGCGCGATCGCGGTCGCCAACACGTTGCTGCTGGCCGCCGCCGGTCGGGCCGCGGACCTGCGGCTGATCCGGCTGGCCGGGGCCACCCGACGGCAGGTCGTCTGGCTGGTCACGGCGGAATCCGCCCTGGTGGTGCTGATCGGCGCGCTGCTCGGTGGCGCGGTCGCGTTCGTCGGCCTGCTCAGCATCCGCGCCGGCCTCGCCGAGCAGGTCGGTGCCCCGGTCGACCTGGTGGTGCCGTGGACGGTCGTCGGCGTGGTGGTGGGGTTGTGCCTGCTGCTGGCCGTGCTTGCCAGCGTCCTGCCGACGTGGCGCTCGCTGCGGCTCGGCCCCACGCGGGCACCGCTCGGCTCGGTCGGATGACCGCGCGCAGGATCGGCCTCGTGGCCGGTCACTCCACGACCGGCAGCACGACCTCGTTGCGGCGCAGGAACCACGGTTTCCACGGCGGGTCGAAACGCGCGTACCGGATGGCGCCGGTGGGTTGCAGCCCGGCGGCGGTCACCGACCGGCCTAGCATGGTGGCCCGCTGGCTGAACGCCCGCTCCGTCCACCGGCCGGAGAACCGCATCGCCGCCGCCAGTTGGGCCGGAACCTCGTGGATTCGTACCCGGGCGTCCACCGGCTCGGGCACCGTCGCGGCGGTCACGGTGGCCGGCAGAACGAACTGGATCAGGTACGCGCCCGGCCGCTCGCCCTCGACCTGGACGACCGGCAGCGTCATCGGGATCTTCGCCGCGCCGTCGGCCGTGGACGTCGCCGGCACCGCCGACCCGACCGGCTGGCGGGCCCGGTTGGCACCCCCGACGTACGCGGCCAGCGGCCGGAACGCTTCCATCGGCGCTCGGGTGAACGACGCCTGGATGCGCATCTCGGCCACCAGGTGAGCCGGATAGCGGCGCAGCTCGAAGCCGGGGTGTCGGGACACCACCCGGTACGGCTGCTGCTCGGTCATCGCGCGCTCCCAGGATCTCCTGGGACTGACGCTACCTCCCCTACGGCTCCCGCCCGGTCGAAGTCGGCCGTCCCGCCCGCCGGGCGACGGTCCGGCAGTACTGGCGTCTGCCCTCGTCGCGCAGCACCACTCCGAGCCGGCCGAGTTCGCGGCGCAGCTCCCGTACGTCGTCGCGGCGGTCCCGTTCGAGAGCCCGCTCGCGGGCGCGCAGCAGGGCGTCCGCGCCGACCGGCAGCCCCGGCAGGTCGGGCACCCACAGCCGGTACGCCGAGCGGTGCGGGTCGTCGTCCGTCCAGGCCCAGCCGTGCGCGCGGAACGCCGTCGCCAGGTGGGCCGCCGGGAGGTCCGTCGACTCCCGGACGAGTTCCGCGCCGTCGCCGTCGAGCAGCACCAGGTGTTTGTCGGCCAGGAAGGCGACCCGGGTGTCGGCCCGCGCGACGGTGCGTACCTGGTCGGCGCGGCGCAGCCGGACCTGCGTGGAGTCCACGGTGACGATCAGCCGTTCGGCGGTGCCGACCCCGGCGACGACCAGGCCGGCCAGGACGCCGACGGCCACCGCGCCGAGGGTCGCCTGCGGCTCGGGCAGCCGGTCCAACCACCTGATGAGGTCGCCGAACGGCACCCACGACAACCGGGCCAGCCACCCCGTCGACGCGGCGAGGAGCCAACCGGCGCCCGCGCCGAGCAGCGGAAAGCCACCCCACAGGACGACCAGTTCCAGCGGACCACCGGTGACCACTGTGCGGGGGCGGTAGTCGGCCGCATCCATGGTCAGGACACCTCGCGGCGCAGCGTCCGGACCAGGCCGGCGGCCAACGGAACGACCATCCAGACGAGCAGGGACACCGCCAGCCGACCCCACTGTTCGCCGGTGAGCGCATCGCTGCTGAACAACGGGTCCATGGTCCGGCTGGTGTCCAGCCACCCGGCCGGACCGCGCAGGGGCCGGACCATTCCGCCGAGCACCGACCAGAGCGTCGGCAGCAGCAGGTAGCCGACGATCGCCAACGGCGTGTTGAGCAGCAGCAGGCCGAAGGCGGCACCCATCAGCACCACGGCCACCTGGACGATCACCCCGTTGACGATCAGCGTCGCGCCGACCTGCCAGGTGCCCGCACCGCCCGTGGCCGATGCCACGAGCGTCCCGATGCTGGCGACGGCGAGGGCGACCAGCACGGAGGCGACCGCAGCCAGCACCACCGCGATCAGCTTCGCGGTCACCACCCGTTCCCGGCGGGGGACCAGCGCGTACGTCGTGAGGGCGGTCCGCTGGGACCACTCACTGGTGATCGACAGGATGCCCAGCACCGGCAGGAGCACGTTGGCGGGCAGCAGCGAGGTCACGAAGAAGGTGCCGAAGGTCTGTTCGGCGTCCTCCGCGTAGATCAGCAGGAGGGTGACGACCGCGACGACGACGAGGCCGATGGTGATCAGCAACCAGCGGCCGGCCCGGGTGTCGACGAGTTTGCGCAGTTCGACGGCGGTGAGCCGGAGCAGTGACGGTCGGCGTACCGGGGAATGGTGCCGGGGCGCGACGACGCCGGCGGTGGGTGCGGTGGCGGTGGTCATCGGACGGCCTCTCGGGTGGATTCGCCGGCGGTCAGGGTGAGGAAGAGCTGTTCGAGGCCGCCGCTGCCGGCCGGACGCAGCTCGGCCAGCGCGACGCCGGCGTCGGCCGCGGCCTGGCCGACCGTCTCGGCGTCCGCCTGCACGAGCAGGCCGTCGGGGCTGTCGGTGGGGCTCAGGTCGGCCGCCTCCAGCGCCCGACGTAGCGCCACGTCGTCACGCGCCCGCACCACCGTGCCGCCGCCGGCCAGCAGCTCGTCCTTGCGGCCCTGGGCCACGATCCGGCCACCCCCGATCACCACCAGCCGGTCCGCGACCGCCTCCACCTCGCGCAGCAGGTGGGAGGAGAGCAGCACCGTGCCGCCCCGGTCGGCGAAGTCGCGCAGCAGACCCCGCATCCAGAAGATCCCCTCCGGGTCCAGGCCGTTCGCCGGCTCGTCGAGGATCAACACCCGGGGGTCACCGAGCAGCGCCTGCGCCAGGCCGAGCCGCTGACGCATGCCCAGCGAGTACGCCCGTACCCGACGCTTCGCCGCCACCGCGTTCAACCCGACCAGGTCGAGCTTCGCGGCGACCTCGCGCTTGTCCAAACCCATGGTGTACGCGGACAGCGTCAACGCCTCGCGGCCCGTGCGGCCCGCGTGCTGGGCGGAGGCGTCCAGCAGCACACCGACCTCCCGTCCCGGGTTGGGCAGCTCGCGGTAGAGGTGCCCGGCGACGGTGGCGCGGCCGGCGGTCGGCGTGGTCAGCCCGCAGATCATGCGCATGGTGGTCGACTTGCCGGCCCCGTTGGGGCCGAGGAAGCCGGTGACGGTGCCCGGCTCGCAGTGGAACGACACGTCGTCCACCGCCGGGTGCGGCCCGTACCGCTTGGTGAGGTTGTCCACGGTGATCATGCGGTCGAGCCTGCCGCCGCCGCCCGGCCATCCGCTGCGGCCGCTGGTCGGTGCTGCAGCTACCTTGGTCGACGCCCGGGTCGAGACTTTGGTAGCTGGTTGTCCGGGCCGGTAGCTGCCTAGCATGGGCGCGTGACCAGCATCGCCGTCCCCGAGCACCCCTGGCTGTTGCCCGGGGAGCTGGTGGTGCCGGCGGAGCCCGAGCGCTCCCGCCCGCGTCGCACCACCCGCGACTGGGTGGTGGACAGCCTGGCCTTCCTCATCAGCCTGCTCTGGGTGCTGTTCGCCACCGTCGACAGCCTCTCGCCCACTCCTGAGGCGGCCGTCCCGCTTCCGCACGACTGGATGGTCGGCGTGGACGCGCTGATCGGGCTGGTCTGCTGCGGCCTGCTCTGGGTACGTCGGCGGTGGCCGCTCGGGCTGGCACTGGCCACCCTGCCGTTGAGCACGTTCTCGATGGCCGCCGCGATCCCGCTGCTGATCGTGTACTTCACCGTCGTGGTGCACCGCCGGACCGCCGTCGCGGTGGCGGTGACCGGTGTCGGCCTGCTCACCAACCTGGTCTTCAGCTGGGCGCGTCCCGATCCGGCCATGCCGTACTGGCTCACCGTGTCCTGGGGTGTGGTGATCACCCTGGCCGTGCTGGCCTGGGGGATGTTCGTGCGGGCCCGGCGACAGTTGATCGTCTCGCTGCGCGAACGCGCCGAACGGGCCGAGACCGAGCAGCAGTTGCGGGTCGCCCAGGCCCGCCACCTCGAACGCACCCGCATCGCCCGCGAGATGCACGACGTGCTGGCCCACCGGATCTCCCTGCTCAGCCTGCACGCGGGAGCGCTGGAGTTCCGTCCCGACGCACCCGCCGACGAGGTGGCGCGCGCCGCCGGGGTGATCCGGGGCAGCGCCCACGCGGCCCTGCAGGACCTGCGGGAGGTCATCGGGGTGCTCCGGGCCGAGGGCGACGGCACCGGCGACGCGCCCGAGCCGCCCCAGCCCACCCTCGCCGACCTGCCGGCCCTGATCGACGAGTCGCGGACGGCCGGAGTGCGGGTCAACGTCAGCGACAGTGTGGGCCGGCCGGCGGAGGTGCCGGCGGCGCTGGGCCGGGCCGCCTACCGGATCGTGCAGGAAGGTCTGACCAACGCCCGCAAGCACGCGGCCGGCGCGGCCGTCACCGTGGACGTGACCGGTGGCCCGGGCGCCGGGCTGACCGTGGCGATCGCCAACCGGTGGCCGGTGGGCACTCCGGTCGGCGGCACGCTCCCGGGCGCGGGCACCGGCCTGGTCGGCATCAGCGAACGGGTCGCTCTGGCCGGCGGCCGGCTCGCCTACGGGCGGGACGACACCGGCGACTTCCGGCTGGCGGCCTGGCTGCCGTGGCCGGCGTGACCGCGCCGCACAGCGGGCCTGGCTCTCCGGACGTGCCCAGCGCCCACGACGGCGCCGGTCCGACCGGCGGGGCGGGGCCGGAGCCGGTGCGGGTGCTGATCGTGGACGACGACGCGCTGGTCCGGGCGGGGCTCTCGATGATCCTCGGCGGCCTGCCGGACCTGCGGGTGGTTGGCGAGGCGGCCGACGGCGGTCAGGTTCCCGCCGCGGTCGCCGCGTACGCCCCGGACGTGGTGCTGATGGACATCCGGATGCCCCGGGTGGACGGGCTGGCCGCCACCGAGGCGTTGCGTGGGCAACCGAACCCGCCCGAGGTGCTGGTGCTGACCACCTTCGACGCCGACGAGCAGGTGCTCCGGGCTTTGCGCGCCGGAGCGGCCGGTTTCCTGCTCAAGGACACCCCGCCGGTGGACATCGTGCACGCGATACGCCGGGTCGCCGGGGGCGAGGCGATGCTCTCCCCGTCGGTGACGCGTACGTTGATCAATCACGTGACCGCCGCCAACCCGGGCCCGTCGGGCCCCGATCCGCGACGCGAACGGGCGCTGCGCCTGCTCGCCGCGCTCAGCGAGCGGGAACGGCAGGTCGCCATCGCCCTGGGTCGGGGTTACACCAACGCCGAGATCGCGGGGGAGTTGTTCATGAGCGTGGCGACGGTGAAGGCGTACGTGTCCCGGCTGCTGACCCGACTCGACCTCAACAACCGGGTGCAGGTGGCCCTGCTCGTGCACGACGCCGATCTCGTCTGAGCGTCGACCGTAGGGGTGCTTGTTCCAGAGGATCTGCTTACCGCGTACCGGAATTGAACCTTCGTCCGATGCCGGCCGTACCAATGCCCGAGGATGTCGGTGCGGTCAGTCCGCCGTACCGCTGCCGAGCTGCGGGAGGCCTGCCGTGCGTGTTGGTGAGCAGTCGACGGATCCCATCGACCAGGTGCTGGGTGAGGTGCCGATGCCGGCGCCACTGACCCCCGAGGATGTCCGGCTCGCGGTCCGGGCGGTGGTCGTACACACCGCCGAGGAGTGGCCGACCGGACCGTTGTGCCGCAACGACGGCGCGTCATACCCGTGCCGCCTGCACCGCTGGGGGCGTCGGGTCCTGGAGGCGCACGGGCTCAACGAGCGGCAGATCGAGGCGCTGATCCGGCACGGCAACCCGTTCGTGCACGTGCCGTTCCCGTTCACCGCGACCGGGCCGTCGTCCGCGCGTCCCGCCGGCGTCCGGCCGGCCACGCCTGCCGGCTATCCGGCGCCGCCCCCCGGCCGGGCCGGACTGCCCTCGCGACACCAGGCCGCGCGGGCCACCCCCACGGGGGTACGACCCGCGCCTGCCAGCCGCCCGGTGAGCCCCGGTGTCACCGCGCCGCGCTGGCCCCGGGCGAGCTGAGCGGCGTCACCCCACGGCCCGCTCGGCCCGCTCTGCCCGGGGCGACAGGGCGTCGGCCCGGCGCGGAGGGTTTCCCCACCGCGCCGGGCCGACGTCACGCCGACCGGCTGGTTCAGTCGTTGCCAGCGCCGATCCCGCAGTCCGGCGCGGACCAGTTCGTCGTGTTCGAACTGCTGTCGCTGTTGTTCTCGCGCCGCGAGTCGACGTGCACGTGGTCGTCGTGGTCGGGGTAGCCGGGCCCGTAGATCCCGCTGAACCCGTGGTTACGGGCGTCCCGCGCGACCGTGCACAGGGACGACGTCCGTGAGGTGACGTCGGCCGCGTGGCCGTACAGGTGCTGGCTGTCCGACGCGCCGCCGACCTGGTTGTTGCAGGCACGGCTGCGGAAACCGCTCGTCACGTTCAGCGGCTTGTCGCCGAGGCTCTTGCGCAACGCCTCCAACTTCCACATGGTGCGCAGCGCGTTCTGCTTGGTCTGGGCCGCCGACAGCGGACCGCCGCTATACCCGCTGCCCCCGCACCCGTTGTCCAGCTCGTTGTAGCTGAAATGCGCGGGCGTGCAGTCGTTGTCCTGAAGTTGGTACAGCTTCGCGTACGTCTGCGGGCCGGCGATGCCGTCGGCGCGCAACCCGTACGCCTGCTGGAACCGCTTCACCGCGGCGGCGGTCTTCGGTCCGTAGCGGCCGTCGTTCTCGACGATGTCCCGGGAGCCGGCCCAGCCGGCGACCCGGATCTGCAGCTGACGGACATCGTCGCCCGAGCGCCCCTGGTAGAGGTTGCGGTTCCAGGTGTAACAGCCGTCCGCGTACGCTGCCGGCGCGGCGACCACCGAGGCGATCGCTGCCCCGGGCAACGCCAGGGCGAAAGCGACAGCAACTCGCTTCAAGGTGTTTACGCGCACAGAAGTCCTCCCGGTAGGAGAGCGATTGGGGTGGCTCTGGGACATCGACCGGGACGTCCCGCGATTTCCACCATCGCACTGATCAGTGCGGTTGGCGGCAATAACGAGAATTGTCCTCATGATTAGCCCGTTCCTGGGCACCGTCTGTGAATTCGGCTGATTTGCGAAACAGCCATTTCTCCCGATCGGCCCGGGAACGCGGGAACGGCACCGAACGTCGCATTCGGTCGCACCCAGGGTGATGTTGCTCCCCGCTGGGCGGGCGGTAACGTCAGGCCCGGGCGGCGAACTGGCGGAGGTGCACGTGGCACGCGGTGGCGTCTTCTGTGTCGAGGGTCAGTGGCACCGTGACCTCAACGAACGCGGTTCCGTGCTGCCCACCCTCGAACTGCTGGAACGACTCGGCAAGATCCGCTTCATTCACAAGGACGCCGCCACCCGCGACGAGTTGTTCTACTTCCTGGACCGCTGGCTGCTCAAGCAGTACGCCGACCACCGTGTCGGCTTCTTCGCCATGCACGGCGAGCCGAGCCGGCTCTGCCTGACCGACTGGCAGTCGGTGGAGCTGAACGAGGTGGCCGAGTTGATGGCCGGCCGCTGCGAGGGGCGGCGGCTCTACTTCGGCAGCTGCTCGGTGCTGCGCGCGTCGGACGCGGTGCTGCGCGAGTTCCTGGAGGTCACCGGCGCCGCCCTGATCTGCGGTTTCACCCGGGACGTCGACTGGGTTGAATCGGCCGCCTTCGAAACCGTCCTGCTCGACGTGCTGGCCAACGGGCAACGGCACAACGCCGCCGAACTGCGGATGGGCTCGGCGCACTGGGCGCCACTCGCCTCGTACCTCGGCTTTCGGGTGATCTATGCCAACGGCCGGGCGTGGCGCCCGGCCGGCCGGCCTCGCGTGCCCACCCAGGCGGTGCACCGGGCGGCCGCCGACCCCCGCTGACCCCCACCGCCCGCGGACCCGCCGCCGGCCTGGTAGGAACGAGTGATGGCACGCAGCATCGCGAAGAACACCCGGGTCGACCGGGACACCCTGCTCGACTTCCTCCGGCCGCGACACCGTGTCGTGCTGATGACCACCCGGGCCGACGGGCGGCCGCAGTCCTCTCCGGTCTCCGCCGGCATCGACGGCGCGGGTCGGCTGGTGGTGTCCACGTATCCCGAGCGGGCGAAGGTGACGAACATCCGCCGCGACCCCCGGGTCTCGGCGTGCGTCCTCTCCGACGACTGGAACGGCCCGTGGGTGCAGATCGACGGCACGGCCGAGGTGCTGGACCTGCCCGAGGCGCTGGAGCCGTTGGTCGAGTACTTCCGCAGCATCTCCGGCGAGCACCCGGACTGGGACGACTACCGGGCGGCGATGGTGCGCCAGGGCAAGTCGCTGATCCGGGTGACCATCGACGCCTGGGGTCCGATCGCCACCGGCGGTTTCCCGGCCCGCCTCGCCGACTGAGCGCGCGCTCCGAACGCGTTCGCACCCGCCAGGTGGTTGCGCTGTCGAGCTGCCCCGAATGTGGGGCGGGCGGTCGCGGTGGTGTGCGCTGTCGAGCTGCCCCGGATGCGGGGCGGCGGGCGACGACGGTGCCGTTCCATCCGCCATCCGCCGGGTGCGAGGGTGCGGGGGTGCGGTGCTGTCTACCGCAAGCTCTCCTTGCGCCTCTCGCGGCGTCTGCCCCATATCTGGAGCAGCTCGACAGGGGCTGAGGGGTAGGTCGACCGCCGACCGCCGCGCCGGTCAGTACGCGGCGGTGAAGCGTGTGTTCAGGTATCGGGGTTGCTCGATCTCGTCGACGATCGCTACCGCGAGGTCCTCGTAGGTGAGCACCGACCGGCCCTGGTCATCGGTGACCGGCTCATCGGTGCCCGTGCGGTAGTGCCCGGTGCGGTCGCCGGGGTGGAACTCCAGCGGCGGCGGCGAGACGTAGGTCCAGCGCACCCCGTCGGCGGAGCTGCGGTAGTAGTCCAGAGCGTCGGCCTGGCCCATCGCCGAGTCCCGGTACTGCTCGGGGAAGTCCGGCTCGTCGAGGAAGCGGGTGCCGCGCGGGGTGAGCAGGGTGGACCCGCCACCCAGATGGATGATCCGGGGCGCGGCCGGCATGGGCCGCAGGGTGGTCACCAGGGTCTCGGCGGCCGTGCGCCAGAGCCCGCGCTCGCCGCCGCCGATGGCCACCACCAGCGCGTCCGCGTCCGGCGCCAAGTCCCGGACACTGCGCTCGCTGGTGGCGTCGCCGGTGACCGTCCGCACCCCGTCCGGCAGGTACGAGGTCGCCTCCGGACGACGGACCGCGGCGATCACCCGGTGTCCCCGGTCGACGGCCTCGGCGGCGATCCGCGACCCGGCGGTGCCGCCCGCGCCAAACACGACGATGGTGCTCACCAGCCCAGGCTAGGGCCGGCTCGCCCTGGAGATGCCGTTATGACGAACCCGGTCGGGCGTTCAGGGCAGCGGCCGACTGGCATGGGTCCACTACGGTGAGCCGAACAAGATCCATTGACTGAACGGGGAATCCATGAAGCACCTCTCCGCCCGTCGCCGGCTGCTCGCCTGGACGGTGCCGGCCACCCTGGCGCTCGCCGTCGTCCCAGCCCTGCCGGCCCAGGCCGCACCGGTCAACACGCCGACCACCGCCGTCGCCGGCCCGGTCGACAAGGACCTCAACGGTGACGGCGTACCGGACCTGGTGACCGCCGGCGGCACCACGACGGGCCTCGACTCCGGCGTCTGGACAGCGCGGGGCCGGATCAACGCGACCACCGGCGTCGGCACCGGCCGGGTGAAGGTCCCTGCCGTGAACATCGGCATCTACGGCAACGGCGTCACCGGCAACGAATCGCCGGCCGACTTCGACGGCGCCCAGATGATCACCGGCACGTTCTGGGGCACCGCCAACCAGGACTTCCTGGCCTACTACCCGGGTGGCGACAACGCCGGTGGCGGCGTCATCATCAAGGGTCTCGGCGACGGTACGATGTCCAGGCCCTACAACGCCAACGTCAGCCTCGCGCGCGAATTCCTGGCCGACGACCACGACAACTCCCCGATCCAGCTCGTCAACGGGTACGTGGCGGACGGGGTCGGCGACTACATCCCTGACCTGATCGGAATCGTCGGCGACACGACGAACGGCTACCGACTGTCCTACTACCCGAGCGTCTGGGCGGCGGGACTCTACTTCCGAGTCTCGTTGAACACCGCCACCCCGACCGGCGGCAGTGACTGGCAGAACTGGACCCTGGCCAGCACCCAGTTGGCGTCGGGCGTGGCCCTGGTCCTGCGCAACGCCACGACCGGCGACCTGTACCTGTGGCAGGGCGTGACGATGACCGACAACGGCGACGGGACCGGCGCGCTCGCCTACACCCAGTATCGGCTCGCCTCGGGCTGGAACACCGGCGTGGCAGTCAGCAGTCTCCTCGCCGCCGACCTGAACGCCGACGGTGTGGCCGACCTGTGGGCGGTGTTCCCCGACGGCAGCGTGCGGGCGTACCTGATCTCGAACCTCTCCGTCAGCAAGCCCGCGAAGATCCGCGCGCTCCAGGCGCAGCAGCTCGGTTGAGCTGCGGTGTGGGGTCCGTCAGCCGTGGGCGACGGACCCCACACCCTCAGTCGATGAGGGCGGCGTAGACGAGTTGGCGCAGCTGGGAGCGGAGGGGATGGGTGCTCGACGGCAGGAGCTGGGTGAAGAGCATCGCGGTGATCTCCTCGGTGGGGTCCACCCAGAAGGCGGTGCTGGCGACCCCGCCCCAGTAGTACTCACCGACGCTGCTCGGCACCCGGCTCGGAATCGGGTCCTCGACGACCGCGAAGCCGAGGCCGAAGCCGACCCCGTCCAGGGTGCTCTCGGCGAAGCCGCCGGTGGACAGGGTGCCCAGGTCCTGCCCGCCGGGCAGGTGGTTGCGGGCCATGAAACGCACCGTGCGTGGCCCGAGCAGACGTACGCCGTCCAACTCGCCGCCACGCAGCAGCATCTGGGTGAAGCGGTGGTAGTCGGCGGCGCTGGAGATCAGGCCGCCGCCACCGGAGAACAAGGCGGGCTTGTGGTGTGCCAGAGCGCCGAGCCGGTCGTAGCGGAACGCCTGCCCGGTGCGCGGATCCGGCGCGTAGAGCGCGGCCAGTCGTTCGGCCTCGTCGCCCTCCACCCACCAGCGGGTGTCCGTCATGCCCAGCGGGGCGAAGATCCGGTCGGCGAAGAAGGCGTCGAGGCTCTGCCCGGAGATCACCTCGACCAGCCGACCGAGCACGTCGGTGGCGACCGAGTAACCCCAGGCCGTGCCGGGCTCGAAGAGCAGGGGGAACTCGGCGAAGGCCGCGCAGGCCGTGGCCAGGTCGACGCCCGCCGGCGGGTACATGTCGTAGCCGGCGGCCCGGTAGAGCCCGTCGACCACCGACGTCTGCATGAAGCCGTACGTCAGGCCGGCCGTGTGGGTGAGCAGGTGCCAGACCCGGATCGGCTCGGTCGCCGGCACCGTGTACGGCTTGAGCGTCGAGCCCTTCGAATAGACCCGCAGGTCGGCGAACTCGGGCAGCCAGCGGCTGATCTCGTCGGTCAGCTCGAAGCGGCCCTCCTCCCACAGCATCATCGCCGCGACCGAGGTGATCGGCTTGGTCATCGAGTAGATGCGCCAGAGCGTGTCCGCCCCGACCGGCGCACCCGACTCGCGGTCCCGCAGGCCGTACGTCGAGGAGTGCGCCACCTCGCCGCGGCGGGTGACCACCACCTGCCACCCGGCGAGCCGGCCGTCGTCGACGTACCTGCCGAAGTGTTCGTCGATCCGGGCCAGCCGTTCCGGGTCGAAGCCGATCTCATCCGGGTCCTTGCTCCGCGCCACACTCACGCCGCCGAAACTACTCGCCGGTACGCCGCTACCGGAAGGGGCGGGTTCCCGGTGGTGTCGGTCGGCGGCACTAGCCTGGCCGAATGCCGGAGTTGACCGAGGACGTGACCTTCCGCAACGAGGACTGGTACGGCGAGGAGTTGGCCGACCGTCACTTCGTCGCCTGCGAGTTCTTCGACGTGGACCTGACCGAGGCGGTCACCCGGGGCGCGGTCTTCACCGGATGCACGTTCGGCAACGTGCGGTTCAACGCGTCCCGGCACCTCGACTCCGCGTTCACCCGCTGCGCCTTCAAGCGCTGCAACTTCTTCGAGGCCGAGTTCACCGGCTGCAAGCTGGTGGGCAGCACCTTCGTCCAGTGCGAGCTGCGCCCGTTGCGCGTCGACGGCGGCGACTGGTCGTTCGTCGCGCTACCCGGCGCGGACCTGCGTGCCGTCCGGCTGACCGACGTGCGGATGCGCGAGGCCGACCTGACCGGGGCGAACCTCACCGGCGCCACCGTGACCGGCGTCGACCTCTCCGGGGCGCAACTCCAGCGCTGCCGCCTCGGCGGCGCCGACCTGCGGCGCAGTGATCTCACCGCGCTCGACCCGACGTCGGTCGAGCGAGCCGGCGCGCTCGTGGACGCCGAGCAGGCTCTCGTCATCGCGCAGGCGCTCGGCTTCCGCATCGGCTGACCCGGGGTGACCACCGGACGGTGAGACGGCCGCCCCATACCGTCCCGATCCGGACTGGACACGTCATGCTGTCCCGATTTAGCGTGTCGACCACGCCGGTGCAATCGTGAACGAGACACAGTGGACGGTCGATCCGTCCCGTGCGGTGGCGGTCGGGCGGCAACGTGGAGGAGTCGGTGGCGGACGAGGACCGTACGCGGGATGGTTCGCGGGCCGGGGACGAGCCGGCCACGCGACCCGCGTCGCACCGGCCGCGATCCGCCGCGGCCGGACTGAGTCACCGAGCGCTGCGCCGGCTCGCCCGCGCCCGCCAGCGGCGGCGTTGGGCGCTGGAAGGGGTCGGCGCGGTCGTCTGCCTCGTGGTGCTCGTGGCGTACCTCGGTTCGCGGTCCGGCCCGGATTCGGGTGACGCGACGGTCGGCGGCCCGGGCGGCGTGCCCGCCGGTGCCGCCCGTCCGACGGGCCTGCCGGGCGCGGACGGACGTACCGGCGAGGCCGGCCCGGCGCTGCCGGGTCTGCGGCCCCGGCAGCGGCCACCCTCACCCGAGCCGACCCCGTCGACCAGCCCACCCACCCCGGTGTCGGAGAAGCCGGCCGCGTCGCTGCTGTCGGTGACCCGCGCCGAGGTGCCCGCCGAGGTCGACCTGACCGCCGTGGGTACCCGGGACTGGATGCACTGGGGGCCGGGCGGCGGCAACTCGACGGTCCGCAAGCAGTCCGGCTCCGGGGAGATCGTCGACGGGGGCGGAAAGGGTCGCCGGATCGGCTGGGACGGCAACCAGGAGGTCGTCCGCTGGTCCGACGGCGCGCCCGACCGGTGGGACCGGGGCAGCTCCGACGGTGTCTACACCTGCGGCGTGGGCAACGGGTTCAGCCTGACGGTCGTCGGCAGCGGTGCGCCGCGCACGGTGCAGGTGTACGCCGGAATCTGGATGGCGCGTGGCCGGCTCGACGTGCGGTTGTCGACGGGCGGGCCGGTCAGCACCCTCCGCCTGGAGGACCCGTACACCAGTCAGAGCGCCCAGTTCGTCATCCGGTTCGCGGCGCCGAAGGACGCCCGGCTGGTGGTGAGCTGGACGGTCGAGAAGGTCTACACCGAGCACTGCGGGAACGTCGGCCTCCAAGCCGTCGCGCTGCGCTGAGCGGGACAGTTTGTCCGTCGCCCTCCGTCGGTGACGACGTAACTTTCTGCTGTCCCCGTCCACCTTCCACTGTGGAGGCAGCTCAGATGAGCAGCAGTACCGCCCACCGCGTCCGTCCTGCCGTCTCTCCCGGCGTCGACGAGCCGGAGGTGCTCCGCGACATCCCCCTGCCGCCGTACGTGACGGGCGAGGATGCCCAGTTCGCGGTACGCGCGGTGGTGGTACACGCGCCCCGGCGCTGGTCCGGTGGGGTGGTCTGTCGCAACGACGCCAGCCCCCACCCGTGCCGGCTGCACCGGTGGGGCACCCGGGTGTTGACGCTCCGCGGCCTGCACGCCGCCGAGATCGCCGCGCTCATCGAGCGCGGCGACCCCGCGGCGGTACCCCCCACACCGAAGCGACCCGCCTGACCCGCCTGCTGATCAGCAGGTGATCGGCTTGACCCAGGAGCACTCCACACCCTCCGGCGTACGCGGAGCCTGGGGCACCTCGGGCGCTGCGACCCGGGCCGTGCTCGCGCCGTCCTCGCGGTGGCCGGCCAGCGTCACCGCGATCTGGTCCTCCAGCGCCTTCACCGACGCCGTCAGGTAGTTGTTGAGCAGGATGGAGAACGCGAGCAGGTGGCCGTCGGCGCTGGTGACGTAGCCGGACAGCCCCGATACGCCGGTCAGGCTGCCGGTCTTGGCGTGGACGTTGCCCGCCGCCGGGGTGCCGGCCATCCGGCTGCGCAGCGTGCCGCCGACGAACCGCTCCGGTTGCCCCGCGATGGGCAGCGCCGCGTACCAGGTGGGGAACCAGGGCTGGGCTCGCACGGCGGCCAGAAGGTCGACGAACTCCGCCGCTGGCACCAGGTCGCGGCGGGACAGGCCCGAGCCGTCGCGCTGGCGCAGCGTTCCGGTGTCCATTCCGGTGTCGGCGACGTACTCGCTGATCCCGGTGAGACCGGCGGACCAGGTGCCGGTGCCGGAGAGCACCCGGCCGATCTCCTTGGTCAGCACCTCGGCGTGCCCGTTGTTGGAGAGCTTGAGGAAGGGCGTCATCAGCTCACCCAGGCTCATCGAGTCGTGTCTGGCCACCGGGTTGGCCGTCTCCGGCGTGGGCTCGCCGAGCACGGTCCGGCCGAGCACCCGTACGCCGTGCCGACGCAGCGCCGCCCGGAAGACCTCGGCCGCGAGGCCGGTGGGCTCCCAGACGGTCACCCAGTCGCTGGTGGGCTCGTCGCCGACGGCGATCTGGCCGGTCACCACGACCGTGTTGCCGCCGTGCGCACGCTCGATGGAGATCGAGGTCTCGCCCTCGCTGACCGTCTCGGCCCGGTTGTCGATGCGGACGTAGCTGGTGGGTGGTGTGGTGGTGACCACCGGCCGGGCGCCGGTCCGGTCGGCCGGCGCGGCGTGCACGATCACGGTGCCCGCGTCGTAGTCGGTGTCCGGGGCGACGGTCAGCGCGGAGACCTGCGCCGCGTAGTAGTAGGGCTCGTCGTCCCACGTCCAGTCCGGGCCCAACCGGGCGCGGTCGTAGCGGGTGTCGTCGGCCACCAGGTTGCCGGTGACGACCCGGACACCGGCGGCGGCGACCTGCGCGGCGAGCGCGTCGTAGTCGGCCGCCAGCATGGTCGGATCGCCGCCGCCGCGCAGGTAGAGATCGCCGGAGAGCAGCCCGCCGCGGCGCGGGCCGGTGGTCTGCACGTCGGTGCGGAAGTGGTGGCCGGGACCGAGCAGCCCCAGAGCGGCGGTCGAGGTCAGCAGCTTGGTGTTGGAGGCCGGGATCAGCCGCCGGTCACCGTTGCGGTCGTAGAGGGTCTGCCCGGTGCTGGTGTCGACGACGACCACCGACGTCTGTGCGCCGGCCAGCCGGCTGTCGGCGAGGATCGCGTCGATGGTGGCGCGCAGTCGGGTCGTCGCGGGGGTGGGCGACTCGGCGGTGGCGCCGGACGCGCCCACGGTGGCCACGGCGGCGACCAGCGCGAGCAGGGCGACGGCGCGCGGAAAGAGACGACGATGCATGCGCCGATGCTGCCATGAAGATAATCGCCGGAGAAGACTCTCGTACGAAGGTTATTGCCCTTCGCGATGTCCCGGGCGGCCGAGCGACCGTTCGTGGCCGCCCCAGTAGTGCCGTTGTCCGCCCATCACCAGCGGTGCCACCAACGCGGCGAGCGCCCCACCGAGCAGCGGAAAGACGATGAACACCCAGAGTTGGCGGAGCGCCACCCCGCCCTCGAAGACGGCCGGACCGAAGGCGCGGGCCGGGTTGACCGCCGCGCCGGTCAGCGTCACGCCGACGAGTTGGGTCGCGGCCAGGGCCAGACCGATGGCAACTCCCGCGATGCCGGGGTTCTCGCTGCGACTGGTCACGACGAGCACGACCAGGACGAAGAGGAACGTCAGCACGATCTCCAGTACGGCCGCGCCACCCCGGTTGATGTGCGCGCCGTACCCGTTCGAGCCCAGCGCCCCGGTCTGGTCCGCGACGTCACCCCACCGGGTCAGTGCCCAGAGCAGGAAGCCGGCCACGGTCGCTCCGGCGAACTGGGCGATCCAGTAGGCGACGGCGCCGATCACCGAGATCTTGCCGGAGAGCAGGACGCCGAGCGTCACCGCCGGATTGACGTGGCTGCCGGAGAGCGGGCCGATCGTGTAGACGAGGGCCAGCATGACGAACCCGAAGGCCAGCGCGACGACCACCACGCCGCCCTGGACCCGCGCGGCGACGGCGGCGCCTACGCCGAAGAAGACCAGCAGCAGCGTGCCGAGGAATTCGGCAGCCGCACGGCGGGCGTCATCCATCATTCACCCAGCGTAAGGATAGTTCCGCTCGCAGGTGGGCAAAACAGCGCCGTGACCAGCGCGGAAGCGAGAGCGGGACTGATCCGGCTCTATTTGACGTATCGCTCGGTAGCGGGCACCGTGGGCTGGAAGGGGCCGTCAGTCGCCCCGATTCGACGCGACGGCGATGACCGTCCGTATCTCCCGTCGCCTCCCACGCGTGCTCGTACGCGGGCCGTTCGTCCGCCTCTGCGCGAGAAGCGACCGCGAGCCGAGAAACCACGAGGAGTTCCACCAATGCTCACCATGACCGACAACGCTGTGCTCGTCATCCGCGACCTCGCCAACCAGCAGGACGTGGCCCAGGACGGTGGCGTGCGGATCGCCGCCGACACCGACGCCGGATCGCTCACCGTGGAGCTGGTGCCCGAGCCGGAGCAGGGTGACCAGGTCGTCGACAACCAGGGCGCGCGGATCTTCCTCGACCCGGACGCCGCCGAACTGCTCGGCGACGCCGCGGTGGACGCCACCGTCGACGACGAGGGCATCATCCAGTTCGGCTTCACCGAGAAGCAGTAGGGGCGCTCACCGGGGCGGTCGCCCCCGCTGCGGTGGCCCCGGCCGGGAGTCCCAACCCGACCGGTCGGGGTCGTCGGGTCGCAGCAGTGCGGCGAGCACGTGCGCCACATGGTGCGACGTGCTCCAGGCCGTCCAGTTGGCGGCGGAGCCGGCCCCGGCTCCTCGCCGTGCGCGGCGCAGCAGCTCGTGGTCGCCCCAGGAGAACGCCGCGCCGACGCCCGACCAGTGCGGTGCCGTCACCAGCGTTCGGCACAGGTCGGCGAAGCGGTCGTCGCCCCGGCCGCCCCGGCGCGACCAGCGGTAGACCCACCAGCCGTCGTCGGCGGTGTACCGCACGGTGGGTAGCCGGTCGGCGGGGTCTCCCGAGTCGGGCAGCGCCGAACCGACGCCGTAGTCGCCGTAGTCGACTCCGACGTCGGCCAGCCGCTGCCAGAGCTGCCAGTCCCAGCGTTCCAACCGGACCGGCTCGTCGGTGGGCAACCGGGACAGCGTCGGCGGCATGCCGCCCGCCGCCACCGTCGCCGAGCGCCAGGCGTGGCGACGGGCCCAGTCCAGCAGCCGCCGTACCCGGGGCTCGGCCACCCGTACGTCGGCCGGGCAGCAGACGTCACCCGCGTCCACCAGCAGGTCGCACTCCTCCGGCGCGAGGCCGGTGTACCGCCAGATCCGCTCGACGGCGGTCGTGTCCGCGTCCGGGCCCGCCCGGTCGTGCGCGACCCGCACCCGGATCAGCGCCCGTCGGGCGTAGGCCCGGGCCGCCGCGCCGTGCGCGACGAGCCGCCGCTCACTCTCCGCGAGGCCGATGACCGGGATCAGCGGTACGCCCCACCGGACCAACTCCGTGTCGACCGAGTCGGCCTGGGCGGTCACGTCGACGGCCGGCAGCAGGCCGACCGGTAGTCGGCGCAGGCCGTCCCTCGTGGAACGGTCGACGGCGTCGACCTCCAGGATCGGCGCGACGAGCGGGGCGGCTGCGGGATCGAGGTGGGTGAGGGCTTCCAGCTCGCCGCGTCGGCGGCTGGCGAGGATGGGGCGGTAGACCGGCTCCAGCGCCCGGCCCCCGTGGGCGGGCACCATACTTCAATCTAGTCAGGCATTCGCATGCCTCCCCACTTTCTGGTACCGAAAATCCGCTGCCTGGCTGTCGGTTCGGCGACTACGCTCGCCCGATGTCCGCGTCGCCGTACCGTTACCGCTCCACCGACGAGGACAGCGCCCGCTGGCTCGGCTTTCCGTTTCGCGACGGCGACATCGTGATCAGCACCCGCTCCAAGAGCGGCACCACCTGGATGCAGATGATCTGCGCGCTGCTGGTGCTGGGCAGTCCGGAGCTGCCGGCGCCGCTGTCCGAGTTGTCGCCCTGGCTGGACTGGTTGGGCGAGCCCCGGGACGTGGTGTACGAGCGGTTGGCCGCGCAGCCGCACCGCCGGTTCATCAAGACGCACACCCCGCTGGACGGGGTACCGCTCGATCCTCGGGCGCACTATGTGGTGGTGGCGCGGCATCCACTGGACATGGCCGTCTCCCTCTACCACCAGGCGGGAAACCTGGACCGGACCCGAGTCGCGGAGCTGACCGGCCAACCCGCGCCGGCGGGACCGCCGCGTGACCGTCCATCGCTCGGGCAATGGCTGGCGAGCTGGGTCGACCACGAGGTCGACCCGCGCGTCGAGCTGGACTCGCTGCCCGGGGTGTTCTGGCACCTGCGCGACGCCTGGGCCCGCCGGCACGAGCCGAACATCGCGCTGGTGCACTACGACGACCTCCGCGCCGACCTGGGCGCACAGATGCGACTGCTGGCCGACCGCTGGGGTGTCGAGGTGCCCGCCGGACGGTGGCCCGCACTGGTCGAGGCGGCCACGTTCGACCGGATGCGCGAACGCGCCGACCAACTCGCCCCGGACACGCTCGGCGTCTTGCGGGACCGTCAGGCGTTCTTCCGGCGCGGCGGCTCGGGGCAGGGGCGTGACCTGCTCGACTCGACTGCGCTGGCCCGCTACGAGCGGCGGGCGCGGGCGCTGACCCCGCCCGACCTGCTCGCCTGGCTGCACCGCGACATCTGAGACGTACACCGCGACGCTGGCGGCGTACCCCGCGACATCTGCGACGTACCGCGACGCTGGCGGCGCACCCCGCGACGCCGTACGCGGAAACGAGCGCGCGGCGCCGCTGCGATCGTGATCGCAACGTCGCCGCGCTCTGGCCGTCTCCCACCACCGCAGCCGTTCGGCGGTACGCCAGCGGGGACCTGGCTCGACCGGCCGTTCGCGCCGGTCAGCGTTGTCGATCCCCGCTCGGGGCGGATCCAAACCTGCCGACCGTGGGGAATTCCACCATCTGCCAGTCCCGGCGTGACGCGTGACCGAACGGGGTATGAGCGGGCCATGGAGCATTTCACGATCGCGACCGTCGCCGAGAAGAGCCCGGACTTTCGGCGGGTGCTGTGGACCGGCGAGCACACCCAGTTGGTGATCATGACGATTCCGCCGGGCGGGGAGATCGGCGAGGAGGTGCACGAGGGCATCGACCAGATCCTGACGTTCGTCAGCGGGACGGGTGAGGCCCGGGTCGCCGGCGAGAAGCGGGAGGTCGTCGCGGGTGACCTGGTCGTCGTCCCGTCCGGCACGAAGCACAACTTCGTCAACACCGGTCCGAATCCGCTGGTGCTCTACACCGTCTACGGCCCTCCGGAGCACGCCGACCAGGCGGTGCACCACACCAAGGAGGAGGCCGACCGGGCCGAGGAGGCCGGCGAGGACGAACCGCCGACCGCGTGACGGCGTTGGCCTGAATCGGGCCGATCCGGGTACGCCCGGCTGGTGACGCAGCCGCCGATCTCCGACTACGGGTTCCTCTCGGACTCCCGTTCCGGAGCGCTTGTCGGTGTCGACGGCTCGATCGACTGGTGGTGTCCGCACCGGTTCGACGGCGCCTCCGTCTTCGGCAGGCTGCTCGACCCGGACGGCGGGCACTTCCGGTTGGCGCCGGCCGACGCCGGTGGCCCCGGTTACCGGGTCGAGCGCGCCTACCGACCGGACACGCTCATCCTGCGGACGGTGCACCACACGCCGCACGGCAGCGTGGCGGTGACGGACGCGCTCGCCGCCGAGCCCGGTGCCCGCGCGCACGAGTTGGGCATGAACTCGCCCGCCGTACTCGTCCGCGTGGTCGAGGGCCTGTCCGGGCGGGTACGGATGGCACTGGACTTCGCCCCCCGCCCGGAGTACGGCCTGCTCACGCCGTACCTGCACGAGCAGCCCGACGGCGCGGTGGTGGCCGATGCCGGCCCGGTGGGGCTGGTGCTGCGGGCCGGGGGCATGCCGCTGCGGGCGGGCCGGGACCGGGTGACCCACGAGTTCGAGGTCTCCTCCGGTCAGGTGGTGGGGATCGACGTGGCGTTCGGGCAGACGTACGGCAAGCCACCGGTCCAGATGGACCCGCTGACCGCCCTCGCCGACACGACACGGGCCTGGGAGGCGTTCCGGGACACGCACACGTACTCGGGCCGGTACCCGGAGCTGGTGCGGCACAGCGCGACCGTGCTGACCGGCCTCACGTACGCCCGCAGTGGCGCGGTGGCGGCGGCGTTGACCAGCTCGTTGCCGGAGCAGATCGGCGGTGACCGCAACTACGACTACCGGTACTCCTGGTTGCGGGACTTCTCGCTGACGATGCGGGCGCTCTGGGTGGCCGCCTGTCCGGACGAGACGTCGCGGCTGTTCGCCTGGGTGGCCCGGTCGATCGGTCAGTTCGGCGACGAGCCGGTGCCGGTGCTCTTCGGGTTGGAGGGTGAACGCGACCTCTCCGAGCACCACTGCAACCACCTGCGCGGATACCACGACAGTCGCCCGGTGCGCGTCGGCAACGACGCCTGGAAGCAGCGGCAGCTCGACGTGCCGGGTGAGGTGCTGTCGGCGGTGTGGCGGCTGCGCGACTACCTCGGCGCGACGTTCGAGTCGGAGCTGCGGGAGATGGTCCTCGGCCTGACCGAGCAGGTGGCCGCGACCTGGCACCTGCCGGACCGGGGCATCTGGGAGACCCGGGACGACGAGCGGCACTACCTCTCCTCGAAGGTCTCCTGCTGGTTGGCCATGGATCGGGCGGTGGGGCTCGCCGACCGGCTCGGTGAGCGGGCCGACCCACGCCGCTGGACCGGCATCCGCGACGAGATACGTGAGACGGTGCTGCGCGAAGGCTGGAACGACCGGATCGGCGCGTTCACCGGCTCGTTCGGCTCGGCCGAGCTGGACGCCTCGGTGCTCGCCCTGCCGGTGGCGCACTTCCTGCCGGCGACCGATCCCCGGATGCGCTCGACCATCGAGATGGTGGAGCGTGAGTTGGGCACGGAGGACGGCCTCGTCCGGCGCTGGACGACCGACCCCGCCGGCTTCCTGCTGTGCTCGTTCTGGCTGGTGGAGTGTCTGGCGATGGCGGGTGAGCCGCGGCGGGCCGAGGAGTTGTTCGAGCGCGTGGTGGGTCGCGCCAACGACGTGGGCCTGTTCAGCGAGCAGATCGACCTGACCACCGGGGCGCAGCTCGGCAACATGCCGCAGGCGCTGTCCCACATCGGGCTGATCAACGCGGCCTGGCGGCTGACCGAGCCGAACAGCTTCTGATTCCGGCGCCGAAATCCTGCAACAGACCTGCAAGCGTCAGGCATTGACGCTGATATGTGCGCAGTCCTAGCCTCGGAGAGACGGGAAAGCCCTTTCCCACGGCTTTCATCCCGCTTTACCCCGCTGTCGGATCCGGGCGTCCGACGGGGCACACCGATCCCGCTCTCGCGTCAGCGCGCCGTGCCGGCACGTCCCCGCGCGTCCGCGTCCCGGGATCACCACCACACGCGTCAAGGAGGACAACCGTGCACAGGAGACGACGACCACTGGTGCTGGCGGTGTGCGCCGGCGTGACCGTGGCGGCCCTCGCCGCCAGCATGACCTCGGCCTTCGCGGCCACCATCTTCACCGACACCTTCAGCGACGGCGACGCCTCCGGCTGGTCCAAGTCCGGTGGCGCCTGGGCGGTCGACGGCGCGGGGGTGTTCCAGCAGTCCAACGCGGGCAGCGAACTGGCCCGACAGTTCGCCGGCGACACCGGGTGGACCGACTACGCCGTGCAGGCCCGCGTCCGGCCGGGGAGCTTCGGCTCGTCCAGCGCCCTGGTCGGGCTCGCCGCCCGCTCCACCAGCAGCACCAGGATGTATCGTCTCGCCCTGCTCGGCTCCGGCCGGGCCGAACTCCAGGCCGTCAACGGCAGCAGCGTCACGGCTATCGGCTCGGCCCCCCTCGGCGTCACCACCGGCACCTGGTACACCCTGCGCGTCGAGGTCAACGGCAGCACCATCCGCGGCTTCGTCAACGGCGCGCAGATCGCCTCCGGCAGCAGCAGCCTGGCCGGCGCCGGACGGATCGGCCTGGTCACCGCGTACGCCAGCGGCGGCTTCGACGACGTGGTCGTGGACTCCTCCGGCGGCGGCACCCCGACCACACCGCCGGCCACCAGCACGCCGCCGCCCGCCACATCGAGCCCGACCGCCCCACCACCCTCCGGGTGGCCGACGCCCACCAGCAGCCAGAAGGTGGACGCGACGATCCCGGTGTCCGGCACCTTCGACGGAGGGCTGAGGCGCTACTACGGCATCGGCGACGGTGGGCAGAGCGAGAGTCAGGACCCGATGTTCGAGCTGGCCGCCGGCGCCACCCTGCGCAACGTGATCATCGGCGCGCCGGCCGGTGACGGCGTGCACTGCGAGGGCGACTGCACCCTGGTCAACGTCTGGTGGGAGGACGTGGGCGAGGACGCGGCCACCTTCCGGGGCGGCACCACGTACACGGTCGACGGCGGCGGCGCGCGGTCCGCCAGCGACAAGGTCTTCCAGCACAACGGTTCGGGCACGGTCCACATCAGGAACTTCCAGGTGGAGAACGCCGGGAAGCTCTACCGCGCCTGTGGCAACTGCTCCACCTCGTACCAGCGGCACGTGGTGATCGACAACGTGGTCGTCCGCGACACCGACACGATCGCCGGCATCAACACCAACTGGGGCGACACCGCCCGCTTCAGCCGCATCACCATCGTCGGCGATCCCGACCGGGAGACCTCGATCTGCGTCAAGTACAAGGGCGTACCCAAGGGCAGCGAACCGACCAAGATCGGTGCGGGCGCCGACGGCGTCAACTGCCTCTACTCGCCGTCCGACATCACCTACCGGTAGGCGCGGCACGCCGGCATCCCGCGCCGCGCGGGATGCCGGCTCAGGCCAGCACGGGTACGCCGGAGACGTCGACCGTCTCCGGATACTTCAGGCCCGCGCCGGTGTTGAGCACCACCACCCGTTCCCCGGCCCGGATCCAGCCGCCGGCGCGTAGCTGGCGTGCCGCCGTCAGGCAGGCCGCGCCCTCCGGGCAGAGCAGCAGCCCCTCCCGGGCCGCGAAGTCCCGCAGGTCGGTCAGGATCTCGGCGTCGTCGACGGCGACGGCGGTGCCGGCGGACGCCCGCAACGCCGCCAGGATCAGCTCGTCACCCAGCGGCGACGGCACGGTGATGCCGAACGCCACCGTGTGCGCGTCCTCCCACGGGCGGGCCCGGGACTCACCGGCGGCGAAGGCCCGCACGATCGGCGCGCAGCCGGTCGACTGCACCGCCACCAGCCGGGGCAGCTTGTCGCCGACCCAGCCCAGCTCGCGCATCTCGTGCAGCGCCTTGTGGATGCCGATGAGGCCGACCCCGCCACCCGTCGGATAGATGATCACGTCGGGGGCCTGCCAGCCGAGCTGCTCGACGATCTCGTACCCCATCGTCTTCTTGCCCTCGAGCCGGTAGGGCTCGCGCAGCGTGCCGGCGTCGAAGATCGCGCCGTCCGACTCGGCGACCAGCTCGGCCACCCGTCGGCCCGCGTCGCTGATCAGCCCGTCCACCAGGCGCAGATCGGCGCCGGCGGCCACGCACTCGCGCCGGCAGATGGTCGGCGCCGCCAACGGCATGACGATCGTGGCGCCCATTCCGGCGCGCGCCGCGTAGGTTGCCCAGGCCGACCCGGCGTTGCCGTTGGTGGGCATCGCGATCCGCTTGACGCCCAGCTCGCGGGCCCGGCTCACGCCGACCGCCGCGCCACGCGCCTTGAACGAGCCGGTCGGGATCAGCCCCTCGTCCTTGACCATCAGGTCCGCGATGCCGATCTCCGCGCCGTACGAGGGAGCGCGCAGCAGCGGCGTCCAGCCCTCGCCGAGCGTGGTGACGTGCCGGGGGTCGGCGACCGGCAGCAGCTCCCGGTACCGCCACAGGTCGGCTGGGCGCAGGCCGAAGCGCTCCGGGGTGACCACCTTCGCGACCGCCGGCAGGTCGTACCGGGCCAGCAGCGGCGAACCGCAGTCGCAGAGGTTCTGCACCTCGTCGGCGGCGTACTCCAGGCCGCAGCGCGGGCAGTCCAGGTGGGTCAGGTACACGTCGCTCCTCGCCGTCAGGCCGCGTCGACACTCAGCCAGTGCCGACTGCGTACGCCCGGCTCGTAGACCGAGTCGAGCCGCTTGGCGACCACACCGGGCAGCCCCTGCTCCCGCCCGGTACGCAGGGCCTCGTCGCCGGCACCGGAGAACCACGGCGGAGTCTGCCAGTGCGTACCGGCCAACGCCAGTCCATCGAGCAGTTCCCGGCGTTGCGCGTACGGGACGTCGACGCTGCTCACGCCCTCCAACCACAGCAGGTCGACAAGGAGGAACTGCGCGCCGGTCGGCACCCGGCCCCCGCTGGTCGGGCGTGCCGGACGCACCCGACCCGAGCCGTCGATGCGCACCAGCACGCCGTCGAGCACCGCCTCGGTCGGCGCCAGGGCCTCGGCCATCGCGCGCAGCCACGGGTATCCGCCGGTGATCTCCTCGTCGGTCTCGGAGAGCAGCCGTAACCGCCCGCCGGAGACGTACGCCACCGCGCGGATCCCGTCCCAACGCAGCTCGTACCCCCATTTGTCGGCGTCGCGCGGCAGCCCGGCGGCGGGCGTGGCGTGCATCGGGCGGACCAGCTCGGGCATCGGCGTCCAGCCCGGCGGCGCGGGGTCGGTGCGGCGGATCATCCAGTCCCGGCCGCCGGTGGCGAACAGCGCGTACCGGCCCTCGGTGCGCGCGCCGGAGAGCGTCACGATGACCTCGTCGTCGCGCCACTTCTCGCAGCGGTACGTGCCCCGGTCGTGGATGATCATCCGGCCGCCCCCGTACTCGCCGGCCGGGATCTCGCCGGCGAAGTCGAGGTACTCCATCGGGTGGTCCTCGGTATGGACGGCGAGGTGGTTGCGGCCCGGGTCGCGGGGCAGGCCACGCGGCACCGCCCAGGACGCGAGCACGCCCTCGTGCTCCAACCGCAGGTCCCAGTGCAGGCTACGGGCGTGGTGCTGCTGGATGACGAAGCGGGCGCGGTCGCCGTCGTCGCCGGCCGGCCGGGGCGTCGCCCGTGGCACGGGCTCCGGCGTACGGGCCGCGTCGCGCCGGCGTCGGTACTCGTCCAGCCGGTCCGTCACACCCGTATTCTCCGGCAGAACGGGCCCTTGCGCTGGCCGCCGGAGTGTCCGGTTCACTCGGCGGCCGGGCGTGCGGCGGGGTAGAACGGATTCCATGGACCTCCGCGACCAGCCCACCGCCCTGCTTCCAGGTGACGTGCGAATGCCCCTGCTCGGCTTCGGCACCTGGCAGGCCACCGGCCAGGTGGGCTACGACGCCGTGCTGGCCGCGCTCGACACCGGCTACCGGCACCTCGACACCGCCACCGTGTACGGCAACGAGCGGGAGGTGGGTCGGGCGGTCCGGGAGAGTGGGCTGCGTCGGGAGGACGTCTTTCTCACCACCAAGCTCCCGGCGAACCGGGTGGGCCAGGAGCGCGCCACGCTGGAGGCCAGCCTGGAGGCGCTCGGCGTCGACCAGATCGACCTCTGGCTGATCCACTGGCCGCCGTCCTCGCCAGCGGACAGCATCCCGCTCTGGCGGGAGCTGATCGCCGCGCGGGACGAGAACCTCACCCGGGCGATCGGCGTCAGCAACTACAGCACGGTCCAGATCGACGAGCTGATCCAGTCGACCGAGGAGAACCCCGCGGTCAACCAGATCGAGTGGAGTCCCGCGCTGTACGACCGGCAGCGGCACGCCGAGCACCGGGACCGGGGGGTGGTGCTGGAGGGGTACAGCCCGTTCAAGACCAGCGATCTCGGTGATCCGGTGCTGGTCCGGATCGCCGCCGCGCACGGTGTCTCCCCGGCGCAGGTGGTGCTGCGCTGGCACATCGACCACGAGATCGTCGCGATTCCGAAGTCGGTCACGCCCGAGCGGATCAGCGCGAACTTCGACGTCTTCCACTTCTCGCTGACGGCGGAGGAGATGCGCGACATCGACGCGCTCGGCGACGCCTGAGGCGGCGAATTCCTTCAAGTCGTGGCCGGCAGGTGAAGGGTATCGACATCGACACACGTGACGGTATAGCGTGCCGTCATCACGTCCGTCGATCCGTTCCCCACCCGCCTCAGTTGGAGGATCGCCATGGCCCGACCACCGTCCATCCGTCTGCGCCGCCGTGGGGTGCTCGGCATCCCCGCCCTGGTGGCCGCCGCCCTGACCGTCGTGGTCCGGCCCGCCCCGGCGAGTGCCGCGCCGAAGGCCCCGGAGTGCCTCGCCGACCTGCTCGGAGAGTCCTGATGGCCACGATTGGATGGCTGGTGGACGTGCTGCGCGCCGCCGGGGTCCAGGTCGTCGTCGAGGGCGACTGGCTCAACCGGATGCGGCCGGGCTCCTTCGACCCGATCGGGGTGCTCTGGCACCACACGGCCTCGACCTCCAGCGCCAGCAACCCGCACCCGGCGCTGGGCATCTGCATCAACGGCCGCTCCGACCTGGCCGGCCCGCTCTGTCAGGCCCTCGTCGACTACAACGGGGTCTTCCACGTGATCTCCGCCGGCCGCTGCAACCACGCCGGGGTCAGCGGCGGCAGCGGGCCCATCCCCGCAGGCGACGGCAACACGCTGATGATCGGGTGGGAGATCGACTACAACGGCGTCGACCAGCAGATGACGACCGCGCAGTACAACGCGTCGATCGCCGCCACGGCCGCCGTGCTCACTCGGCTGGGTCGGGACAGCAGCTACGCCCGCGGTCACCGGGAGACCAGTACCACCGGCAAGATCGACCCGTCCTTCATCGACCTGAACGTGATGCGCGCCGACGTCGCCGCGAAGATGGCCGGCGGCAGCACGGCCTGGTCGTCGATCGTGGACAACGCGACCTCCGGGCGCTTCACCGCCAGCGCCAACTGGGGTGTGTCGACGTTCTCCACCCAGCGGTACGGCGCCGACTACCGCTACGCCGATCCCGTCGCGGCCAGCGACCCGGCCTGGTACCGGTTCAACGTCCCGGCGACCGGCAACTACCGGGTGGACGCGTGGTGGCCGACGAACAGCGGCTACAACAGCGCCACCCCGTACATCGTCGCCACCACCACCGGCAACCGCACGGTCTACGTCGACCAGCGGGCGACCGGCGGGCAGTGGCGCGTTCTCGGCACGTTCACCCTGCCCGCCGGGGACGCCAACCGGGTGGCGGTGAGCCGGTGGAGCAACGCGACGGGCCTGGTCATCGCCGACGCCGTACGCCTCACCCGGGTCTGACCCGTTCTAACGCGCTCCGCCCCGGCTTGATCGACTCGACTTTCCGGATGTCGGGGTGTCCCTCGTGCGAGGACGCCCCGACGTCCAGGATCCCGAGTGGACCATCACCCCGACGGGTGCGGGGCCGGCCCCTGCGCATCCGCAGACCGACGACCCCGAGTCGCGCAGAGAGTGGTGCGTTTGCCGGTGCCGAGCCCGTCGGTGCCCGCCCGATGGAGCCACGAACCGTGCACCTCGCTGACCTGCGCGCTGCCACCGGACCGCGTGTAGGACACCTGCCAGTCGCGGATGGTCTCGTAGGCGCCGTGGTCGAGATAATCGAGGTGCAGCTCGACTTCGACGTGCTGCCCCGGGGGCAGGGCGGCGAGTCGGCGGGTGAGCCGTCCGCAGGCGACGAAGGCGAGCGTTCCGGTGATCGACACGTGCCAGGCGCCGGGCCTCGGCTCGGTGACGTGGATGTCGCAGCGGGCCAACCGCCACAACATGAACAGCGCCGCCGTCGCCATGCCCAGCCCGACCCCGATCAGCAGGTCCGTCGCGGCCACGCCGACCGCGGTGACCACGTAGACGGGCAGTTCCCGGTGCCGGGCGTACGTACGGATCTGGGCGAGGCTCACCAACCGCAGGCCGACCACCACGAGAACGGCGGCGAGGGCGGCCATCGGGATCATCTCCAGCAGCACGGAGCCGGCCAGCACGAACCCGGCGATCCAGACGCCGTGCAGGATGGCCGACGCCCGGGTGCGTGCCCCGGCGGCGACGTTGGCCGAGCTGCGCACGATGACGCCGGTCACCGGGAGGCCGCCGAGCGTTCCGGAAACGGCGTTCGCGGCTCCCTGGGCGATGAGCTCCCGATCGAGGTTCGCGCGTGGGCCGTGGTGCATGCGGTCGACGGCCACCGCCGAGAGCAGAGATTCCACGCTCGCCACCAGGGCGATGGTGACGACTGCCGGGAGGACCTCCCAGGGAGGCGAGTCGGGCCAGCGGGGGAGGGCGAGCGCGCTCAACGGGTTGGCGGGCAGATTCACCCGCTCCACGTCGGCGCCGAGGACCGTCGCCACCACGGTGGTGACCACCACCGCCACCAGGGTCGCCGGCAGCATGGTGGTCTTGACCAGGCGTGACCAGATCAGCAACAGCCCGATGGTCAGCGCGCCGAGCAGCACGGACACGCTGTGGTGGTCGGCGACCTGGCCGGGCAGGTCACGCAGGTTCGCCCACGCGGAGCTCTGGGATGCGCCGCCGAGCGCGACGTGCACCTGGCTCAACGCGATGACCAGGCCGATGCCGGCCAGCATTCCGTGTACGACCGTCGGTGACAGCGCGAGCGCGGCCCGCCCGAGGCGGGTGACGCCCAGCACGATCTGCAGCAGCCCGGCGACGGTCACGATCGCGGCGGTGCCGGCGAAACCGAACTCGGCGATGGTGCCCGCGACGATCACGGTGAGCCCGGCCGCCGGCCCGCTGACCTGAAGGGGCGCGCCGCTGAGCGCGCCGGCGACCACCCCGCCCACGACGGCGGCGATCAGCCCGGCCAGCAGCGGTGCTCCGGAGGCGGCGGCGATGCCCAGGGACAACGGGATGGCGATCAGGAAGACCACGATCGACGAAGGGATATCGTGCCTAAATGACGCTAAAGCCGACATCCTCGGAAAGCTACCGAGATAATATTAATGCATAGTTAAGCCTGATTCTTTCACCCGCAATACGGACGGGGGGGGGGCGCAGCCGGCGTACCAGCCCGCGGATCGAGCGTCGCGGAAGACGACCACCACACGC